>LNEN01000180.1 GCA_001464155.1 Cytophagales bacterium Ga0077538 | reverse complement strand
TTCGGCTCCTGCTAGGATCAAGCCTGCTTTCAATAATGGATTGGCAACATATTGAGTCTTTGTACCATCCGCCAGTACTTCATCTTCGAGAAAATAACCGTGTGTGGCAATGTGAAGAATTCTCGGATTGTTTACGGCTTTGATGATTTGTTCACCCGCTTCAGCTTCCATATACACGATAGGTTTTTCACTAAAGAGTGCAGTAATCTCATTGATCTCTTTTTGAGTTCCTGGTAACACAGAGATGCCATCTTCACCACGCATGTAACGCAACAAGCCCCCACGCAATCCGCGACTTATGCCACCTCTACTTACCCCCCGAGTGCCCCCTCGTGTTTCGGCAGTCTTTGTACTTCCTTCGGTTTCAAGATTAAATTTTGGAAAGCCCATGAGCACGGGCGTCTGCCCCACACGTTTATCAGCACTTCTATTCGCAAGCTCGCGCGTGTTAGTGATAATTTGGATATCATACTCATCCAATAAATACTTTTGAGTGAAGGGATTGCGAATGCTGCTGATGTTAATCTGGTTGTACACACCTTCTGGTGAAAAGTAGAATTTCTTGATGTTGTTCTTTTGCAAGTAGTCGTTTAACGACTCGAAGTAGTTTTTAAACGAGTAAGAATCTTCTTGTTGAAATTTGATGCTGTTGCGGTAGAAGTTCATAAACTTATTCTCCAGCTCTATCCCATTGTTGAGTAGAATAAGATCAGGCTGTTCCTTTGTTTGCGTGGTGACAATCAAAAATGCATACTTTGCTTCTTTAAGAAAGGTACCTCCGTATTCAGGATTGTAATTGTTGAACCGTATTACTTCTATAGCAGCTTCACCAGGTTTCAGACCCTTCTGCACTTCTTGCCAGGTATATTTTTTTTGAATGTATTGCGAAGCAAAGGAAGATGACTTTCGGGTGAGCTCTTTTTCCAGTCGATCGGCCTGAACTAATAAGGAATCCAATGCACTGGGCTCTTGATTCTGACTGTACATTTTGGCGATCTGCTCTTTCAGGGATTGCCAATCTTCAAACTGCTGGGTGAGTACAGGGTCGTTTAAACTTTTGATGCCTTGTTTTACTTTTTCTGTGGCCATCATAATCACTGCCTTGGTATTGATCTGATGATTGTATACAGATCCCAGTACGGATGGTATTTCCATTCGGGTCTCCACAGCAAAGGCATTGAACTTGTCGAAGGAAGGACGAATGTTGTTGTAATAAAATTTAGCTTTCTCTTCCTCCGTAAGTGCCGGGAAAGTAACATCCACTTGATAGTAATAATTGTCGAACACCTCACCAAAGGTTTGGTTGGCTTCCTTATGTTGCTTCAACATCCACTGATATTCAGCAATTTTTTGCGTGCTCTCAGCATAGAGCGGATGTTTCTTTCCTAGCAGGGAAGCACGAATCGCTGCTGATGACTTAAGTTGTTTAATCCCTTCTGTACCTTTACCGGCTTTCCAATTGGCCATGCCTAAGTTGAAGAGTGCTGTTGCGTACTCAGCGCTCTTTTCTCCAAGGTTGGATTTGAATGTTGCTGCTGCCTGTTCGAGTAGTGGAATAGCTTTTTCAGCTTGACCAGACAATTGGTATACACGTGCAAGATTTGTTTGCTTGCGAGCATACGATATGGTTTTGGTTTCCTTATTTTTCTTTTGAATGTCTAATGCGTCCAGAAAGTTCTTCTCTGCAGCTGCATACTTTCCTTCATCCGTTTGAACCGAGGCAATGTTGTTAAGCGTAACAGCATACTTAGGATTGGAGGTTCCCAGGGTAGCGCTTTCCATGGCTTTGATTTCTTCAAAGGCCTTTTCGGACTTTTCATATTGTCCTAATCTCCGGTAAACAAGCCCTTGATTGTTTAACGCGGATATGTAGGATTCTTCTTTTGGGTTTGCCAGGTCGAGGGCTCCATCAAAGCACTCCTCGGCTTCCGCGTACTTACCTTGATTCATTAGTAAGGAGCCATACGTAATCATGGCAACAATGTGTTCGGTCGAATTCTTCCCAAAGTTTTTCTCTAATACGGATATGGCCTCCAGCAACGTTTGAGAAGCTTTCGTGTATTGACCAGTGTAATTGTAAATATCTCCAGTCTTGAAAAGCAGTAAACCATAATTGGCAGACCCCTTTTCTTGTTGTTTCAAGGTTGCTACTAAAAGTTTTTCAGTGGTGGATAACTGATCGATGCTGAGCAAGGTTTCGGCAGCATTGAGTACCGTTTGAACATACACATCCCCCTTTACCCCATACATTTTTTTATCATTCGCCAGCAACTCCTCTACCAAGGCGCCAGATGCCTGATAGTTGCCAAGCTGATACTGCACATAAATCAAATTTGATAAGGTGTTGCTGTAGTCTTCTGTATTGGCGAGGCCCAGTTCTGTACGAAGATTTTTTTCCTTTTCAAAAAAGGTAAGTGCTTTGTCATTTTTGCCTAACTCCAGGTGGGCACTACCCAGGTAAAAAAAACTGTTGGCCACGATAGTATCCCTTCTTTCATTGGCGAGGGCCAGCACGTCTCCCTCCATTTTAGTACAGGCTGAGAAATCACCTTCGTTGTAACGGCTCTCCAGGGTTTTGTATACGTTGGGTATTTCCTGAGCAATCAAAACAGAGCAGGTAAGTAGTAACAGCAAAAGAGGACCGACCGTTTTCATATAAGAGGTTTTTACAGGTAGTATAAAAGTACAAAGAAAAATACCCTCTGCTGATTTTTCAGCAGAGGGTGTTTTTTATGTTTTGGTGAATCTCTATCGCTGGATAGAGATTCGAATTGTTTTTACATGATGTCCGTCCACCTTTACTTTTAACAGGTATAAGCCGGGTTGCAACATATTCATTTCGAGGTTCAGTGATTGCTCAGTAGCAGCTCTTGACATGATTTCTTGTCCCTGCATGTCCAACAAGTCTAGTGTGCGCTGCGTTTCCGTTTCCTCAAAGCTTATCACAACGCTGCCGGTAGAGGGATTTGGATGGACATTTGCTAAGTAGCTTCCGGATTCTGTACTTGTTATGAGCAATTGCCGTACAACAATTTTGCCTTCTGCCACCAAGGCCTCTACACTCACATTTTCATCAAGGGCAGTGCTGCCTACTGGGATGTCCACGAAGGAGCTAGGATCCATGGGATAACCGGGGTACTGAATGTTAATGCGGTATGTTCCGGGGGGTAAGTTGGGAAGTGTGAATTCACCATCAATGTTGGTAAAGACATAGGCAACTAAGGGTCCCAGTTCAAGTCCGCGGCCAGTGGCTTCCACTTTTCGTGCCGATACTCCGGCACCACCCACGCGTTTTGTTTTCTCCGTGCGTCCTTCTCCTGTGCCATCATCTTCCTGCACTATACCGGCAATAGAACCAGTGCCTACGGGGGGTGCACCCGGTTTTAACAAGGAGGTTATGTTCAGATCGGTTAGGGAGTTTTCAACGAAGAGTGTGTCAGCTTCTTCCCAATAAATGGTGCTCTCATAATAAGTTGGTAAGGCTCTTTCCTGACCAAGTTTCAAGGTGTCGGCAAAGCCAACAATTTGATAATCATCTAGCACCACCTGGTTAAAGACATAGTCGCCTGTTGCATTGACCGAAACTGTTTGAATGGTATCATATCCTTCTGAAGAAGTTACACGGAGCAGGAGCGCATCCCCCCCGTTGGCCGGACCTGCTGGTATCAGTATTTTTCCGGAGAGGTTGGCCACAGCTAAGATGGGAACCGGAAGACTGTTGAGCGTAAGCCCAGGCACTTGCGTATTGGTAACGGCTACGGTATACACCCCCATGTTGGCACGGCTGATGCTTTCGACATAAAGACTATCGGCTACAGCGGTTGCCACATTTATAGTATTCCGTTTCCATTGATAGTTGTTAGTCGTTCCTCCAACGGTTGTGTTCAATGTGTAATTCTCACCAGCGTTTACTTTTATGGTATCAGCCGCTGAGAGTGAAAAAGGTTTTTGATCTGCATAATTGATCCCGACTATGTCCATGTTGTACTCCAGCGATCCAAAGTCAAGAAGGTTGGTAGAAACGTTAATAGCAACTCCGGGTTTTAACACACTGAAGTCGGGTACTGCTACCAGGTTATTCCCTGATACATTGATCGCAGTAAGGTCATTGAGGATAAGACTTTCTCCGGGAATAGATCCGGTTAAATTATTATCAGGCAAGTTGATGGCCGTAATGCGATCATTGGTAACGGTAACGCCAAACCAGGTGCTGACATTTCCAGTCAACCAATTCGTTTTGTTGGTCCAGGCAGCTCCACCGGTTGCATTGTAAAAAGCTTCCAGCGCAAGGGAGTCTGCCGAGAGCACACCTCCTTGTATATCGTAGCGAATAATGGAAAAGTCTTCATTATTACTTAGTGTGCTCAGATTGATGACGCCAGGCCCAGGTTCGATGTCAACAGGGATGCTTTCAAAAAGCAACACCGTGGTTAACTCATTCTGACTGTTCAGCTCCGAAACCAAACCATATGAATTTGGGATGTCGGCCGCCCAAATGAAATCTCCTGCAGGGGTAATTTTGGTGGCGAAAGACGATGAAGGGTAATACGATTCATACAAGCCTGTGGAGGGATCTAAATCAACGGTGCCCTCATATCCACCCGTAATCAACAGATTCCCATCATCCAGCGTATTGATCGAAACAGGGTAAACTTCATTGGAGGTTTGAAATCCATAGACGGTGATGAAAGCGCCATTTAAATCATAAGCAGCAACATAGCCAGCATCCAGGTTTGCACCAGAAGTGGGTAACGTACCACTTCCTGAAGTGCCTGTAAAGCTGGGTGTTCCCCGATAGGTTCCAAGGGCATACAAACGACTGCTGGGTTCGTGCAATTGTAAATTCCTGAAACCAGCACCAAACGTGTTGCCATTTGTAGTGGTCCACAGCAGTGTGCCAGTTGGGCTATACTTGGAAATAATCTGTTGTGTAGTGGGGAAGTTATCGACATTGTAAGAGAGGTAGATGTTATTTTGAGCATCTGTTACCAGCGCAGGTTCTACTTCATATACACCAACTGTTCCGATTGTGAATGACCATACGTAGTTTCCATCGGTGTCGTACTTTGCTACGAAGATATCTTCAAAGGTATCTGAGGAGTTGAGTGTAGCGGTACCTGCTCCTGGATCCGCATCAAGAGTACCATCAGCAAACTGACCAGCCACTAAAATATTACCCGCTGCATCTGCTTGAATGGCTTCAACCTCAGCATCACGGGTGGAACTCGTCAACAATTGCTTTGCCCACAGGAAGGTTCCCGCTGCATCGTATTTGGCAAAATAAGGATCGCCTTGCAACAGCACATTGCTGGTTAAATTGTTGACACCGGTTCCAGGATTTACATCATAGGTCCCACGCACACTTCCACCCAACAATACCTGGCCGCTGGCCGTACTGTTAATGCTTTCATGGCTTACGCCATTACTGCTGGTATCTCTGGGGAAGGTGTAAATCCAGCCGAGAGCACCGTTGGCTAAATACTTCGCAATAAACGTTTCCCCTTGAAGGGAAGCGGTAAGTTGAACAGATCCTGCTCCGGGATCGAAATCCACCGTGCCCTGAAATTGACCGTTGAGCAGAACGTTGTCAGTAGCATCTAGCGTAAAATCTTCCAGACTGGAAGAGCTTTCTGCATTTTGTGAGCGGATTTGGTACGCTGCAATAACTTCCATATCAGTATCACTTACCGGATTAGGAGGTTCACTGATTGTTAATGTTTGATCCGCATTTTCATTTAACAAGACCTGGTAATAGCCGCTTGGCCATTTCACGACTATGCTATCGGCTGCTGTAGCGCTGCCCAAACCAAGATGTGCTACCAAACTATTCTGATTGGCAAAACCATTGGTTGTCAGTACCTGATGATGTCTCCAGAATCCGTTGGCTTTTACGGCAATGCGTGCACCAATACCCCCTCGGTTGGTGGTGCTGCCGTTTAGTTTGATTTTTATCCAATGGTTGGTGTTGCCATTGTTTTTATAGAGACCAAAGGACGTACCGGCTGTAAAGGTGGCCGCCATCATATCCACGAAACCATCATTATCGTAATCGGCAAGCGAAGTGCCTTCGAAAGCTCCTGCTTCTTTAAAGGTTTGATTCAATTCACGCGTAAAGGTACCGTTGCCATTATTTAAGAAAACAGTCCATCCATTGGGTAATAAGGTGTTTTGGTACGTGATAAGATCTACATAGCCATCATTGTTCAAATCGCTGAAAGCAGACCCTCTTCCTCCACGCACTACTTCTCCTAAGCGTGTGGAACCCAATTCTTCTGTCAGGTATCCGTAGCCATCATTAATGTAAAACATGTTTTCGGGTCCCCCATTACTCAGCATGAGATATAAATCATAATCCCCATCGTTATCAATGTCGGCCCAGGAGGCACCTCGTGGTCCGGAACCAGTGTAGGAAGTTGACAGACTGTTTTCATAAAAGGCAAAGCCACCTTCGTTCATGAAGAGACGCGTAAGGGCTGCGTTGGAGGTAACAGAAGTGATATAATAATCTAAGCGACTATCGTTGTTTACATCCACGAAATAAGGCGTCCACTGCGTGTCTTCATTGATGCCATTATCAACTTTTTCAAATTGATCGTTTCCATTATTCCGTAAAAAGGTTTCTTCTGTTCCACCGGTAGCGGTGATGGCCAGATCGAGATCACCGTCTGAATCGATATCGGCCCAACTAGCGGCTGTACCCGTTACGGTTAAACTTACTTTTGCGAATGAGCCATTTCCTAAATTCTTATAGATAGCCGAGTAACCGTCTCCGGTAGTTCCGAGTTGGTTGGGCACATATACATCTAAGAAGCCATCATTGTTATAATCACCCCAGGTAACATTGCGACCCGTGCCGAGGTGGATTACACCTTCCGGCTGTCGTGTAAAGGTACCGTTGCCATTATTTCTGTATAGGTAATTTCGCGTGGTATCACTGAAGCCCATGGTGAAAATATCTTCGAAGCCATCGTTGTCATAATCACCCCATGATCCAGAGTAAGATCCTCCCAAGGCACCGTCCGCAGTCAGGTCTCCACCATCTGCCCAGCTGAAAAAACTTTCTGCTTTCACCACCACCTTCACGATGTTGGAGGTAATGGTTAAGCCCGGCACCAAACTACTGGTGACAGAAAGTTGCCAGTTACCCGATTGTGCAGCTGCGATAGCAGGAATGGCAAGCGTACTGGTCGTAAAAGCCGGTTGAACCACATTGTTTAACCTCCAGGAATAGATATTGGCCGATCCGCCAATAGTATACGGAAGGTTGAGTGGTGACCCTGCATTGAGGGCGATGGTATCCGCAACCCCCACATTGTTTTGAGGAATGAAGGAGAACCCCCCAATACTAATATTTGCCTCTAAGTCTTCGAAGGTAAAGTTGTTATTAGCCGCTTCAAAGTAACTGATGATCCCATTCATGGAGCTTACATCTGGCAGATCCGTGAATTGATTCCCGTTTATGGTAATGGCTGAGAGCAGAGGATTTGTTACGGAATTAATGGCAGGGAAAGTACCCGTTAGTTGATTGGTGTCGATCCACAGTGTAGTGAGTGTGGCTGCACTGGTGAGCTGAGAGGGCACCGCTCCGCTCAGTTGGTTACGGGCAAGGCCCAATATTGAAATAGTGGGAATCGTGAATAAGGAGGAGGGAATCGTACCGGTTAATTGGTTCCCTCCAAGATCCATAAAGATCAGGCTAGAGAGATTACCGAGTTGTGTCGGAATGCTTCCTGTTAACAGGTTTCCATTCAAGTATAAATTCTGCAGAGCGCTCAGTGTTCCCAACTCAATGGGAATGCCTCCTGTCAATTGGTTTTGATCTAAGCGAAGGGTTTGAAGTGTGGTGAGGTTCGACAATTGCGCAGGGATGGTGCCTGTTAATTTATTAATGCTTAAATCAAGTGTTAACAAGGCACTCAGATTACTCAATTCAACGGGAATGGTACCGGTTAATTGGTTTCCACCCAAGAGTAAGGTTGTCAAGTTAGGAAGACTGCCGAGGGTAAGAGGAATGCTTCCTGTCAGTAAATTGTCAACTAAAATGAGTGTGGTGAGTGATGTCATTGAACCCAGGGCTGGGGGAATGTTACCAACCAATTGATTACCCCCAAGTTCTAGTCCGGTTAACGAGGGGAGACTGGAAAGTTCGGAGGGGATGTTGCCCACCAAGTCATTGTTAGGTAACTGAAGAGTCAGCAGTGATGTTAAATTGCTAAGTTCAGAGGGAATGTTGCCCGTTAACTGGTTGGAGCTTAACGTCAGCGTTTGTAAACCAGTAAGGTTGGAAAGTAAGCTGGGAATAGGCCCTGTTAGATTATTGTTACCCAAGCCAAGATTAGTAACACGTCCACTTCCTGCGCTATAGGTAACACCAAACCAACTGGAAATAGGACTACTTAACCAGTTCGTACTGTTTGTCCATGCCGGCCCATTGGTGGCATTATACAACGCCACTAAGGCAAGTGAGTCGGTTGTTCTGTTGAAAGTAAGGGAGGTAGTAGCATTATTCCCTGTGAGCGGTGCGCTTGTTAAATAGTTGGGAGCACCACCTGTACTATTATAGGCATACACACTGTAGTAGTAGCTTGTATTGGCAGCCAGATTTGTATCAACAAATGAAGTAGCCGCACCTGCATACGCTACCGTACCATCGGCAACAAACGCACCAGTGCTATAGGTTTGTCCATCTTTAGGCACACTGGTGCTAAGGGCTCCTGATCTGCGGATGACCACGTAACCATTGGCACCGCTTCCTGTGAAGGAGACATTGATACTGCTGCCCGTGGGAGTATTTAAAACAAGTGCCGTAGGTTGTGCGGCTGGAAGTGGCGCCAGTAAAGAAAAGCGATTCAGGTACGCTTGCTGAGCACCCTGAGGATTGGGAAGGGAAGCGACATCTGCCCCTGGATCAAAGTCGATGCTTTGTGTGAAGTTACCCAGCACCGAAAACTCTCGTGCGTTGCCATTGATGATGCCGGCTGTTTCGGCTACACCCTCAACGCCATAGCTATAGGCTTCAATAAAGTTTCCATCGGTAGTTACTAAACTGAGATAGGCATTGCTGGCATTGTCGTTGGCGCCTGCATTTTTAATCAGCACCTTGGTGCCTGCCCCCGGATCTATATCAATGCTTGTACTTGTAAAATTTCCAACAATGGCCAGTGTATTATTCTGTAAGGCAACCAGCGAATTTGCCTGATCGAGTACGGTGCCTCCCCAACCCCTTGCCCAACTGAAGGCACCAGCCGTTGTGTACTTCGCCACATAGGCATCTCCATTTCCTAAGGAAGACAGGATTGTAGTACCGGCTGATGGATCGAAATCAGTACTCGCATAGAAAACTCCGGATAGGTAAACGTTGGCTGCTGCATCGATGACCAGATCATAAACATTTTCAAAATCACTTCCTCCAATTACATTATTCCAAAGCAGGTTTCCGGAGGCATCAAATTTACTGAGCCAAACATCATTACCTCCTGCCGGAGCTTTTGTAAGCGTAGCGGCTCCAGGGTCCATGTCTGTGCTGGCGGAAAAATTTCCAGCGGCATACAGTCCACTCGCATCTACGCCCAAGGTGGTGATAAAGAGTGTTGGAAAAGGGTGAGCCCACTGCAAAACAGCGGACGCATCATATTTTGCCAGGTAGCGATCTTGTGCAGTGGCTGCTGTTAATTCAAATACGCCCCCTGTTAAATCAATGTCTGCTGTTTGAGCGAAGTACCCATACAGATATGCATCGTTGGTTGGAGAAACAACGATCTTCATGATCCCATCATTTCCAAAGCCTCCGGAGGCTGCCGCAAATTCAAAGTCACCGGTGGTTGCATCGTAGCGGGCATAAAAACCATCGGACCCTCCGTTGGCAGAAAGAGAGAAATTGGTAACTCCAGGATCAAAATTGACCGTGTTCAAAAAGTATCCACCCAACAGAAGTTTCCCATCGTTGGTGAGTGCTATTGCATTGGAGCGCTTATCGCTGAAGCCTTGAATAGCATTTGCATAGACGAGGGTTCCCTGTGCAGTGTATTTCGCGAAAAACGCATCGTAGACATTGGCCGACTGGCTGTTCAGAATCAAATCACCTGGCCCCGGATCAAAATCTGCAGAGCCTCTGAAATACCCGGTGATGTAGGTATTACCAGTGGCATCCACCAAAGTTTCATTGATGTTATACGCTGGAAATATGCCTGAAATAGAGCGAATGGGTAATTGCGCTTGTTGTAAGGCATAGGGCAATTCCTGTGCAAACAATGAACTTTCAAGAATGCAAAGGGTAATAAAAAGCCATCCGTATTTTAACATACAGGTCAGGGGTTAAAAGTGTAGTACAGAATTACTTAGAGAGGGTAAAAACAGTTGTTCCAGCTAAGGATTGAGCGCGAGCGGTTGGGTCTTCGTAGGTAGTTTCAGTCCACTCCAAACTTAACTTTAATCCAGTTTCTGTGATTTCGACAATCGTTATTTCCATACCGTCATCCCGTGTAAAGGTTAGGCCTTCCTCGTCCGCAAACGTCCAGGTGCCACTGCGCGGCCATACCGGAGTAGTGCCCGTGGTTGTATAGGAACCGCCTGTACCTGTGCTGGTAAAGGTGATGGTAAAGTCCGTGAAAAGTTCTGGCACTGCTAAGTCATTAACGGTTACCGGGTTGCCACTAGTGGGGGTCCATTTTCCCGTACCGCCAGCCATGATTTCTGCTCTTAACTCCGCTTCTGTTTTGGGAGGTTCACCGGGTCCATCATCCTTACAATTAGTGAGAAGTGCGAAGGTGAAAAGACATAAGAAGGTAATCCGTATTGTTTTCATGGCATATTTTTTCGAGTAAGAAAGTTACGCTATCAGGCAAAAGCCTGCAATACCTCGTTCCGTGTATTTTATGACCCGGGGAAGAGAAAGGTCACCCTTCTTTTCAGGGGGTTTAATGAACATTCTGAAATAATAGTGGGCTCGACAATGTGAAGATGACAGGAAACTGAGTTAAGAATCCTGATTCAGCAGCATCTGAGTACATTTTGAAGAGATAGGACGGCAAGATTTTGCGACAACAGATACTTATTTTATACGGCCAGGATTACGGCAGATGTCTATAATAGGATAAAAAAATCCCATTGACCGTGCGGATCAATGGGATCGTTACCTGTGCTTTAAAATTCTTTATTCGATTACCACCCGTACTATTTTCTTCACTGCGTTTTTGTCTTTCACCTGCAGTAAATAGGTTCCGGAAGGAAGTTCCGATAGGTGCATGGTGTCTTCCACCTCGGTGGCTGCTTGTGTTTTCAACGCTTTGCCCATGGCGTCCAGTAAGATAAGCTCGCGGGTGGTAGATTCACCAGCAAAGTTCACTGTGATACTTTCTACCGCTGGATTGGGATAAACATTTACCTGATAATCGGCTGTTTCGAAAATTCCGGTAATGACTACCTCGCGAACGGTAATTTTATTGTTCACCACCGCAGCCGCCACTTGCACATCTTTCGCTAGAGGGTTGGTAGCACTGATGGTGAATTCCAGGAAGGAAGTCTCATCCATTGGGTAACCAGGATATTGAATGTTCAGGCGGTAATTACCATTTGCCAGCTCTGGAATTGAGAATTCACCCTCTTCATTTGTTTCCACATAAGCCACCACCGTGTAGATGGTTTCTTGTCCGCGCCCAGTAGACTCAATCTTTCTTGCTGTAACTCCCGCGCCTCCAACCCGTTTTGTTTTTTCAGTTCTGCCTGTTCCATCATCTTCCTCTAAGAATCCACTCAGGGAACCTGCACCCACTGGAATGTTTGAGGCAACAAATTGTGCCGTGATGTCCAGCGCACTAATATCGGCCTGTACGGCAACTGCTGTTGCTTCTTCCCAGAAGATGGTATTCGCATAATAAGTAGGAATGGCCAGCGGGTATAAAGTAGTACTTGGGTTGCACAGAACGAGATAATTATCTAAGACTACTTTTTCAAACAAATAAGTACCATCGTTATTAATGGTAATGTTTTTCGTAATGTCATACGCCCCTGAAGATGTTATACGGAACAAATCCATGGTGCCTTCCTGAGCAGGGGTGGAGGCACTGATAAGCATGCGGCCGGAGATATCCGCTACTCCCAAGATGGGTACTGGAAGTGTTGTTAGCGTGAGGTTGGGTACCAAGGGGTTGGTAATGATGACTTGATATGTACCCATATTGTCTCTATTAATGGCAGGTATTACATACGATCCCTGTGTGCCTGTGCTTACTGAAACATTGTTGCGGACGTAGTCGTAATTATTTTGTGTGCCTCCCACATTGGTTACCAGGGTATAGTCGGTACCAGCATCTACCAATACACTGTCTGCTAACTGTAGGTCTATTGGTTGTTGGTTACTATAGTTGATGATGGAAGCACCCAGGGTGGCGTTGGATTCTAAGGAAGCAAAATCCAATTTATTGCCCGATACATTGAGGCTGGTAAGGGGGAGTGCAGAAAAATCAGGAATGGAAGTCAGGTTATTGCCTGCTACGTTTACAGATTGCAGACTAAGAATGTCCGCTACTTCCGCATTCATGACTCCGTTGATGTTGGCAGCATCCAGGGTGAGGGCAGTGATGGCTCCCCCGGTTTCTGTTACCCCTTGCCAGGTGCCAATGGTGCCAGTTAACCAGTTGTTCCTTTTTGTCCAGGCAGTGGCTCCCGTTGCGTTGTAGAAATCTACCAGGGCCAATGAATCCGTCTCCAGGTTGCCGGCAAAACCACTGGCTACCGAAAACAAACCTTGTAAGCCACGTGAGTAACTGCGAATGCGAACCGTGCCTGCGGTATTGCTATACACGCGAGCGCCCATTCCCTCGTAATTGGTGGCGCCCGTTTTGCGGATCACAATGCCGTTCGCTGCAGTGGGTAGGGTGTTGGGATATTGAACTTCTACGTAATTGGCGGTATCTGCCACATTTGATTTGGTGGTACTCCAGGCATAAGGAAAAGCGATGAGGGCATCAATACCGGCTCCGGCTGTGTAGCCAACAGGGGCATCAATAACTTCAACGGTGATGCTGGGGTTGGTGCCTCGCACATTTAAAAAGGTGATGGGTAATTCAATGCCGTCTTTTCCTACCGGGAAGAATAAATCTCCTGTTCCATTGCGCACTAAGTTACCACCATCCACAAAAGAGCCCGGAACGCTGCTCACCGTACCGGTTTCAGCAACGGTCACTACATCGCTTGGGGTGGAGGGGGTGATGAGTCCACCCTGAAGTGAAAGGCTATCACGTACCGTAAACTGACCGATGATAGTGGCATTGCCGACTCCCGCTTTGGTTAAAAAGCCAAAGCTCGTACCACCGGGTGTAAAGCTCTTGTCGGTGGTAAAGGTCAACACGAAGCCTCCGGTACTGGTTGGATCGAGTGTTCCACTGTTTGTAAAGGTTTCGGAAGTACTGATAATGCCATCGTTTTTGAGGTTACTATCAGCGGTGTTCACCCAATCGCCATTAGTGACAAGGGTGGTGGTATTGGTCAGGCTAATGCCGTTGTTTACAATGAATTGCGCCTGCAGGTTCCCAAAAACCAGGCATGCGAAAGCAACTATAGAAATTCTTTTCATGCGGTGTGCATTAAAACGGTTGACAAGTTCTTCTATCTCCCTCTAACAAACAATACCTAGTTACAGGTATTTGAATGATGTCATTTTGTTTTTCCAAAATTGGGGGTTGCTATTCCGAATTTGCAATTCGGAATCTCCCTCAATTAATATCCTTTTTTAATTATCCATTTAGCAGAGGCTTTGCATCTTCTTTCAACGATCAGCGGGTTAGCAGGAGCAGGGTCATAGACCCTGCGATAGAACTCCCGAATTACAAAATCGGGAGAGCGGAAGTGATAGTGAAGTTTGTAGGTTTTAGAATTTAATAATGTAATTGACATAGGCATTTTTAGGACGTGACTCGCCAACCATATTTAAGGGAACACCTGTTTCTACGGTATTGTTAGGCACCACAGAATCTACCTCAGAGTATTTAAAGCCATTTCCAGTAACAAAGCCGTTCGTAAACTGAGAGGTCTGGTAGTGTATGTGGTCAGGCATTTTTGAGTCCTGGTAACTCCCCACATTATTGCCTGCATTCCCTCCGTTGATAGCTGTTCTACTTGCAGCATCAGGGTCATTGCCCGCAGCTCCGTCTACCCCCCTCATAAATCTTCCGCGTAAATCCGGCAAATTAAACGTTGTGGAACCATCGCCCACACCCCAGTTGGTACCAATGGCTGAAAACAAAGCGGCATAGGTGGTTCGACTCACAGCTGAGCCATCGCACACTAAATAGCCAGCAGGTGTGACACTTCCGGCAAAAGGCATAATAATGCCCGAAGGAAGTACACCCGTCAGTGTACTGCCATCACCCACAAAAGAGGAGGCCTGAATGGGCCGGTTAGCGGTTATCGCATTACCGGTTCCTCCGTGGTTGATACTAAGCGCTGGGTTGGTGTTGCCAGCGTTGGTTAAGGCTATATTAACACCAATACCAGTTCCGTTGGTGCTAGCTAAAATCACATTATTGGAGTTTGCAACATTCGATATAGCAAACTCACCGGCCTTACCTGTTCCTGCATTGATACCGTAAACAGCATTGCCTGGGTTTCCACCGTTGATCACGAGAAACTCACCAGCACTTCCGGCAGTTCCAGTATTGCTTGCTTGAAACGCACTCGCTGCAGATGACTGGGTTTCCAGTGTAGCGGTGCTAGCACTTGAAGAAAAGAAAGATGCTGCTCCATGAGTTCCGCCTGTATTAGTGATGGAGAATGCGGAAGAGCCTGTACTCGTGGAGTTCGAATAAGGAAGCGCAAATCCTCCGGGCAAGTTGGTCAGCAAACTCCCATCCCCAATAAACTGAGTGGCCTGTATAGGTCGGTTAGCTGTAATGGCGTTGCCAGCCCCACCGGTATTATTGATAGTGATCACCGGAGACGATCCAGCATTGCTTTGAGTAATAGACATACTGGCACCCGCCCCGGCATTGTTTACTGAGATGGAAGGACTTGAACTGCCGGCAGTGCTGGTAATGTTCAGGGCAGTGCCAATAGTGTTTTGCTGAATATTTACTCCACTGCCATTTCCGCTGTTAGCAACATTAAGTGTGGGGGACGTATTGGAGCCCGTGTTGGAAAAATCTCCTGCCGAACCAGAAGTGGCAGAATTGGTTACGCTAAAAGTATTTCCGGCAGCCGCTGAGCTTCCCGTAAAGGGTAAGGTCAATCCACCACCAATGCCTGTCAGCAAACTACCATCCCCAATAAATTGCGTGGCCTGTATGGGTCGGTTGGCGGTAATGGCATTGCCGGTACCTGCGTGAGAGATATTTAGTGCAGGTGCTGTACTCGTACCCTGGGTAATCGTGAAAGAAGCTGCCGAGCCGTTACCATTCGTGGTGGTGGTTAGAGCAGGGCTGTTGTTGGCGGTATTGTTTATTTGAAATGAGCCTGCTGGTCCGGCTCCAATGGTGGTGCCAATTAGGGAACTGAAGGTGTTGGCGGCATTGGTGATGCTGAATACTCCGGCATTACCATTTGAAGCTCCATCCCGCTGGCCATAAATGGCGGTTGGAGCTGTTGTTGTATACCCTTGTATGGCAGCGCCCGTTCCAGTTGAGATACCGTAAAGTCCTACCCCACTACCAACGGTACTTCCATACACGGCTGCAGCGGTATTAGCTGCATCGGTGATGTCCCCTCGAATGGCAATTGCGTTTCCAGTTCCGTTGGTTGTTGAATAAAGTGTTGAATTGGTATTGGCGGCATTGGTATTTTGAAAATATCCGGCAGGTCCTGTTCCATTGGTAAGCGAGGATAACGTGCTAAAGGCATTAGCAGCATTGGTATTCTGGAAGTATCCTCCGCCACTGGTTCCATTGGTAACACCCGTCACTGCGGAAAAATTATTAGCCGCATTGTTAATTTGGAAATATCCGGCAGGGCCACCCGTGCCAATCATTCGCCCTCCTATTGCAGCACTTCCTGAAGTGTTAGAGTTAGACTCTGCGCCCAGGGTTGCCGTATTATGGGCCGTGTTGGTTGTTCTGAATTCTCCTGCGAAGCCGGTTCCATCGGTTGTGACAGCAAGCGCAGAACTTGTATTGCCCGCATTGTTGATCGTGAAGCTTCCGGCAGCCCCTGTACCGTTGGTACTCACATTAATTCCGGGAGAACCATTCGCTGCGTTGTTAACTTCAAAAATCGCAGCACTGTTAGAGCCCAAACTTAAGGCTGAAACAACAGGGCCAGTTCCTATGGTTTGGGCGTATAGGGCAGCATTAGGGTTAGCAGCATTTTGGTTAATAAATACGCCAGATGAAACAGAAGGCCCCGCATGTTGCGAAACGATTGGCGCATTGGCGGTGATAGCGTTACCACCCCCTGCTGTATTCACCACAAGCGCAGGGCTTGCATTACTGGCATTGCTATTTTCTAAAACAGCTGCATTGCCGGTGGCCTCAGTATTCGCGATGTTGATTGGCGCACCCACTTTACTGCCAAGATCCCAGGCGCTTCCATTCCAAATGGCCAATGCACGCAAGTCGGTATCAAAAATAATGAGACCAACGTCTCCTGCACCCAGCGTTGGTGTGATGCCACTGCGTTGCACTGTGCTTAGCCGCGGAATGATGATGCCCTGATTATTGGTGGGAGATTCCACATGCAAGGCCGCATTGGGATTGGGGGTGGTGGTGCCAACACTTAGACTTTTGTTTTGAGACGAAGCAGTAAAGGGTACAACAAGGCACATAGCCAGACCAAGGAAGAGGTTTTTCATAGAGGAGGGATTTACTATGAAGGTCGCTAGCCTCTACACTAAAATCAATACCTAAAAAGTGGTAAAAGACACAGTGACTTCCTTGCACGGGAGCAGTGAGTACGATGCATCCCTGTGTTGTTAACAATGCGGGAAGGCGTTGAGTGCGATTCATCCTTGTTCTGTTGACGATGCAGGAAAGGCTTAAGAGTGATTCACCCTTGCACTGTTGACGATGCGGGAAGGTGTTGAGTGTGATGCGCCTTACTACTGCTGTGGATGCGGGAAGGTAGTGAGTGCAATGCACCCTTGTAGTGTTGGTGATGCGGGAAGACCCTGGGGGCAATTCACTCTTGCACCGTTGACGATGCGGGAAGGCGTTGAGTGCGATGCACCCTTCTACTGTTGTGGATGCGGGAAGGCGTTGAGTGCAATGCGCCCTTCTATGGTTGCCGATGCGGGAAGGTAGTGAGTGTGATGTACCCTTCTACTGTTGATGATGCGGGAAGGCGTTGAGTGCGATGTACCCTTGTATGATTGACGATGCAGGAAGGTGCCCCGCCTTTATTGGTGTTGTGTGCAGGTTTGTGCTAAGGTTCCACCAACAAAGAAATCAATGTTCATCCAATATAAAATTTCTCCTCCTCAATGTTTGTTGGTGAACCCGCTCTTGTTGCTCACGCTCAACACCAACAAAGGCTGGGACTCGAACAGATTGGAGGGAACGGCAATCAATTTCCTTTTCTTAACCGGGGGACTTCTCCGCCTCCCTTCGCTGGCGCTGCGGCAGACTGCGAAGTGACGGTGCACCGCATCTTCAAATTTTCAAATCACCAAATCATCACATCAATTTATCAGCACATCAACACATGTCATTTATCTCCATTAGCAGCATCCTGGCGAAAAGTATAATTCACAACGCACCCTATGCATGAAAAAAGGCATACAAACGTGCCAATGCGGTTCGGGTTACACTTTTTACCAACAATATAGTTTTGAAAAATGTATGTGTTTTGTATAACAACGCATCACGAACTACGTCTGTATACTTAAATGACAACAACTATGTCACATGTAAAAACAGTAGGGGTGTACGAGGGATTCGTACAACTCTGCTCCGGGTATGGAGGATACAACCCCGGATCGCCCAACCTCACGCTACCAGCCTTACAAGAATTGTCCGCGAAAGCGCGACAAGCCCTGCAAGACTTAGCGGTGGCCAAGTCAGCAATGAGCCAAGCCACGAATGATCGGGAAATTGCTTTCAACCGTTTACCCAAACTGGTGTCAGCTGTTTCCTTTGCCCTGGTATCGTATGGTGCCAGCGAACAAACCATGAAGGACATTCGCGTGTTCCTTCGCCAGATGTCGAGCCGGAAGAAATTCCGTGATCCGATTCCATCGGATCAGTCGACAGCGCCTGTGAAGGCGAACCGACCTTTCTCGCAACGCGGGTATGAGGCCATGGCCAATCACTTTGCACAGCTGGTGCAATTGGTAAGCCAGGAAGCTTCGTACCAGCCGAAAGAAGAGCACCTTTCGGTAGAAGGCTTGCGCAACACGGTCAGTACGCTTCACAAACTGAACGCTTCTGTAAACGAAGCACGAGCCGCTTTCAGTCATGCTCGTCTTCACGTATTCGAAGTGTTCTATGGCGAAAGGAACTCCGTAGTGTCCACAGCCCGTGCAGCGAAAATGTACCTGCGTTCGATCTTCGGGCTGAACAGCAATGAGTACAAGCCGGTACGAAAAATGTCGTTCAATAAATCACGAGCGTGATGATGAACCTACATGGATGAGACCCCTGCTGATGAGGCAGGGGTTTCTTGTTTTAAGGAATGGATTGTATCACAAACAAAAAGGTCTTAGCAAGACGCTACGACACACGTAGTATTAATAATCTACCGATTAAAATTTGATCCAAGCGCTTCCCAGGTATACGTACATGGCTGAAAAGCCAAAAACAACCTCATACCCTTCTACGAAAATACTGTCACCCGAATCATTATGGATATAGAAGGTATCTCCTTCTACCGCGGACCAGCCAATCGTGTAAGTACCACTAGCCGTTGCTTTATAAATAGCCGCCCGGGTAGTGATGGACCCAGCGATTGCCAGGCTTTCTACATTATAGCGGAGCCCTCCTTGAGCAACGTAAAATGCCGCGCCATTGTTTGTTTGGTTTAACTGCAGAGCAGGCCCTGTTCCGTTACTGAAAGACTGAATAGAGGGCTGTGCATTGCTGGCATTATTTACATAAAAAGTTGCTGCTCTTGAGTTAGCGCCATCGGTTCTTACTTGAATTACTTCTGCTGCAGAGTCTGCCCAAAATGAGCCAGCTCGTCCTTGACCGTACCCATATACTTCCAACGCATCTACCAACGCATTGCTGTTGATGGATACAGCCGGTGCAGTACTGGTTGGATTACTCAAGGTAAAATAGGCCACTCGTTGATTTCCCGAACTGCTGGCGTTGAGGGCATAGCCGTTACCATTGGTGGATAATTCTAAGACATTGTAATTATTGGTGGGGTCTACATTCTGAAAGTTCGCAACGCCACCGTTGGTGGTTTTTACTGAATTAATCGCGTCTCCTGTTCCGTAGTGATTGATCTGCAAGGCAGCACTCGTATTGGCAGGGTTGGTAACCTCCAAGCGCACAGCAGAACCGATCCCATCTGTTTGGGCTCTTACAGGGTTTCCAAAATTATTGACATCAGCCACCCAAAAGTATCCAGCATGGCCATCCACACCGCTGTGTCTGGAAAATACACTGTTGCCAGTTCCAAGGGTCTCGGCATATACAGCAGAGCGGTTATTAGTAGGATTAAAAACTTTAAAAGACCCTGCAGATCCTGCGAGACCTGTTGACTCACCATAAATACTGACCGGGCCAGGGGTTGCATTTATGTTATTACTATTGTTGGTGACATAGAGGGTGCTTACCGCAGTTGTATCATTGGTGTTTTGCACGTATAGGCCCAGACCGCTTCCGTTGTTGCTGATGCTCACGGCACTGCTACCATTGCTGCGGTTCAGATTTTCAATGCGCATCACGCGCTTGTTTTCTGCATTATTATATTTCAAGGCAAATAGATCAGGCGTACCGGTAGCGGTTGTCACACTGTCCTTGAAGGGCATCGTTAGTTTGGCTGAGCTTTCCCAGGAATTGCCATCCCAGATGAACAAAGCCTTCAGGTCATTATCATATAAGAGTAATCCGGCATCGGCTACACCCAATATACCAGCCATGGCTGTGCGCTGAGCGGTAGTGAGACGTGGCATCAGTGCCCCCTGATTGTTGGTAGGGGAACTTACATCCAGGGCAGCATTGGGGTTGGGGGTAGCGGTACCTACACCCAGGGATTTATTCTGTGCCTGCACGCCTGCAGCGGCCAGTACGAATAAAAGAAAGAGAGCAATTCGGTTCATAGAGACAGGTTCTAGAGTAACAATTAAAGCACAAGCCCGAAAGATAGGAGAAGGGAAGGAGACCATGAAAAACAAAGAGGGGATGTGCCGTAAATACCCGAAATAAAGTAGCGTGTTCGCTACACAGGTCGACCCTTCGGCTCTTCCGAATTTGCAATTCAATGTCGTTTAGTTAGGGTAGGACTAATTCGAAAGGTCATTGCGAACCCGATGAAATCGGGAGAAGTAATTTACACTTCCAGATTACAAATTAAGAAGAGCTTTGGTGTTCTAACTCACCCCTGATCATCTTCGATGATCTTTCCCCTCTCTACTTTGTAGAGAGGGGTGTCATGCGCAGCATGACGGGGTGAGTTACATTGCCGAACATACTGGTAGGTAAAGGCCGTTGGTTAGTTTACTTTTCTTGTTGGGGATAATTCTTTCCAACTAGTATATAGATAGCAGCTGAGAAACGGTTCAATCCCAGGATTAGGAAAAAAAAAGGTCGTAGCGAGTTGCTACGACCCCAAACGATCCTTATAGAGTTTTTTTATTGATTAGAATTGCCTCAATGCGCCTCCAATGTAAATCAGCGTTACACCACCTGTGGAAGAGACAGGAATGGTGATTGAGTTTACCGAAGCATTGGATGCCCCATCGGTATTAAAGAAATGAAAGACATCACCTTCATTCAGAGGGAAATTGATTGTATAGGCAGCAGCATCAATGGTATACGCCACTGCTCGGGTGTTGATGTTTCCTCCGCCAGTTAAGGCTTGTGTGGAAACCCTTAGTCCCCCAGTAAAAATTGTAAAAGCATTACCATTGGCCGAGTTAATAGCTCCGATGGCTGTTCCTGTACCCGCGTTGGTCATAGCAAAAAGCGTAGAGGCTCCGTTGGCAGGCTCCATGTTTTGAAAATTACCGGCACTGCCTGCGCCATCACCCACTTGCTTAACCGCATACAAAGCATCCGTAGCACCGAAGGCTCTGGCATACATAGCAAAACCAGTTCCGCTGTTCAAAGCAGACATGGCAGTACCCGAGCCATTGGTGGAGGCATTGATCGCATTGGCACCACTGGTGCCGTTATTGATGGTGAAATTACCGGCACCCCCAGTTCCAATTGTATTAGCATCCACTGCTGATGCCGTATTGGAAGCACTTTCAATCAGGAATCTTCCGGCAGGACCATTACCACTGTTGTTGCCTTGTACAGCTGCATGGTTGTTGGTAGCATTATTCACCACAAAGTGACCGGCAGGTGAGAAGGTATCTCCTGGGCCTGAGTTAAGTCCATAAACAGCTGCACCGACACCGTTGGTTTCACCCATAAGCGCTGGCGCATCGTTCACTGGATTGTTGACGGTAAAGAAACCCGCATTACTCAATCCGTTGGTAAAGCCCCGAAGTGCAGCACTCGTGCTGGCGGTATTACTGATTTGGAATTGCCCCGCTCTTCCAGTTCCAAACTGCACTCCGAAAACAGCGGCACCGGTTCCTATAATATTGGTAGCACTACCCACCTGAAAGTAGCCGGCATGTCCACCGGCAGTACCTATTTGTCTGGCCGATACAGCGGCACCGGTGTTTCCGTTCGTCTCTGCGTACACGGCTGCATTCGGATTGGCAACATTATTAATCCGAAAGGCACCAGCCGCATCGCCTGTGCCTAGATGCTCGCCATACACGGCTGCTGAGGCAAACTTAGTACCAACAGATTTACCATACACACCAAAGCCATTGCCTGTATTGGATCCATGAATCGCAGCGCTCAGCGAATCTCCATTAGTTTCAGCCAGTAGAGAATAGGCTGTACTGCTTGGATTGTTGACGGTAAAGAAGCCCGCATTTCCGATTCCATTGGTGAAAGCTCGCATGGCAGCATTTGGATTAGCCGCATTGTTTATTTGAATTTGGGCACCACGTCCTACGGTTCCAAGGTTGTTGGCAAACAAGGCTGAACCACTACCATTGGTTTCGCCATATAAGGCCGCATAAGTGTTGCCAGGATTATTAATGCGGAAAGCCCCAGCTGCATCGCCCGTACCCACATGCTCGCCATACACGGCCGCAGAGGCAAACTTTGAACCAGCCGATTTTCCAAATACACCAAAACCATTGCCTATATTATTTCCATGCACTGCAGAGCCTGTTGAGTCACCATTACTTTGTGCATACAAAGCGTGGTTACGGCTGCCGGCATTGTTGAGAGAGAAGGCACCTGCGCGGCCATTGAGGGCGTTGGTCGTTACGCCTACGGCATCGTTGGTATTGGCCGGATTGCTCACCATAAAATCAGCAGCCCCGTTGGTGGCACTGTTCGTGCGCCCGAAGATGGCGGAGAAACCCGAGTTAGGGTTCATATTTTCAAAATGCGCCACACCAAAATTACCAACATCGGTTCCGTTGTACACAATGCGCAAAGCATTGCCATTGGGTGGAAGCGTAGAGAGCGTATCTACCTGCGGGTAGCGAATTTTGGCGGAACTTTCCCAGGCAGTACCATTCCAGATATATAATACCTTTTCATCATTGTCGTACAACAACAAACCCGCATCAGGGGCACCTAAGATCCCCGTCATGGCCGTGCGCTGTGCCGTAGTGAGGCGTGGCATCAGGGCCCCCTGGTTATTGGTGGGTGAACTCACATCCAGCGCTGCATTGGGGTTGGGTGTGGTAGTACCAACGCCTAAACTTTTATTTTGTGAGTAGGCAAGCGTTGTGAAAACAGACAACGTGAACAATAGAAGGTAGTTCTTCATGACAACAGGTTAGATAGATTAAAGCCCAAACGCTATTAAAATAGCGGAGGCAACCTCTCCGTTTTTGACATAAAATCCAATACCAAGGATCAGGTATTTTGTTTAAAAACTTACTGCTAGTCCGTAAAGTTACCAAACCGGATTGATTAGCTCTAATAATGAAATCTATCTTAAATATCATTTTGTGTAGGTCGCTCAAGGGCCGCTGGGCCCCGCCTGCCTGCGCGTAGCCGCTCCAGCAAAGGCAGGCACACTCGCTCAACGCTGTATTCTGTCCGCTCATTCCCATCCAGGCCAAAGATAGAATAAGGCGTTTCGCAAGTATGCTGATAGTTTAAACAGTGGAGTAACCAATTTTAAGACAATGAAGCTGTTATCTTAATTTAGTAGTAAGATTGCGGACTAGCAGTAAAAACTTTGTTTAGAGCTTTACTGCCTTTATCCTTCTGGAGAATAAAGAGGCGTATTAAAACGCGAAGCCGGCAACAGGCCCACATTGCTGGCTACGGTTACGGCCCGTATGGTGCTGGTCTCGTTGAGCTTGCGCAAAATATTCTTGCGGTGGGTTTGAACCGTGTGAAAACTGAGCCCTAACTCGTGGGCTATGCTTTTAGAGCTATGGCCTTGGGCCATTAAACTTAAAATCTGCTGTTCGCGAAAGGTTATCAGGGCTTTCATGGGTTACTGGGTTAGTTTATAGCTTCATGAACCTTCTGTTAAAAAGTACCCCACTGTAGGTAGAAAAAAATTTCTTCCTTATTATTACTTTATAATGGGTTACCAATGCCCTCCCCAAACATCAAATCTTGAGCTCGGAGTATTCAACCATTATTAACGAACTGAAACAAGGAGGCAGCCGCGCACTCGAAGCCGTGTACGTGCGCTACCGCCCGGAGTTTATCCAATGGTTGCAGGGGCGCCTGGGCTGTGAGGCAGAGCTGGCAAAAGATATTTACCAGCAAACCATCCTTACTTTTTATGAAAATGTGCAGAGCGGTAAGTTGGTAACGCTCACCAGCCAGGTAAAAACCTATCTGTTTAGTATCGGTAGAAATAAGTACTACGAAGCCGTGCGCGAGAAAGCCAAACAAGAAAAGGCCAAGGACTGGCAGGTGGAACACGACAGCGTGCCGGAAAGTCTGTTGCAATTGGTGGAAACCTGTTTAGAAAAATTGGGAGAACCCTGCCGCACCTTGTTGATGCAGTTTTATTTTCATAAGAGAAGTATGGAACAACTCACGGAGCTCTTTGCTTATAAGAATGTGGACACTGCGAAGAACCAGAAGTACAAATGCCTTGAACGATTACGAAAATTGGTTAAGTCTAACGGACAACTGATAGCTGACAACGAATAACTAGTTAATGGACAGTGGATAATTGACAATGGACAATTTTAAACGGACAGCTGACAACGGACAACTGACAATTAATAATGAACAACTAGGTACTAATAACCAGTAACGAATAACCTGTAACAACTAACTGATAACAACTAACAACCAACAGTGAACGACATCGACCTCATAGAACACTACCTGGACGGAAGCCTTTCTGCCACTGAACGCCTTGCTTTTGAAGAAAGAGTAAGCCGTGAGGCGGAGCTACGCGCGCAGGTGGAGGACATGAAGCTGATGCGGGAAGGAATTTTGCGTGCTTCCCGCAAGGAGGTACTTAAATCGTTGAAAGCATTAGAAGATACACTCCCCGCGGTGGAGGCTCCTGTTATTCCTTTGTGGCGCAACACCTGGTTACAAATAGCGGCTGGTATTTCTCTACTGGCTGTTTGTGCGTATCTGCTTTGGCCGCGCACACAAGAACCCGCACAGCTCTTTGCCGAACATTTTGAGCCTTATCCTAACATTATTATGCCCACTGTACGCGGTGTGGTGGAAAACGACAGCACGGTAAAGGCACAGGCTTTCCGCGCGTATGACCAACAGGAGTATGGTTTAGCGATTCAATTATTTGAGAAACTAAGTACACAGGATGAAGCTGTGCTTTTGTACTTGGGCAATAGTTATTTGGCGAGTGGCCAACCCGATAAGGCATTACCCCTATTAGAAAAAGTATTGAATGAGTACGATGTATTTGACGAACAAGCCGAATGGTATGTGGCGGTGAGTTATTTGAAACTGGAAGAAAGAGAGAAAGCGAGAGTGGCTTTGCAGAAAGTAGTAGCGCGGGAGAGTTCGTATAAATCAAAAGCCCAATTGATTTTAGATAAACTTAACTAAACCCAAATAACTATGAGAAAATTAATCTCACCCACCATTATGCTTCTACTTTGTAGTACAGTCTTTTTTCGATGCAATTCCCCTGCTGATAAATCAGACACCACAACCCAAAGCATAGACTCTGCTCAAATTGCTCAACTTGCTTTCCAACAAGGATTTCAGGCTGCCATTGATACCTTAAATGTAAATGGCGAGCGCGCAAGACAAGCTTTAATAAAGTATAGTACCACCCAAACGAACACACAGGGGCCTGTACATTTTACCGGAGAACCCCATTTTCACTCAGGTACGCAGATGACAGAATCCTCTGGTAATACTACAACATATAAAAGTGGAAACTTGGTGCTATTAGATGATGCAGCCAGCAATCACAAGGTTTTAGGGTATGCCGCTTTCGCTAATGTAAAAAGCAATGAACACAAGATTGAAGAGCAAGACGATTATCCGAGTACCGACCCGCCTCGTCCGCACAAGCACATAAAAGTAGATTTTGTTGATATTGAACCGCTCACAAAAGATGGCAGTCCCTATCTGGATTCAAACAGCAAGCCTCTTCGCATTCCAGTTACGTATAATTTGAAGGCAAGAAACTAGTTAGCGGTGTCTTTTGACGATAAATAGAATTACCGCCCCTGCAAGTAACAGTAATATCAGGTAAACAAGCCACTGATAATAAGCAACAGCATAATTGACTTTATGCTGTTGCTCTATCAAAAGAAAGGAAGCCCAATAGTAAGGATGGCTCGTGAAGGCATCGGCCGTTTGCAAATAGCTACGTTGAGCATTATTTAAACTTTTTGCAAAGGAGGTGGCGAAGTTGGGATGTAAACTATTGTAAAAATGACTGAGAACTTTTTGGGAGGAGGATTCCGGCACTTTAGCAAGACTAAATACAATATTGGAGCATCCCGCGAAAGAAAAGGATCGGGCTAGACTAAACATGCCTTCCCCTCCTTCAATTTCTCCTAGGCCAGTTTCACAAGAGGCGAGTACGACCAATTCGGCACTTAACAATTGATTCGATATTTCATGCGCGAATAGTTTATCCTGGTATGTAGTATCACCGGAGAAATTGAAATAACTCAATAAATGATTTTTTAAATCTGCATTTCCATGCAATCCAATATGGAGTAGTTGGTGCTTGAAGGCTTGTTGCAGCAATTCCTGCTTAGCAGACTTTGATAATGGTATTACACTGCTTGTAATTATCCCTTGCAAGGTCTGAGCATCTGCTGGAAGTGTTTGTTTATTTGAATTATTTGCCACAATTAAGGCCGATTCTAATTTGTGTCCAGGTAAGTTTTCTTTCAAAAGCCAGTTTTGTATAGAGAAGGCATAGCGTAAATCGATGGATTTTACAAGGTAGGATAGTTCACTGAAGGATTTGGCTTGTGTTGTTAAGGGCAATGCTGCGAAGCTTAGCTTGAGTAACTCTCCGTCAGGGATAATTAGTAGCGATTCACCCCTTTGCCCAAGCTCTTGAATTGAAGGTATAAGCGTGTGCAATAGGGCATTTCCTGTTTTGTGAAAAAACTCTACTTGTTGATTAACATCTGTGCCAAGGTCAGGCTGATGGGTAGTAATTTTTATAAAAGTATTTAATTGAGAATTGAATGTTTCATCTCTTTTAACCTTGTAGAGCCGAAACTCCTCAGATGAAATTTTCATTAAATAGACGCATGAAGAACCCCAAAAGTATTCCAGAATTGTGGTCTTGTTTTTTTTTAGTTTTCCTTTTAGAAACTCAACATTATAATTGCTCTCGACAACTTCATACGGGTTCAACTCGTTGATTCTTTTAAATTGAAATCTGGTCAAAGAGTCAGTGGCCTCTATTAGTTTAGCAAGTTCCATTTCTTTTTGTGGATCATTCTCCCGTAATGAAAGCTCTAGTGCTGTATAATACTTTCTTAGACGAGCTGAAGTTGCCACCTGTTCCAAGGCTTCATCACTCTCCTTCATTCTAATATTATTTTTTAGTTGATCGGTTAGTAGCAGTTGCTTGTAGCTATCGATGAAATAGAGAGATAAGTTCTCATAATAATTATCTCCACTCAAAACGTGTAGTTGGTACAAGCAATCGATAGTAGCCTCTACTACAACAAATTGCTTTTTCTTTAATGCTAATCTTGAATTTTCAAGTTGGAAGTATGCATCAAAATTTTTGTAAACTGTGTCGGCTTTCAGAAGAGCATTAAGTGTTCTGGAAAGTGCATCTTTATCTTTGGGGGTAGCATCAGAGATGTCTTTTAACGTCAGTGCTTTGCTGGCTTGAAGAAAATACAGGTTCTGATCTGGAAAGCCTGAAGTGGTTATTTGTGAATTGAACTTTCTTTTACCAACCCTTTCTTCAGCTCTTTCAAAATAAATCAGAGCCTGCTCAAAGTCTTTTTTGTACCGATACATTTCAGCAATGTGCATCAATACATCTGCCGTTTTGATACTGTTAGTTCCATAGATACTTTCTCGAATGCGCAAGGCTTGCTCATAGTATGCCAGAGTAAGACCGTCTTGTTTCATCACCAGACTGAGCTCGCCTAAGTTTAAATAAGCGTAAGCCGCCTCCGCAGGGTTAATTGTCTCCGACTGAGCTATTTGCTGAAAGAGTTGATCGGAAGTTTTAAAATTGCCTTTCAGGTAAAAGAATGAGCCAAGATTGTTTTGAAATTTTAGTTTATGGAAAGTATCTTTTTGTAGGGCTGCTTCAGAAATGGCTCTTTTAAAATACTCTTCTCCCGTTTTTAAATTTCCTTTAAGTGCAAAGTATATCCCTAACAGGTTATAGCATTCGGCTTTTTGTTTATTGCTAATGTCCTTTAGATTTAGTGCCTTTGTTGTCAAAATATAAATGTTGTCAAGATCTTGTGTACGTAGGGCAACTTGTGCTTTTGTTAATACAACTTTTGGTATATGAACTGATAAGTAAGTGTCTCTAGAGAATAGTTCAACAGCACTATCTAAATCAATAGAAGCCAGATCGTGTATTTCTAATCCCTCTGTGAGGACTAATCCGAGATAGTACTTGCAATGCGCCCGTAATTGCGTTGAGCCTTGCAGTTTAATAAGTCTCTCCTGAAGAGTAACAAGGGCGAGGTAAGCCTCATTGTACTTAAATTTTTTCAGGCTGACAACAGCACGTAATAGCTCACCATATTCGATTACTAGTGGGTCTTGCTCTTTTTTCAATCCAACCTCTAAAGCCTTCAAAATTTCAGTACCCTCAATTACTTTGTCATCATCAAGTAATACATGACTTTTAATAAGAAGCTCTAAATGTTTAGAGGGGGATTGTTCAACTGCATAAGTAAGTGATGAAAAGAAGAGCCCACTAATCAGCAGATATAATTTACTTTTGATTTGCATCCGTTCGAAGTACTTGAAATACTAATGGAGGTGTTTGATAAATATAAGCATTCTGAAGGCTAATGTTATTTCCACGAATCTCATTCAGAAAAGTAGCTCTATTGTGAATGAAAATCCAGATGAAAAAATTATCTTTATATAAACAAAACCCATTAAACTTATGAAATCATTAATAAGTCCTATGGTTGTGGTGTTAGGTCTGCTCATTGTAGCGGCCTTTACATCTAAAGATGAGAATATTGAAAAAATTAAAAAGGAAGCGTATCAGCGAGGCTTTGAAGAGGGTTCACGTGCTCTTCAGAGTCAATTAATGAGTAAAGAAGATTTAGAGACATTTTTAGACATCAGAACGTATGCTCATAC
>LNEN01000179.1 GCA_001464155.1 Cytophagales bacterium Ga0077538 | reverse complement strand
TCACTCATTAGAATGTGCGTACGCAGGAAAGCTACATTGGTCAGATTTCTCTCCAATGCCCAACCACTTCCCTTCCAGATGCGCTCGCCCTTCATGTCCACACCAATATAATTTCTATTAGGAAAAATAGCAGCTAAGCCAACGGTGTACTCGCCTCTGCCACAGGCTAGCTCCAGCGTTATCGGATGATTGTTTTTAAAATGTTGTTGACCCCACACGCCTTTGATGTCGTGGTAGTTCTCCTTCATGGGCTCAATGACGTTGGCCCTTTCTTCAATGACTTTAAATCGCTCTTTCTTTCGCTTCACAACACAAAGACTATTCGTTCTAATTATTTATAAACTACTATTTATAATTGCTCAATCTCTGCCACTACAAAGGTGCTGCCCCCAATAAAAATCAAATCATCCTTCGTGGCATGGCGCTTCGCTTCGGCTATGGCCTTGTTTACATCCTTAATCACCACACCTTGTAATCCAACAGCCAGTGCTTTGGCCGCCAATACTTCTGCCGCTTCTGCTCTTGGAATATTGGCCTGACAAAAGTAATACTTCGCATCAGTGGGTAGCAGTTTCAAAACGCTGACGGCATCCTTTTCTTTTACCATCCCCATCACCATGTGAAGTGTTGCGTATGGAGTGGCTTTTAATTGTTGAAGTACTTGTTCGATGCCATCCTTGTTATGGCCTGTATCACAAATCATCAAGGGACTGTCTTGCAATTTTTGCCAACGACCTTTCAAGCCTGTATTGATCACTACCTTTTCTATTCCCGTTTGAATCGCCTCTACCGGAAGGACGAAACCCTGCTCTTGCAGAATTTCTGCTGTCATCAACACCCCTTGTATATTCCGCTGCTGATAAAGTCCTCCCAGGGGGAAATGCTTACACTCAAAGAATACTTCCCCATTCCAATGTGCAGTAAAGCCTTCAAATGGGCTAGCATTTTGCCAGTTCACCTTATAAAAATCCTCTGCGTAACAAAGATTAGTATCTTCCAGCTCGGCCTTGTGAGCAAACACATTCGTTGTCTCTGCTTGCCGTTGGCTGATGACTACGGGTACATTTTGCTTGATGATGCCTGCTTTTTCAAAAGCAATTTTGGGAAGCGTATCGCCTAACATCTCCATGTGATCCCAGCCAATGTTGGTGATGACCGAGACTTCTGGTTTGATGATGTTGGTAGAATCCAGTCGTCCTCCCAGGCCCACTTCGATCACGGCAATGTCGACACCTTCTTCTGCAAAGTAAGCAAAGGCCATCGCCACGGTGATCTCGAAAAAGGATGGCTGAATGGTTTCAATCACCGGCTGGATCTTGTTCAAGAAACGGATGACAAAATCTTGTGAAATGGTGACACCGTTGATTCGGATTCGCTCTGTATAATCCTTCAGATGCGGAGAAGTATAGAGACCGGTTTTGTAGCCCCCTTCCTGCAGGATAGAAGCCAGCATGTGCGAGGTACTTCCCTTTCCATTGGTCCCTGCCACATGCACTGATTTGAAAGTGTGTTGTGGGTTCCCCAAGGCTTCGCATAAAGCTAATGTATTGGTTAAATCCTTTTTATAAGCGACTGCTCCCACGCGTTGAAACATGGGAAGGTTCGCGTACAAATACTCCACTGCCTCTTGATAGGTTTCGATCCGCTTCATGCGGGGGCAAAGATAAAGGATGAAAAGAGTTGGTTAGAGTTATCGTTTAGAAATTAAAGAAATAAGCTAATCATTTCTCCCTCAATCCTTTTCGGACGCAGTGTAGCAGCATCCAACAGGCACCACGTGGTCCGTACCTTGGCGGTAATTTTACCCAAGGTGGTGTTAAAGAGTTGAACGTTTCGGATGATCTTAGGCCCGGAAGGCGCTTCAACCCAAGTGGTACCTACTAACTCATGCCCTAACAGAGAAGGATGCAAGTAATCAATCTCGTGCCGTAACACCACCCATACAAATTGTTGACGCAAGGCCTCACTTCCTTTCGCATACCAGTGTGCCTCTGCCACCTCTTGGGCATAACGGAGATATACCACATTGTTGACATGGTTCATCGCATCAATTTCAGCAGACTGAACCTGCAGCTTATATTCAAAGGGAGTAGATGTCATACAGGTATCTGATCCATTAATGGCATTGTCAGTACTTTACAACGAAGATAAGAAATCTGCCATCGCTTGGCGACCGCCAGCATCCCGATCATCGTTATTCGTACTTCAATGTCTCTGCAGGATTTATCGTAGCGGCCCGAATCGCATGGTAACTGACGGTAGCCAAGGCAATCAATAATCCGCCAGCGACTGCCAAGCCAAACAAGGTCCAGCTCATCTCTATCTTGAAGGTAAAATCTGATAACCATTTTTCCATTACATACCAGGAGAATGGAATCGCCATAGAATAAGCCAGCAAGGACAGCCAGATATACTGCTTATTGAGTAAGAAGAAAATACTGGAAAGCTCCGCCCCCATTACTTTGCGGATGCCTATTTCTTTGGTACGGTTAACAGCATTAATACCGGCCAATCCAAAGAGCCCCAGGCAAGAAATAATAATGGCAAAAATAGTCGCGAAGGTCATAATGCTCATCCAGCGTTGATAGGACTCGTATTGTCTGGCCACATCTTCGTCCAGAAAAGTATAATCGAAAGGCTTATTCGGATTCAGTTCCTTCCATAACGTTTGTACCCGCTCCAACCCTGCTGGTACATCGTTGGAAGATATTTTAACAAGCATGGTCGTGAGGTGTCCCACATGATACTTGTTCATAGAAAGAAACATCGGTTCAAAAGATTGCTCGAGCGAAAGAAAGTGATAGTCTTTAACCACCCCTATTACCTGAGCCCCTAAGCCCACGGTATCCTCTGTCCAATTTAAGTGTTCGTTCAGCGGATCAGTCCATTTCATATCTCTTACGAGTGCTTCATTGACAATTACCGCAGACGAGTCGCTGGCAATTGAGGGATCAAAATTTCTTCCTTCTACTAATTCAATTCCTAACGTAGGAAGGTAGAACGGATCCGCTGCATAAACATAGGCTGCCTTTTGCTCTCCATTTATTTTATAACCATAGCGAGAATACCCTTGATTAAAAGAACTACTGGTTCCTCCCACTGAAACAATTAGCGATTCTTGTGCTGCGCGTTGACGAAAGCGTTCTACTACTTTATCTGCTTCGCTGCTCCAGCCAGATTGTGTCGGAATAACTAAGAGTTGATCCTTGTCATACCCCAGCTCTTTGGTGGTGATGTAATTCATCTGTTTGAACATGATGATAGAACTGATGATCAGGAAAGCAGAGAGTGCGAACTGCATCACCACAAGCGGTTTGGTAAACCCAGCTTTCAGTTTGGAAGTAAAGCCTCCTTTTAAAACAGCTACAGGTTTAAAATGCGAGAGAAAGAAAGAGGGATAACTTCCAGCCAACAATCCTACTACCAACATCAATAAGAAACTCATGCCTGACAGGTAAGGCAGGTTATTCAGATTAAGTGTGATTTCTTTATTCGTAAAGTCATTGAAGGTGGGTAAAAAAAGAAACAACAAAGCAAACGCAATGAACATAGAGAAAAAAGCCAGCAGCAAGGATTCAAATCCAAATTGATATACGAGTTGATTACGCTGTGCTCCTACCACTTTACGAATGCCAACCTCTGTTCTGCGAGAAGCGGAAGTGGTCAGCGAAAGCGCAATGTAATTGATACACGCAATCGCCAAGATCAAAAAAGCCATGCCTCCGAGTATCCAGGAGTATTTAGGGTCGCTTACTTTATCCCAACTTATTTCAGTATTTAAATGCCAATGGGGTAGTTGTGTGAATTCATACTCCAACATTTTCACATCGTCCGGAATGGGAACGGCTGCCTCTTTGCGCCACTTTTCCAACTTATCGCCCATGTTCTTTTGTATGAGGGCATAGAGATTCTCCTTAAAAGAAACAAGGTTCGTATTGGGGTTTAGCTGAACAAAAGTAGGTGTATTGAAATTGCCCCAATTAGATACATTGCGCTCATAATAGGGACGATTCTCTTGGGGTAGTAGAATCTGAAAAGAAATACTTGAATTCGCTGGAGCTTCTTCAATAACACCCACTACAGTGTAAGACTGTTCACGCTCTTCGTTAATAAGGAGGGTTTTACCCATGGCCTCTTCATTGCTGCCAAAATATTTAGTAGCAATGGAGGGAGTGATCACTACATCCGTTTTATTTTGAAGAACCTTTTCCCCATTTCCAAGCAGCAAGTGAAAGGAAAAGATTTTAAAGAAGTCGGCATCTACATAGGTTAACGTTTCCGTCATTACTTTATCTTCATAACGCACAATGCCACGCGAGCCACTGTTGTAACGGGTCGCATACTTAACTTCCGGAAGCTCCGTTTTCAAGGCCGGCTGCAGGGCTGTTTGTATCCAGGCTGATTTACGGAACGGTTTATCAGAATCGTGTAGCCAGGTATCAAAGCTCTTTTCTTCGATTCGGTAAATGAGCTCCTTGTTTTCATGAAACTGATCAAAACTTCGCTCATCTTCTATAAAAAGATAAATGAGCATGCAGAAGCATAAGCCAATGCTTAACCCAAAAGCATTGATAAAAGAATACAATTTACGCTTGGCCATGTTGCGGGCTGCCACTTTGAGATAGTTATTCAACATCATAGTAGAAAAGAGTTGTCGTGAAAACTTATTGCGGAGTATTATTTCAGGATGTACAAATCGAAGTGAATTGAAAACAAAATTTCTGCGAGCCTTTTTCTCACCCAAGATTGTTACATCCTCCTCAAACTGCTGTTGCAAATCTCCCTCTATACTTTCCAGCAAAGAAGGGGGACAGCACCAGTGTAAAATGCGCCTTGGCCATTGAGGTGGGGTGGGTTGATGGGATGTCATACTTAGATCCCTATGATTTTTAGTTGAGGAACCAGTTTCCACAATTCCAGTTTGCTTTCTTTGATTGAACGAAGCATTGCCAAGCCAGCATTGGTAATCATAAAGATGCGCTTACGCCTTCCTCCCCTGCTATTGGTGGCTCCGCCCATGCTTGACTTCACAAGTCCTTTATCTTCCAAGCGATACAATGTGACGTGCACGGCACTTAGGTTGGCGTCACGTCCCAGTCTCTCTTTCATTTCTGTAACGATGGCATTACCGTAAGCTTCTTCTTGAAGAATACCCACCATGGTTAATACTAGTTCTTCAAATTCACCGAGATATTCTTTACCCATATTGATTGATTACATCTCAATGTACGTATATGTTTGACAATTGTTATATAAATAAACCAAAGAAAACGGCACAAGGCCGTTCTCTGCTTAATCGCACCGAAGCGTCTCCGCAGGCTGCGTTAATGTTGTTTTAATAGTTTGAGTAGCAATGGTGAGTAAAGCGATGACAAGGGATATACCGCCCGCCATTAAAAATACACCCGCACCCATATGAATTCGGTACTCGAAAGACAATAACCATTGTTCCATTAAATAATAGGTTACCGGAACCGAGCATACTAAACACAGGAGTATCAACCATACATACTCTTTCGATAAGAGTACTAGCAAAGACTTTTCGGTGGCACCCAGTACCTTTCGTATACTGATTTCTTTAATCCGGCTTTGCATCGATAAGAGTGCCAAACCATATAAACCAAGGCTACCAATCACCACAGCCAAGGCGGTTGCCGTACTGACTATTTTTCCCAAATTAAATTCACTACGGTATTGATTTTGCATCGCCTGATCAACGAACGTAAAAGAAAAGGCGGCCTCACCTGAAAGACTTGACCAAACGTTTTTCACTTCATCCAGAGTCGTCATCATTTCTCCAGGCTTTAACCGCACTACGAGTTTAGGCATGGGTGAATTATCGATGCTGATGTTTTGTACTCCTTGCATGATGATCCCAGGATCTTGTACCATCACCAAAGGTTGTACACGTTTGTAGAGGGAAGAAAAATTAAAATCCTTTACCACCCCTATGATTTCATGTTCGCCAAATCCTTTTCCTGGAATTCTCTTCCCCAAAGCACTTGTCCACCCATATTCCTTCACGAAGGCTTCGTTTACAAGAACCGATCTTCTTTTGTCAGCTGGCACAGCATCAGAAAAATTCCTCCCTTCTGCTAATTCCATTTTCATCACTGGGATATAGTCATCGTCCACTACGTTCATGCTAAAGTTTCGGTACACATTCGTGTCATCTGTATAGCCAAGAGCCACCCAGGCGCCATTGCCAAAGTCATGCGAAGAGGTACAAACACCTTGAATACCCGGAATTTTATCCAATTCAATTTTAAACTGTTCCGCTATGTCAAAACCCTTTTGTACCCGTTCAGAAAGACCTCCTCCTCGCGGAATACTCAAGGGAAATACAGCCAATTGTTCTTTATTAAAGCCAAGATTTTTGTTCTGCAGTAAACTCAATTGATCTTGCATAATCAGTGTGCTGCTGACTAAAAAAATAGAAAGGGAGAGTTGAATGCCCACCAATACCTTACGCAAGGTTTGTTTGTTATTCCCCGCAGAAACTTGCCCTTTTAAAATCGCAATGGGCTTGAAAGAAGACAGCACAAAAGCTGGATAGCTTCCTGCCATCAATCCGATAATGCCAAGCAAGACAAAGGCTAACAGGATCATGAAGCCATCCAGATTCATGCTTAATTGCTTTCCAGATAAATCGTTGAAGAATGGAAGATTGAGAAAGGCGAGTGCATAGCCAATCAAAAGAGAGGCTACTGTGATCATAAATGCTTCACCAATAAATTGAAAAATCAATTGCTGACGCATGGCTCCTGCTACTTTACGAATGCCCACTTCTTTCGCGCGCTTGATGGACCTTCCAATAGAAAGTGTAATGAAATTAATACAGGCCACCAGCAAGATAAGAGTAGCAATGGCTGCCAGAATAAAGGCATAACGAGAATTACTTACTGGGGCAATGCCAGCAGGAAAGGAAGTATCTAAGTGAATGGAAGTCAGCGCTTGTAAACCGGGCCGGTATTTACTTTGATTAAATTCCGCTTCGCCCAGTAAGACCTTAAAGACAGCCGGAAATTTACTCTGCAGTTCTGTGGCATCCGTTCCCTCCCTCAGTAAAACATAGGTTTCTGGATTTACATTGAACCAAGCTGAAGTCAGTGTCTGTGCATCGATGATTTTAGGTAAGAAAAGATCGGATAAAAGAATTCCAAACTGAATGCTGGAATTGGTGGGCAGATCTTTCACAACCGCTGTTACTTCAAATTCCTCTACATCTGGCCCTACCTGAATGCTCAATGCTTTCCCTACAGGATCAACCTCTCCAAAATATTTGGTGGCTAGCGTTTCTGTAAGTACAATTCCATTTTGAGCAGCCAATGCATTTTTCTTGCTACCACTTTTGATCTCAAAATCAAACACCGAAAAGAAATCTTGCCCGGCTATTGTAAGACTTTCCGCTATCAGCTCATCCTTACTCTTCACCATTCCGCTGATGTTCAGTATGCGAACTTGCTTTTCAACTTCTTCAAAATTCTCAACCAAGGCGGGGCCCATTGGGTATGGGGTAACTGTATTAAAAAACTCCTGGTCTTTACCCCAATTTTCCTTTACATAAACACGGTAAATTCGATCTGCTTTTGTATGAAGGGTATCAAAGGTCCATTAATCCCAACATGTTGATGAAGGTGTGCAAGCGATTCTTCCAGAGGGAACGAAACGCGATGGTCAGGTAACTTTTTAGCATGCTGGTGTCAGTTTATTAACCCGTTAAACTTAGAATAAATCAGGCAAAGAGACCGCCCGAATTAGACCAATTGGGCTAAAGATGTAGTGAACCGCTAAAAAGTTGTAGTGATGGGATCTTATTCCATCAATTTGATAGAAGCTGAATTAATACAATAACGAAGCCCGGTTGGAGGAGGACCATCCGGAAAGACGTGACCTAAGTGAGCATCGCAGACACTGCATTCAACTTCTACTCGTGTCATGCCATAGCTTGTGTCCTTTGTATACTTGATCACGTTTTCTTCTACGGAGGAGGCAAAGCTTGGCCAGCCGGTACCAGACTCCAACTTAGTGCGTGAATCAAACAATGGGGTTCCGCAGCATCGACAAGCATACAAGCCTGGGGTGTGTGCTTCGCAATACTCGCCTGTCCAGGCTCGTTCTGTCCCGTGCTTGCGTGTCACCACAAACTCTTCACTTGTTAAGAGTGCTTTCCACTCTTCATCTGTTTTTTCAACGCGTTTGGGTGGGGTCAAATTTCCCTTTGTAGCAAATGTTAATACATCAGTCCATTTCATATGCCTTATTAACCAGAATCGGGGATGAACTGTTCAGATGCATTTCAATAAATTGTTAAACCCTTGATATGAAAAGGGATGAATTCACCTATTAAAAAATCAATGTCGTTTAGTTAAGCTTCCATGGCCATCCTCTCCTTTGGAGAGGACTGGAGGTGAGTCTATTAAAAAAGGATTAACTAAACAACATTGTGTTAAAAAATGGCAGCCCTTTCAATCTCCTTCATCTCCTGCTCATAATTTTTAGAGCTCTCGATGTAGGTGAATGTCTCTTTTGTCTGATCTCTGCGCACCCGGTAGCGTATGAGCTTGTCTTCGTCTATCCACTTCAATTCGTAATGAGTAAGCAAGGGATTCAAAACCAACTCACCCTTCTCAGATGTAACTATTTTTTGTGAAGCGGCCACTACTTTACTTATGCTATCCAACGGAATGATTTTGCAGGGACCAAGGTGTTGCAGCAATTTTGATTCGATATTTTCTTCTACCACGTATTTCGTTTGTTGAAGTCGTCCGTCCAGGTGGAAAAGAGTGATCGAATGAATTCCGGATTGATATAAGGTATTCGAAGGGCTTTCAATAATAAAGAACTCTGCTCTGTCATTAAAGAACTTGCCAAACAAATGCTCTGATGAAGGTAGATCTGCAGGTACTTCTGCCGTATCCGCTACCAGAGATAATAAATCCGTTTGAATGTAGGGGTCCCTTGCTTCACTTACTTTGACAATGGTATCTTTTGTTTCTGGTTGTTCGTGTGAAGAATTACAGGCTGCCAACAGGAGGCTTGCTGCCACGGAAGTATTTAAAAAACACAAGGCTGTCAACCGAAGACTCGTCATAAACAGAAATAAGTTAGCGTAGTCTACTTCTTCAGCAGGTCTCTTATCTCTGTAAGCAACTTAATGTCAGTAGGTACTTCTGGCGGAGAGCTTGGAGTTGCTTCTTCTTTCTTCTTAGCAGCGTTCATGGCCTTAACAATTAGAAATAGTACAAAGGCCACAATCAAGAAATTAATCGTAGACGACAAGAATTTTCCATACTTAACAGCACCCAAAACAGTCAGATCTTCCAGTTTACTGAGATGAGCCGCATCCAAAGCAGGCTTTAACAACAAAGGTGTTAAAACATCATTAATGAAGGAGGAGACTATGGTTCCAAAAGCAGCACCAATGATTACGCCCACTGCCAGGTCCACCACATTGCCGCGCATGGCAAAGGCTTTAAATTCTTTAAGCATACTTGTTTTGTTTAGGTCTAGTAAGAAAGTTTGTAAAATAAAGTCAATAAACAAAGGCTCTTTTAGTTTGTTGAATAGTAATCTTCGGTTTTTAACTGTGAGTAGAAACACCCTAGTTTTTGGGTACTTGTTTCTTTGAGTCTTTTTGTACCTTTATTTATATGAGCAATTCGACTCCCCTTACCATTGCCTTAGTGGATGATGATTCCATTTTTCAACTAACCGCCTCACGCATGTTGCGCTCCACCGGTGAGCAGCCTACGATCTTGCAATTCTCCAATGGAGAAGAGGCTTTGCGTTATTTGTTAGCGAATGCCAGTCAGGAAGGAAATTTACCAGATATTATTCTGCTCGACATCAACAGGCCCTATGTGGATGGTTGGGCTTTCTTAAATGATTATGCAGAATTGAAAAAGCAATTGGCGAAGAAAATCGTTATCTACATGGTGAGTTCGTCCATTGATCCTTCTGACATGAACAGGGCTAAAAGTAATGCGAATGTGTCTGATTATTTGATCAAACCAATTCTAAAAGAGGGCTATCAAAAATTGTTGCTTTCCCTTGGCAAACAATCAACGAACTAAATTAAGAGGATGCTTGAGTCGTCCGTAATCCGTTAATTCTACTCCCGCACTACCGATAAACATCTCAGCATCAATGCGAAGGGGTATTCGGTTGCGATCGTCTGAAAACCAGGCAGTGATGGAGTTTTCACCATCAAACAATTTATTAGCTGGCATCACGGGTTTAAACTTGAGTGCCCGCACTTTTCCAAACTTCATTTTCAAGACATCCTTGCCGTGGTAAACAATGGCCTGTTTATAGAAGGTGTCTTCAAAAAAACCTTTGATCACGATAGTGTCTCCCTTTTGGATTTTAGAGAAATCGAGAGTGCGCATAAAAAGGAAGCCTGCAGCCATGTCGCGTGTATGCAAGTTGGTTTCGTATTCTTTGGGTTCTTTGAACTTACCCGTTTTATGGTCAATCACTTTCACGGTAACCTTCTTCTTCTCATGGTCGAAATAGGTGTACTCATCCAACTTGTAGCGCCCTTCCCGAATGATGCGATAGGATACTTCTGGCAAAATAGAAAGGGTGTCAATGTAAGCGCCCCAATGATCATCCACATCGGTTACCCAACTTAACATACCCACCGTGCTTCCGTAGGCATCCAATTTAAAACAGCTGCGGCCGTTTACTGCGTGGTAATTTTCGTTGATGATGGCATGCCCTTTACCTACTGTGAAAAAGCCGTAGGTTAACTTGTACTTAATATACTCTCCCCTTTTAAAGCTATCATTCTTCACGAATGGATAGATTTCTTCCTTCTCGGAGGTAAATCCGAATAAAAGTGTGGCGTAGAGAAGGATAACAACTAAGCGAAGCATACGATCAACTGTAAATTTAAGGATTCTCAGTACACTGAAAACCAGGGTTTGTTATCCTGTAAGACAAAGCAAATGCCAATATCGCTAACGTGTTCGTAGTTACTCCTTTACCTGTTATTCCTTTCTTACACGGCCACATTGTTTTCGCGCAAGGCATCATTCAACGAAGTTTTCTTATCTGTACTTTCTTTGCGTTTTCCAATAATCAGGGCACATGGCACCTGGAATTCACCAGCCGGAAATTTCTTGGTGTAAGAACCCGGAATGACTACTGAACGTTCAGGCACATAACTTTTGTATTCGACTGGTGTACTGCCCGTTACATCAATTATTTTAGAACTAGCAGTTAACACCACATTAGCCCCTAAAACAGCCTCTCTCCCAACGCGCACACCTTCTACTACAATACTTCGTGACCCTAAAAAGGCATTGTCTTCAATAATAACGGGTGCTGCTTGCACAGGTTCTAATACACCGCCAATACCCACCCCTCCGCTTAAATGCACGTTCTTCCCAATCTGTGCGCAACTGCCCACCGTTGCCCAAGTATCCACCATGGTGCCCTCGTCTACATAAGCACCAATATTTACGTACGAAGGCATCATGATAACACCCTTGCTCAGGTAGGCACCATACCGAGCCACCGCATGCGGTACTACCCGTACGCCCAGCGCCTGATAGTTGCGTTTCAAAGCCATTTTATCGTGAAATTCAAAAGGCCCTACTTCAATGGTTTCCATTTTTTGTATGGGAAAATACATGATCACCGCCTTCTTTACCCAATCATTTACTTTCCACTCATTACCCATCGGTTCCGCTACCCGCAGCACCCCTCTGTCCAACTGATCGATTACTTCACGGATGATTTGTTGTGTTTCTTTTTCCTGCAGGAGCGCTCTGTTTTCCCAAGCCTTTTCTATTAGTTCTTTCATTGTGCTAGTGTACCTTTGAAATGAACATGCAAGAAAGAGAAAAAAAGAAAATAGTTATTGCCTCGGTGCTAAAACCAGTCGATGAAACACGCATGTTTTCGAAATTAGGTGCCTCGTTGGTTAAAGATACTTGTGAGGTGAGCATTATTGGCTTTGCCCCTGCCGAAAAGCAATCTCCTTCTAACTCTCCCATAGCCCTATATCCCATAGGGCCCTTTCCGCGACTTAGCCTTCAGCGCCTCCTGGCACCCGCTCGCATCTTTCTGCAATGCTTACGCTTAAAGCCAGCTGTATTGATTATAACCTCTCATGAACTTTTAGTCGGTGCTATCTTGCTGCGCGCTTTGGTCGGTACAAAAATCGTGTACGATGTCCGGGAGAATTACTATTTAAATCTATTGCATACTAACGCCTTCCCTGTTTTAGTACGCTGGCCGCTAGCACTTTATGTTCGCAGTATCGAATACCTAACGTCTCCTTTTATCCATCATTTTCTCTTAGCGGAGCAGGTGTATGCACGGCAATTGAACTTCCTCGGCACACGATTTACCATACTTGAAAACAAGCATTTGCTCGAGAAAGATCAGGACGTCAATACTCAAACAGGTTTTCACCGCCTGCTCTTCACGGGCACCCTGGCCGAAACAACGGGTGTCTTTACGGCCATCCATCTCACCAAACGCTTACACGAACTTGATTCGAAAATAGAGCTCACCATTATCGGCTATGCAGCCCAACAAGAATGTCAACAACGACTTAAGCACGAAGCAGACACGCATGCTTTCATCAACTTGATTGGAGTGGATAAGCATGTACCCCATCATCAAATTATACAGGAAATAAGTCGTGCTGATTTTGGTTTTATCTGCTACCCAGACAATGTGAGCACGCGAGGAAGAATCCCCACCAAATTTTTTGAATATGCGGCCTTAGGCCTCCGCATTCTGGCCACGCCCAATTCGGTACTGGATGCAAAAATCAAAGAATCGGGCATGGGATTGGTGATCTTTGAAGACGTGGCAGAAACAAGCTGGTTTCAACAAATGCAGGAGGTAAAGTCTCCAAAAACATCAAAAAGTGAGTTTTTATGGGAAATAGAGACAACAGCCCTCAGCCAAGTAATAAAGTCTCTGTAATTATTTTTTAGACTAATCTAAACTTTTATTTTTGCATATCGTTAATCCGTACGGTATGCTTAGTTACACGGAAGAAAACTACCTGAAATCCATTTACCATCTTTCTGAAGGTGGTACCAAAGCCGTGCTTACCAATGAAATCGCAGCCTCTTTGAACACGAAGGCAGCTACGGTGACGGACATGATTAAGAAACTCTCGTCAAAGGAGTTAATTGAGTATGAAAAGTACTATGGCGTAAACATCACCAAAAAAGGGAAGCAACTCGCCCTGAGTATTGTGCGCAAACACCGCTTGTGGGAAACCTTTCTCGTGCAAAAGCTAAATTTTCAATGGGACCAGGTGCATGAGGTGGCCGAACAATTAGAACATATTCACTCCTCCCTGCTCATCGAAAAGCTGGATGAGTTCTTGGGACATCCCACGGCAGATCCTCATGGACATCCGATACCAGACAAGAATGGACGCATTAAGCAGGAGAAACAAGTAGTGCTGAAGGATGCACTTATCAACAAAACACTCTATGTCTGCGCTGTTCGTAATGGCTCTCCATCTTTCCTTCAATACCTCAGTAAAATTGGGGTACAAATCGGTGCCAAGGTGCTCGTAACAGAGCGTATCGAATTTGATGGCTCCCTGGAAGTTTCGATCAAAGACAATAACCCTCAACTGATTTCGCGTGAAGCGGCTGAAAACATTTTAGTAAAAGAATAAGTATGAATATAAAATCAGAAAACCATCTCATAGTAAACTACAAGCTTCAAGCCTCAAGCTTCGAGCCTCAACCTAGTAGCTCGAAGCTAGTAGCTAGTAACCCTACTTCCATAATTTACTTGCTAGCCTTGATTCTACTTAGTATCCTCTCCAGCTGCTCCCCTAAAGCTGAAACAGCAAAGAGTGATAAGCTCAGCATCGTTACCACAACAGGAATGATCGCGGATGCGGTTAAGAATATTGTGGGCAATCATGCAGACGTTGTCGCGTTGATGGGTCCTGGTGTAGACCCGCACTTGTACAAAGCCACACAAGGTGACCTGGAAAAATTAACGAATGCCGATATTATCTTCTATAACGGTTTACACCTGGAGGGTAAAATGGGTGAAGTCCTAGAGAAACTCGCCCGAACAAAAACGGTGGTTGCTGTAGGTGGTGAGATTGACACAGCGCGTCTGCGGAGTGTAGCAAATGGTATACACGATCCACACATCTGGTTTGATGTGGCCTTGTGGAAAGAAGCAGTGAAAGTTGCCGCCACTACGTTGGCAAACACTGATTCAATCCACGCTGCAGAGTATACTGAGCATGCTAGCACTTACCTTCTGCAATTAGACTCTTTACATGCTTCCATCCAGGAAAAAATTAAGGAGATACCGGAATCGCAACGCGTGTTGATTACTGCCCACGATGCTTTCGGTTACTTTGGCGATGCCTATGGAGTAGAAGTACGTGGCTTGCAGGGGATTTCAACCGTAGCAGAGTTTGGACTGAAAGATGTAACAGCGTTAGTGGACTTTATTATTGACAGAAAAATCAAAGCCATTTTTGTGGAAACATCTGTCTCCGAAAAATCGATCAACGCGGTCATTGAAGGTTGCCTGCAACAAAACTGGCAAGTGCGCATTGGCGGAAGTTTATATTCCGATGCCATGGGACCAGCCAACACTAAGGAAGGTACCTATATTGGAATGGTTCATAAAAATGTAAGCACGATTGTAGAGTCTTTGAAATAATTCCTATGGAAAAGCACATTACACCAGCACACCCTGCCTTAGAAGTACACGACTTGACTGTTGCCTTCGATCGCAAGCCGGTACTATGGAATATTGACCTTACCATTCCGCAAGGAAAACTAGTCGGCATTATCGGACCGAATGGTGCAGGAAAATCAACTCTTATCAAATCGGTGATGGGGCTTCTTCCCTTGAGCAGCGGCTATTGCAAATTATATGATCAGGAACTTTCGGCTGTTCGATCGCGCATTAGTTATGTTCCGCAACGCGAATCTGTCGACTGGGATTTCCCGGTATCCGTGCTGGATGTAGTGATGATGGGACGCTATGGAAAACTAGGCTTGGTGAAACGTCCGCGAAAGGCCGACATGGATGTGGCGATGGACTGCTTGAAAAAAGTAGGAATGGAATCTTTTGCCAATCGTCAGATTGCACAACTTTCTGGCGGACAACAACAACGTACCTTTTTAGCACGCGCACTAGCACAACAAGCAGACATCTATTTTATGGATGAACCCTTTGCCGGTGTAGATGCGGCTACGGAGAAGACCATCATACAACTGCTGCAAAGTATGACGGCCGCGAACAAAACGGTTATTGTAGTTCATCACGATCTACAATCGGTTACTTCCTATTTTGATTGGGTCATTCTTTTGAACACCCGCTTAATTGCGCACGGTCCTACCGAAACAGTTTTCACGCAGCATAACTTACAAGAGACGTATGGTGGTAAGCTTACTCTCTTGTCCGATGTAGGCGACTTAATACGCAGAGAAGATTTTCCGAACAGAGAAGACAAAGCCGTATGAGTAACTTCACAGAGTTTTTCTCTTTTGCCGATCCCAACGTGCGCTACGTTACGCTGGGCTCTATTCTGATTACTGCTAGTTCTGCTTTAGTAGGTTCCTTTACCTTTTTAAATAAGAAGTCTTTGCTGGGCGATGCCATTGCGCATGCCGTACTACCGGGCATTTGCTTAGGGTTTATGCTTTCGGGCACCAAAAATCCTTTTTACCTTATTCTGGGCGCTTTCATAACAGGTTGGCTCTCGTTGCAAGTAGTTCAGGTAGTCACTACCCGTAGTCGCATTAAAGAAGACACCGCCATTGGCATGGTGCTTTCTGTTTTCTTTGGAATTGGTATTCTGTTGCTGACGGTCATTCAAAAAAGTGGCAATGCCAATCAAGCTGGTTTGGATCATTTTCTCTTTGGAAAAGCAGCCGCTTTAGTGGGGAATGATTTGATAGTCTTCTCCGTAGTAGCCATCATCTTAATCGTGATGACGATTCTCTTTCTGAAAGAATTCGAGCTCGTGGTTTTCGATAGAAACTACGCGTTGTCTTTAGGACTTCCTGTAAAACGAATTGAATTACTGATGACTTCCATGATTGTGCTGGCGGTAGTGATTGGCATCCAAGCAGTAGGCGTGGTGTTGATGGCGGCAGTACTCATTACGCCTGCTGCAGTCGCACGCTTCTGGACTACCTCTATTCGCGCCATGCTCATAGTGGCTGCCTCGGTAGGTGCTTTCAGCGGATTGGCGGGTGCCTACATTTCGTATACGGCTCCTTCTATGCCCACGGGTCCCTGGATCGTCATTGTTGTTTCAACACTTGCCTTACTTTCTTTTTTTCTGGCACCCCGAAAAGGAATACTCAACAGGCATTTTAAACAGAAGCGTTTTCAACGAACCATACAGGACGAAAATGTTTTAAAAGCGCTCTATCAACTGGGAGAAGAAAACAAGAATTTTTACTTGCAGCGTTACATCGATGAGATTATCCGTAAACGAAAACTACATCCCCAAAGACTGATGGCCTCCTTACATCGCTTGTTTGCACAAGGCTATGTGGAACGAAGTGGTAAACTCTGGGGGTTGACAGAAGAAGGAAAAACAAGAGCACAGCGCATCGTGAAGATTCATCGTTTATGGGAGTTGTACCTGACAACGCATGTCAACATTGCTCCTGATCACGTGCATGAAGATGCCGAAACCATTGAACACTTTCTGACTCCTGAATTGGAAGCAGACCTTGAACGTATACTCAATTACCCAACCGTATATCCGCACAAGACGCAAAGCCCTTACGGATAACGGACAACTGATAACGAATAACTGATAGTATGAACGACTTTTGGATTATACTCACCGCCTCTCTCGTATCCATTTGCTGTGCCTTGTTGGGATGCTTTTTAATCCTTAGACGAATGGCGCTTATAGGTGATGCCATCTCCCATGCAGTGCTACCCGGAATTGTGATCGCCTTTCTGCTCTCCGGTAGTCGTGATTCAGTAACTATGTTAATTGGGGCTGGGGTGTTAGGCGTGTTCACCACTTTCCTAATCGAATTCTTTCATAAAAAAGCACGACTGCAAAGTGATGCTGCCATTGGTGTAACCTTTACCTGGCTCTTTGCCATTGGGGTGGTGCTGATATCACTATTTGCCGGTAAGGTCGACTTAGATCAAGATTGTGTGTTGTATGGCGAAATAGCCTACACACCACTAGACATGATTATACTGGACAGTGGCTTTGTACTCGCACCCAAAGCGGTTGTGGTGATGAGCCTGGTGCTGGTGCTAATTCTACTGGTGCTCGCACTCTTCTTCAAAGAACTTCTACTCACTTCTTTCGATCCTGGTTATGCTGCCTCCCTGGGCTTTTCTACTGCCTTGTGGCACTACCTTATCATGGCCCTTGTTTCTACTACTACTGTGGCATCTTTTGAATCGGTGGGAGCCATCCTTGTGGTGGCTTTGTTGATTGTTCCGGCCGCTACAGCCTACTTGCTAACAGATTCCTTTCCGCGCATGCTTGTCTATGCATGTGTTGCTATGGATCGATGGTTCGATCGCTGCAGCCATAGCTTCCTGCAGTGGTGTAGTCTTCGCGCTGGCCTTTCTCTTTTCCCCAAGTCACGGCATACTACGCAAGAAGTTGGTGAACGCTATGAATTGATCGGTGCTTCTTCGCGGTCGGTAGACTCTTGTGCGCTGTCCAATTCCTGTAATTGCTTATTCAACAAATTTGTACGCACCATTAGATTAAGAATCAGTGCATCCTTCACCTTCTCGCTAGGTCTTTTTTCCAGCTCTTCTTTAAGCACAGCGTACATGGCTTCCAGTTGCTGTAAGTCTTGTCCAAAGGCACTTAAATCATTGGTATTAACAGAATGAATCAAGGCTACCTTTTCCTGAATTTGTTGTGTGTAAAAGGCTTCGGTGTCTGCAAATTCTTTGGCCTCACCGGGCTTCGCTAGGGGAAGTACATTGCGCACCAACAAAAAGGAAGACAACGCAAAAAATACAACGGCTGCTGCCTGCCAGTACTGTATGGGCCTGATCTGAAAACTCTTTTTAAATAACGACTGATCAATATTTTCCCAAACCTGTGCAGGAACCTCCTTGTCGTCAAAAGCACTCCGGTGCATTTGTACAAAATCCTTCAACTCGTCCTTCATATCGTTTTTATTAATTGTTCTCTAAGCTTTGCTTTGGCTCTGTTAAGTTGGGATTTAGAGGTGGATTCTGAAATACCGAGGATTGCGGCAATTTCTTCGTGGTCATACCCTTCTACTAAATACAAACTCAACACACTTCTATAACCGTCTGGCAAGGATAAAATTGCCTTCCGGACACTTTCAATAGACAATCCTTCTCTATACACTTCTTCGGGCTCTTCTTCCATCCGGTCGAAGGAACCATCTTCCGGCAATAACTCCATTCTCCGAGCACGGATCAGGTTGATGGATCGATTCACAACAATTCGTTTCAACCACGAACCAAAAGTAGCATCGGCCCTGTAGCTATGCAGGTTTCGATAAGCACTGATAAACGACTCTTGTACAGCATCCTGCGCGTCCTCTTCCCTACCGGTAATGCGATAACTGACGTTATACATCGACTTAGCATACAACTTGTACAGGGATTGGAAAGCCTTGCCATCGCCATGCTTGCAACGCTCTATCAGTTCTTCATGTAAGTTGACGGTAACCTCGTTCACAACAGGATTTGTATACAAAGACAAGGTACGAAGACCAGGGTTGCATGGTCAAGGTATTTATTTTGACAGGAATACCTGGATACGATAGCTCGATTAAGCCTGTGAAACTGGCGTAAGGCCCTTCTCTGCCGCAAACTTTAACATAAGCGTACGCGCTTGCTCATAATCGTTCTGGATCTCACCTTCCAAAATAGCCTCTTTTATATATTCCTTGATTTGTCCGATCAGCGGACCAGGTGCCAGGTTAAAGGTGCGGATGATCTCTTCTCCAGAAATAGGCGGCTGAAAATTACGGATACTATCCTTTGCCTCTACCTCTTTCATCTTCAATTCAACCCTGTCAAAATTCTGAAGAAAGCGCGACACCTTTTCGTGATTCTTAGACGTGATGTCGGCCCGGCAGAGCATCATGAGTGCATCAACATCGTCTCCTGCTTCAAATAGCAAACGCCTGATGGCAGAATCTGTTACTTGTTTAACCAGGGAGATGGGACGTAAATGAAGGCGTACTAACTTTTGCACAAAGTCCATGCGATCATTCATGGGCAATTTTAATCTTCTGAAAATTTTAGGTGTCCACCGAGCACCTTTCTCTTCATGACCGTGGAAAGTAAAGCCTACTTTAGGATCGTATCGCTTGGTGGCTGGTTTGGCAATGTCGTGCATGATGGCCGCCCACCGCAACCACAGGTCGTTCGACATTTTAGAAACATTATCCAGCACTTGCAATGTGTGATAAAAGTTATCCTTGTGTGCATTGCCGCCCACATACTCTACGCCTTGCAAGGCCACTAGCTCTGGAAAAAACTGATGCAAGAGTTTGCTCTGAAATAATAGCTTAAAGCCGTAGGAAGGCACCGGGCTCAAAATGATCTTGTTTAATTCATCAATGATCCGCTCTTGCGAAACAATGGTCAGTCGATCCGCTTGTTGTATTATCCCTTCAAAGGAATTAGCATCAATATCAAAATTAAGCTGACTCGCGAAGCGAATGGCGCGCATCATGCGCAAGGGATCGTCCGAAAAAGTGATGCTGGGTTCTAACGGAGTGCGGATGACTTTATTCTTTAAATCTTCCACACCGTTGAAGGGATCAATCAATTCACCAAAGGTGTCTTCATTCAAACTGATGGCGAGTGCGTTGATGGTAAAGTCTCTCCTCTTTTGGTCATCTTCCAAACTTCCATCTTCTACAATAGGCTTACGCGATTCGCTTCGATAGGACTCCTTTCGGGCCCCTACAAACTCCAGATCAAAATCATCGAAGGGAATTTGAGCCGTACCAAAATTCTTAAACACATTCACACGCACTTTGGGTACCAGTGCTTTGGCAACTTCTTCCGCCAAGCCTATGCCGCTACCCACACAAACAAAATCAATGTCTTTAGAGGGTCTGTTCAGCAAGATATCCCTCACGTACCCTCCTACCACATACGTTTCCAGGCCGAGTTGAGCGGCACAAGCAGAAACTGTTTTAAACACAGGATGGCTAAGAGAAGAAGAAAGGTTCATGCCTTAAAGAACTGACGGTTAACAACCCTACAAAAGTAAGACTTGTCTTCCGAGAAGTCTAATGTTTAGTAGGCTTGTGATTTTCAAAATCAACGCAGTTTAGTTAACCTTCTGTAATCAAAGGATGTTTCAAAAGGCTAATGAAAGCATGATTACGCACCTACCCTCGCTGAAGTAAACCCAGCCAGATAGTTAAACCATTTGGTAAGATAGCAGATTAGCAAAATACTTAATTCCAGAACCCTTCTTTGCTATTGAAGGAGGGACAAGGGATCAATCTGTATTTGCGCTTTACGCTTCGGTTAAGCGGCTTGGCTACAAATTCATAGATAAGGGATATCTCGTGCGCACCCCCTGAAGCCGTTTGAAGTTCTGAAACAGTGAAGTCATAACTATAGCCTACAGAAAGATTCTTGAGATACATTCCCAAAGAAAAAACCATAGCATCTTGCGTTACACTGTTAATAACCGTTTGCTGAAAGGGCTTACCTCTGTACCAAATACCTACTGAAACAGGATCGATGTGATAATTAATCCCCACATCCAATTGGGAAAACGTTTTGCCCTGGGTGCGATAAATAAAAGAAGGTGTTAAGTAAGACATTCGCGCGATGGTTCGCGGACCTTTATACAAGGCCAATTTCGCCCCACCATGAATAGAGGTTTTCATTGGCAAACGGCTTACATCATTCAGTACCGAAAGGTTGGGTTGGTTCATGTGATGAAAGGCAGCCCCTAGCCAAATGTTACGACTGTAAAAGATAAAGCCCGATCCAAAATCAAAATAGGATTGATTACCCAATTTGTTAAGATCCGGATCTAAGGATTGTCCTTCAAACTCTAAGCCATCCCCAAGGGTCAACTTGTTTCGATCCAGTCCATTGATGCCGTAGCCAAAACTTAAGCCCGGAGAGAAAACAATTTTCTCCGTCAACTTTACTTTAAAGGAATACAAGCCATTGAACGTAGTCGTGCGCCAACCGGCAGAACCCATTTTATCCGTAGTCGCTAAGAATCCAAAACCACTGCGAAGCTCTTCTACGAATATGTCGTACGAAGCGGCATAGGTAGAAAAAGCCTGAGGCAGATTGGGCCATTGCACACGATGATTTACCACCAAGCGTTGCTGCGGTGTAATTCCGGCAAAGCCCGGATTTAAATAAAGCGGAGCTTGATAGTATTGAGAAAATTGAGGGTCTTGAGCCATCACATTCTCCACTCCTATCAAAACAAGTAAAGCAACAAGTAAACGCTTCATCATCTCTGAAAATTAACGAATGAGGGTTACATCTCCAACTTGGTTCGTTCGCTGTCCATTCGACAAGCGCAACTCCAGTTTATACACATACACACCCGCAGGCATGAGACTACCATTTTGATGATAGCCATCCCAGCCCTGGTTCTTATCACGACTTTCAAACACCAGGTTACCCCAACGATCAAAAATCTGCATCAGGAATTCTTCCACTCCTTTTGTAATTGGTAAGAATACATCGTTGAAAGAACCATTCCCGGCATTGCCTCCGTTCGGTCCATTCGGGTTAGGCGTAAATGAGTTAGGAATTCTCGTCACTCCTCCATCCTTTGCTTGTACGGTACGCGTTAAGGTATCGTAGCAGATGATGGCACCATCCGTTACCCCATCGCCATCTACATCGTGCGAGCCATTATTGAATCCAGCCACCAAGGTAACGGGGTATTCACCTTCCACTCGGTACGTAAAGGTGGGTTCAAAGTCAATGGACGTATTGCCATCACCAAAATCCCACTCATACTGATTGGCTCCATCACTAAAGTTGAACGTGGTGATTTGCTGATCGGGAATAAATACCACGGTAGGTCTTAACTCAAAAGAAGCCGTAGGCAATTCAAAAATCTCCAATTCCTTCGAAGTACTTTCTGCATCACCCGTAAACGAATTTCGGGTGGTGAGGAAAATGGTATACTTACCAGGATTTGGAATCGCAAAGACAGGTAAGTTGGCATTGGAGGTAGCAGAGGTACGTCCTCCCTCATCAATTACTTCCCATTCAAACACATCGCCTGTGGCTCGGTTGTCTACGATTGTAATATCTGTCGGGAAACAGGCTGCCAGCGGGATGGCATCAAAGTCTGCTTGCAGCGGAGGAACCTCAATATCAATTGTTTTGATGACAAGATCACTGCACGACAAGCCTACAGTCGAAGCCAGAATGTTTGTAACCAACAACGAAATCTCCTTCTGACCCGGTGTCACATAATCCAATGGGTTAGTCGGTGTGGTGCCATTAAATTCAGCCGGCACAGCATCCTCACCAAAGTTCCATTCGTAGGTAAAGTCAACGGCATCAATAGGATTCGAAGTATTGGTGACATTCACATACGCATGACCTCCAATGTATGGTCCTAGCACAGCAGCGGTAAAGTCGGCCGTCATGCCTCTGTAAACCGTAATGCTTGTAACAGAATCCGGAGCAGAACAATTTTCGTTTCTTGCCTGGTATACCACTTCAAACACCAAAGGGTTGCTGATCAGATTCTCCATTGTAAAGGAGGTAATGCTTGGTGGTCTTTCTGATCCGGTATAGGTATCAGTGCGCACATCTAACTGACCGGTAGAACCTTGAACTCGGTAGAACCAGGTGTCGCTCTTCACACCACGAGATGAATTTCTAAACTGAATAGTTTCACCACTACAGATAGCATCTTTATCTACCGTAACAGCCGCCACCACTACCGGGTGTACCTGAACGGTTTTGTCAGAACGATCGGCACAACCACCTGGGTAGTTATTGTCAGCATCAGCGCCATCCGGTATACGGGTTTCTAATTCTACTTTGAAACTTCTGGTGGACGAAGTAGACAAGTTGGTAAAGATGTGACGCACGGATTCGTTTGGTACGGTGGCCCCTGCCACATATACAGAGTCAGACTCACCATCGGCCCAGCGCCAGGTATATTCAATTCCATTTTGTTGATCGTACTCAAAATCAACAGGGAAAGGACTACACGAAATCGCTGCTCCCGGCACAGTGAAATCGGCATTGGTATTGGCAACGTTTACCGTTACTACAGCATTTCCTGTAAAGGTAGTCTGCTCACATCCGTAAGAGTCGGTTACAGAAAGTAGTGTATAAGTAGTGGTAGCGGCAGGCGTTACAAAAAGATTGACCACAGCACCTGCGTTGTTCACAACTACCTCACTTCCACCTTCACTATACTTCAGGCTAAACTTGCTCAAGCCATTGTTGAGGAAGGTTAAGAGTTCCTCATCGCCTTCGCAGATAAAGGCATCATTCACGGTTACAAACTTATCAGTGCCAAAACATTCTTGTCCTGTGGTCTTGCTCACAAAAGGTGAGATTGTGTAGGTCAGCGAAGCCAGGTCAAAGGTAGGTGACTGATTCAACCAGGTGTCACTGATAACAGTACCAGGTTGTGCCGTTGTTGATTGTAGTGTCACAAAGGTTGGATCTGGATTGTCGACTGCCCAATAGAAATTCGCATTTACAGTAGGCGAAGGAATTGGATCAACTTCAAAAGTACCATCGGCACAAATCTTAAAGGTGCTGGCCAGGGTTCCCACTTTAGCAACGGGCAATACAATTGCCACCAGATTTACCGGAGCTCCTGTACAGTTAAAGGATTTCGGAGTGACCGTATAGGTCACCAGGCTCACATCAGTATTCGTGGAGTTAAAGAGTACCTGCGATAAAATATCGCCTGCCCCGCCTGATGAACCGGTTACTCCGGCATCAGCCACACGAGTCCAGGAAAGATTGGTAGAACCCGCATCGGCTCCTGTGAAAAGGATCTTACGATCGAAAGGTTCACCCGAACACACTTCTACCGGAATACCCGGAAGTAAGTTCAACGGATCACCTTCGGCAATGGCATCATTGATGTCATCGAAACCGGTAATGGTAGCGCGAGGACTTACCAATACTGTCACATAAGATTCTTCACCACGACATTCGAAGGCTCTAGAGGTAATGGTGTACTTAGGAATAAAAGCGTAGCGAATGCTGTGCTGCAAACCATCTACGTTGCTGTTGGTCAGCACATCGTTCAATACATTTGCTCCTATCGCATAGTTACTAGGGAAGACATTATTGAATCCACTAATGCCATTAGCCGGAGCTGCAGGCGCCAGATTGGGATCTTCCACCCGAATCAACTCAAACGCAACGGCACTGGTACCGGCACCGGTGGTCGTAGGGGTCGCAAAGTCAACACCCAAGGGTTCGCCTTCACAAATCGTAAAGTTGGCAGGAGTTGGTGTGAGTTTCGGAGAAGGTCGAACACTTACAACCGTTGTATTCAGTACACCTACACATCCTAAACCACCTGCTGCACTATTAGCACGTGGTGTAATAGAATAGGTAACATTAATCGGAGCATTGGTCGTGTTGAGTAAGGCCTGTTCAATGAAATCCGTTTCACTAAAGTTAGTGCCTGGTACGGCACCTGAAATAGAAGGACTCACCGTAAAGTTAAAGGTCACTGCTCCTGCAGATGGATTGGATGGTGACTCTAAGTCAATGTTGGTCATGTCAGTCCCACCACAGATATCTGGTTTCAAATTCGTAGTAGCATCAAGTGTTACCAAAATCTGAGGTTCTACCAATACTTGCACTTGCTCCGCAGGACCAAAGCAACCACTGGCAGGCACCGCATCAGTGTTCGCACGCACCGTATAGATCACCGGTATAGGATTGTTGGTTGTATTCACAAAACGATCATTCGCAATGGCCGTAGTGGAATTTCCAGTTACCACACTTGTGCCTGGAACGTATGATCCTAAGCTCAAACCAGCAGGAAGAGCCGGGCGAACAATTTCAAAAGAGTTTGCTGGCGCACTGCTTGTTTTTGTGTTTATCAAAATACCGTTGGTCGCATCGTTACATACAATTTCGTCCAGGTCTTCCAATACAATGGGTGACGGACGAATGCCCACTACAGCTTGCTTCACATCGCCCACGCAACGCTTGCCTAATGTAGTAGGAGCATAAGGACGAATAGAATAAGTCGCATTCAGCGATACGTTCTGCCCATTCACGTAGCTATCGTTAATGGTGAAAGAACCGGCCACTGCTGGTAAGATAGATCCGATAGCAATGTTGCTTCCGCCTGGTAAGAGACCCGGAGCTGGAATGGTTTCCCAATTGATAAAGGTTACTTCATACTCATCTACCTGAACCGATCCTGGCGTAGTATCCAATTGCAAACCAATTAAATCAGTGCTACAGATAGGAGGTGGTATCGTGAAAGTAAAGTCTGGTTCAGGAAGTACTTGCACGGGTATATTTAATAAATCACCCAAACAACCAGCCGCACTCTTTGGCTTAATCTGATACGTTCTGGTGAAGGCAGCTGTCGTCAGGTTTGTATAGCTGTCGTTTTGAATTACCGAGGCGAGTCTGTCACCCGGACCCGTCTCATCTGGATCCGCTGCCGCATTACCTGCCTGGAATGTTGATACGCTAACAAAAATGTAAGAGGCCGCTGCCACTGAGGTGCCATTGGTGCTTAAGGAAACACCGATGATCTCATCGCTACAAACAGGGGCTGGAGTAGCCAAAGCAGGATTCATCACCGGCTCTGGATTTACAGTTAGGGTTACAAACGTGTCAACACCGCGGCAACTGGTAGCGGGTGGACCAATAGGGGTAACTTTATAAATCACATTGCCAGGAGTAAACGAAACGTTCGTGTATCTGTCGTTTTGAATGTAGTTAGCCACTTCCGCAAGTCCTGGATCAACAGCATTGCCTGCATTCGGTACAAGGTTAGCATCCACACTCACTACATCTACATCCCAATTGGTAGCGCCTACTGAAATACCATTTGTATTTAAGAGTATGTTCGAAATCAAATCACTACAAATAGTCTTTGTCGCTAATGAAGGATCTGTTACCGGTTGTGGATCGATGATCACCGTAATATCAAAATCAGGTCCCTGACAAGGACCAGCACTTGGCGTTACTGTATAAATAACACTCAGAGGTACTGCCCCTACATTCGATAAGGTTTCCCCTATGGTACCAACACCCGCTCCTACACCTCCGGTGAGTCCGGGCGCATACGCAGCAGTCCAGGTAAAAGTACTGACTACACCATTTGTAATACCAGGGGTTTGAGGATTCACCACAAACGGAACACTCGAACAAACATTTGGTGTTTCTGTATAATCTGCACCAATAGGTCTTGATTTAATGGTGACGATGTAGGTGAAGGTGTTTCCGGCACAACCATTAGGTGAACTGATGGGTGTAATCGTATACGTCATGAACACATCCACCCCAGTACTGTTGGTGAAGCTATCCGTGATCGGTAATGCATTGGCTCCTACCCTATCAGGTCCTGCTGGTACATTCGGTTGATCCGATGAAAGCACCGTATAGGTGAAGACACTGCTTACACTATTACCAAAGACATTGATGTTGCTGGCCTGTATATCGTAGCTTAAAGGAACATTACACGAAGTGTCGGTATCATTCTGACCCACAGGTTCCGGATTCACCGTAATGGTCACCGTGAAATCATTACCCAAACAACCATTGACACCAGTCGGAGTAACGGTGTAGACAACGGTTTGCGCAATACCGGTAACATTATTTAAGACATCACTAATGGTTCCTGTGTTCTGGCCTGTTGTGCTCTCCCCTGTAACATTCGGATTGGCTGCAGCAATCCAACTAAACGTAGAGGCAACATTGTTTCCTCCCGCATTGATGTTATCAGTTTGAAGATTGTAATTAACAGCGAGGTCACTACAAATAGTCTTTGTACCTGCAATGCCTTGTGGCTCGGGTTGAACAGTAACCTGAACAGTAAACGAGTTTCCTACACAACCATTCGTACCGGTGGGTATTACGGTGTAAACAACCACCTGGTCGATACTGGTTACGTTATTCAGGTTATCATTGATCACATTTCCGGCAACAGCAATCGTGCTTTCGCCTGAGACATTCGCATTTGCGGCTGCCACCCAGGTAAAGTTGGATATAAGCGAGTTACCCAGGTTGTTGATATTATCCTGAAGATTGTAACTCACGTTATTGTCGCTACAGATCGTCTTCGTGTCATTTACACCCAAAGGTTCTGGACGTACAGTAATCGAAACCGTAAGCACATCTCCAAGACAACCATTCGTACCGGTTGGTGTAACTGTGTACACCACTGTCTGATTAACACCCGTCACATTGTTCAGTACATCGTTAATCACACTGGTTGTCTGCAGGACTGTATTCTCTCCCGTTACGTTCGGATTTGCGGTGGCAATCCAAGTGAAGGTAGCCGCCTGGCTATTACCCAATACGTTCACATTGTTATTCTGTAAATCGTAGTTAACGTTACTGTCACTGCAAATAGGCACCACATCATCATCTCCTGTGGGCTCTGACTGCACAGTAACCGTAATCGTAAAATTATCACCCACGCAACCATTGGTACCTGTGGGGGTAACGGTGTACACGACTGTCTGGTCAACACCTGTTTTATTAGTCAGTATATCCGTAATAAAAGCAGAGGCCTGCGGCACTACACTCTCACCTGTTACCAGACCATTCGCAGCAGCAACCCAGCTAAACGTTGAAGCCTGACTGTTGCCTAGCGTTGAAATATTATTCTGAAGATCGATATTCAATGCTACATCACTGCAGGTGGTGGCAGGTGCATTGGCACCTCTTGGTTCTGAGCGGACCGTTATATCGACAAAGAAAGCATTGCCTATACAACCATTGGTACCCGTTGGGGTAACCGTGTAGCGCACCACTTGATCAACATTGCTGATATTGTTGAGTACATCTGTAATGGTGCTTCCCACTACAGGGCTTGTGCTTTCGCCTGTTACCGATCCATTAGAGGTGGCAATCCAGGAGAAGGTAGAGGCTTGACCATTTCCAACCGAAATCACATGATTCTGTAAATTGAAATTGACAGTCGCATCACTGCAAATAAGACCTGTACCGGTAGGCGCAGTAGGTTCTGATTGTACAGTTACTGTAACCGTGAAAGAGTTTCCAAGGCAACCTAAAAGACTCGTGGGAGTTACGGTATACACAACCACTTGATCACTACCCGTTACATTGGTAAGTACATCATTAATGGATGCACCCGCTTGTGGTAAAGTGCTCTCACCACTCACACTGGCATTCGGTGAAGCTATCCAACTAAACGTGGCCGGTAAGTTATTGCCAAGAGTCGTGACGTTATTCTGCAAGTCTACATTAACATTTTCATCGCTACAGATAGACTTCGTAGCATTTACACCCAACGGCTCCGGGCGTACAGTTACTGTAATTGTAAAAGGATTACCTATACAACCATTCGTGCCCGTTGGCGTAACCGTGTACACCACCACCTGATTAGCATTGGTCACATTATTCAATACATCATTAATGGTGTTGCCTGCTTGCGGAACGATACTCTCGCCAGTAACATTCCCATTGGAGGCTGCTACCCAGCTAAAGGTAGCGGGGAGACTATTACCGGGAAGTGTATTAACATTCAATTGTAAATCAAAGGCTACGCTTTCATCACTACAAATCGTTTTCGGTGCATCCGTGCCCTTGGGTTCCGGACGTACCGTTACTGTAATCGTAAATGGTGACCCCACACAACCGCTACCAGAGGCGGTCGGTGTAATGGTATAAACGACTACCTGATCGGTGTTGGTGACGTTGTTAAGAACATCGGTAATCATACCACCTGCCTGAGCGGATGTACTTTCTCCTAATACGTTTCCATTGGAGGCGGCAATCCAGGAGAAGGTGGCTGGCAAGCCATTTCCTAAGGATGTCACATTACTTAACAAATCATACGTAACAATTTCATCACTGCAAATTGTTTTTGCATCATTCACACCAATGGGCTCTGGGCGAACCGTTACCGAAATGGTAAAGGGTACACCTGCGCACCCGTTTGTGCCGGTTGGTGTTACGGTATAGAGCACTACCTGATCTGAGTTTGTGATATTACTCAAGGCATCTGTAATCATAGAAGATGCCTGTGGAGTGGTGCTCTCACCAGTTACGTTGCCGTTAGCGGCCGCTTGCCAACTAAAATTGGAAGTCAGGTTATTTCCCAGCGTGGTAACGTTATCCTGCAAATCAACACTAACGGTAGCATCGCTACAGATCGTTTTTACATCGTTGACACCCACTGGCTCAGGTTGCACTCTAAAAGTAACCGTGAACGAATTTCCTGCACATCCATTCGTGCCGGTTGGCGTAACAGTGTAGGTGATGAGTTCATCTGAGTTAGTTACGTTTCTCAGTACATCGGTAATGGTTCCACCGGCTTGAAGGGCAGTACTCTCACCAGTAACATTTCCATTGGCTGCGGCTGACCAGGTAAAATTGGCCGTGACGCTATTCCCCAAGGTGTTAACATTATTTTGCAAAGAGTAGTTAAAGGCGACATTGCTGCACACATCGATGGGGCCATCATTTACACCTCTCGGTTCCGGCTGAACTGTAACGCTCACGGTGAAATCATCTCCAGGACAACCATTAGTCCCTGTGGGAGTAACGGTATACACCACCACTTGATTGCTGTTAGTAATATTGGTAAGTGTGTTATTGATCATATTACCCGCTTGAGGCGTGGTACTCTCCCCTGTAACATTTGGATTATTTAAAGCCACCCATGAGAAGCTAGCCGTCAGGTTATTCCCCAGCGTAGTAATGTTGTTGGTCAGATTATAGCTTAAAGCAACATCACTGCAGGTAGTGAAGGAATCATCTGCACCTACAGGCTCTGGACGAACGGTTACTGTCAAGGTAAACGAAGAACCCACACAACCATTAGTACCCGTAGGCGTGATGGTATATACCACCACCTGATCGGTATTGGTTACGTTGGTAAGAACATCGGTAATGACTCCGGTATTTTGAAGGGCTGTACTTTCTCCTGTGACATTCGCATTAGAAGCAGCGAGCCATGTAAAGTTAGAAGCCAGTCCATTGCCCGATAAGTTCACCCGGTTCTGCAGGTTGTACGTTAGCGGACTATCACTACAAATGGTCAGTACATCATTAGTCGCAACCGGTTCAGGGCGTACAGTAACGGAAATCGTAAAGGTGTTTCCTAAACAGCCTAAAGAACTAGTAGGGGTTACGGTGTATACCACAACCTGATCTGATGCGGTAGTATTACTCAACGCATCCGTAATGGTGGCGCCACTTTGCGCTACTACACTCTCCCCGGTAACATTCGGATTGGCGGTGGCTATCCAGGAATAGGTTGTTCCTGTTATTAAGTTATTGCCCAGCGTAGCAATATTGTTGGAGAGGTTATAATTGACAAGTGCATCGCTGCAAATAATTGGGGTGTTGTCATCGACACCGATTGGTTCAGGATTTACAGTAACAATAACTGTTTCTGGAGCTCCATTACACAGACCGTTCGATGGCGTAACTGTATAGGTGGCTGTGATGGGTGCATTGGAAAGATTGACCAGTACATCCGTAATGTGGAAAGTCCCGGCAATTCCTGCCGCTACGTTCTTCGCAGTGCCTTGAACAGAAGCATCTGACATAACAGGTGCCGGCCAATCAAAAATGGTAGCCACCGGCTGATTAAGCGGTGTTAAGAAAATTTCTCTGTTTACAGGTTCACCACTGCAAGCAATGGGTGCTTGTCCCGTAACAATAACGGGTTGAGGAGTAATGGATACCACCACATCCTGAAAAGGACCTTGACAGCCATCAGGTGAAGTTGGTGTTACACGATAGGTGACAGATGCTACACCCCCTGTTGTATTGACAATCGTTTGTCCAATATTTCCTGAACCTGTGTTACCCAGTGCTGTTCCTGTAACTGTTCCCGTAACATTAATTACTTGCCAGTTGAAAGTTGATAATGGAATACTCGCTACAAAGTTTAATGCTGTGGATACCGCCAAACCACTACATACGGTGGCCGTAGCCGGTGATGTCATGGTAGGTTGATCATTGGCATTCACCACCAAGGTTTGTCCTCCTGCAATCGAACAACCCGTTGGACTTTGTTCCACTACGCGAATGGTAGACGAAGCGGACGTTCCGAAATCAACTGTAATAGAACCAAGACCTGTACCACTGGCGGGGCCTACAATGGCCGCATCACCGGCCGTTATCGACCACTGGTAGGTGTTCAACGGATCGATAGTGGTTACCTGATAAACTTCCGTTTCCGTTTTACAAACTGGGTTGGGTCCAATGATAGGATTTGGAGATGGACTTGTTTCAACGGTAATCGTTAAGGAGTTTGCTACACCCGTGCAAGCATCAGGATTGGGAGAGGTTTCTGTTACACTAATATTATAGGAATCGTTCGGTGGTGTTATTACTGATGGGAACTGAAGCAATACAAAGAAGTCATTCGGTCCACCCCCGGCAAAGCGCACAAAGCCGGCTCCATCAGGAGGCAAGTTCCAGGAATAGGTAGAGCCTGGCACTACAGTACCGATTTGATATAAGATAATATTTGTACCTGCGCAGACACTCGCTGATCCTGATATAGGATTGGCAGCGGGTCGTGGTCGGATGTCAAATTCTACAAAGGCTACATCTTCACAACCCGTTAATGTGTTTTCAACAACGGCATAAAAGCGTTCTCCATCCGTAACATCATCTACATCGCTAGGGGTAGGTACAAGCGTAACTAAATCAGAGGGTAGACTAACCGGCACACCTGGATCGACATACCAAGTCACTGTCCTGTTGGTAGAACCTGCAATACCTGTAACCAGATCATTGAAGAGAATAGGTAAATTATTATTGTCTTTATCTGCACTGCTTACTGCTTCCTCACAAATTTCAAATACTTGATCGTTAGTGGAAGGGAGAGGGTTAACACGAATGGTAATAATTCCATCTTGTGTACAATTAGGTGCGAGATCAGTCTTCGTTACTCTTGTATAAAAAACTTCATTATGGGTAACGTTGTTAACAGGTGCTCCAATAAGGATTGTTCGGCCGGGATCAGAAAAATATTGAATAGTTCTATTTGCTGATCCAATAATTCCTGTTACTCCATCATTATAAACGGTTAAATCAATACCATTTGCCTCTGTTAATCCAAAAGATGATTCACACACAGCAGGATTCGGATCTAACGCTACTGGAAGAGGGTTTCTGGTAATCGTTGCAGATGAAGTAGTGGGAGAACAAACTCCAAACTGACTGCTAACAGTCCAGGTAAATACATTTGCTCCAACTTGCAAATTACTCACCGTTGTGGTAGCCAGATTAACATCAGTAATACTCGGTAAGACTACTCCGGAAGGTCTTACAAAAACATTGTCAAGAAAAATAAACTGTCCATTCCCAGCAAGTTCTATTCGTACAACAATCTCCAGTGTATTTCCAATTAATCCAGGTGCAGATGCTGTGGAGGCCGCAAAGGCCCCTAGTAGTGATGGGTTAACTGAAAAAGGTGTAAGGGCACCACCATTTATACGGTAAAAAGAAGATACTCCATCTCCGGCATTTGCTCCGCTTTGACTTAAATCTAAAGAGACATCTACCCCACCAGGGAAGGCTGAAATATTAATGGAAGTGGACTGCCAATCTACAAACTGACCTCCTACATTATCATCCACATCCTGTGCTTCTAATCTTCCAGCATTAACTCTGATGTAATCAGTTGCAGGATCAGCAAAAACACCATTAGAAGTATTCAATGTCCAACTTAAATCCTTGGGTGGAATAAAGGAGCCTCCGGCTGTGAAGCCCGCATTGTTATCAGCTGATGAAAAGGTCTGATAATAAATAGCAGAGCCTACAGACCATGTACCTGTTGCACTGGCTGGAAATGCTGGCACACCCAAAAGAGTTTCACTGGTACTACAGGTTGAAAAAGATGCTCCTGCGTTTGCAGGTGATGGAAGTGGATCAGAGGTGAGCGTTACTGCCGTGCGTAATGTGCTCGTGCATCCAGTAGTAGTATTTCGGGTTTCGGCATAATAGGTTCCCGCGGCTCCAGGAACAAATGAAAGAACACCGTTTGCCAATAGCACGCCACCGGGGGCAGGAACATCATACCAGTCTACCGTTAATCCTGCTCCAGGATTATTTACCAAAACAGAAGTAGTTCCAACTACATCAGAGCAAGCAATTACGTTACCTGGATTGACTGGTGGGCTCGGTCGAGGATTAACTGTAAAATTTAAATTCTGACCTATAAGAAGTTGACAAGTGGATGGTGAAATGATCGATACAATTCGAATCACATGGGGTGAAGGTAATAGGGTATTCAACTCCGCATCTGAAAAGATAACCTGAGTACCTACAGTAGGATCACCAGCCGCATCCGTATTAAAATTTTTTGTTCGGTTACCGCCACCATCAACGGTATAGTTTAGAATAAATCCTGCAGTATTAGCTGAGGCAACTGTAAGTCCAAAAACCAACTGTGGATTGGAAGTACTGCCTCCATCATCGCAGGCAGCACTTAAACTTAAGCTAACAGGTCCATCCAGTACGGGTGCGGTTCCTCCAATAGAAACTTGCCCTGCAGGAACGGCTGCCAGTGTAATTGGATTAGCAAAACAGCCATTCGCATCTTGGATGTTTGTAATCTTATAATCAAACGTATCTCCTCCTATTCCAACTGGATTTGGATCATCTATAAGAAATGGACTCGTAACATTATTAACAACAAAAGGACCTGAAACTACTGCTCCAGGATTTTTAGTGATGGTATAGGTTACCGCATAAGGTCCTGTACCATTAGAAATTGCCCATTCAATATCGGGTGCCGGATTACCTGAACAAACTGCCCCTCCACCGGTAGGATTTGCAGCAACAGGCAATGGATTAATCGTCACAACTTCAGGATCTGAAGCTATGCTTGGGCAATTAGAAGGCGCTATACCAAAGGTTTGTACTGTATAACTACCACTTTGAGCAACAGTGGTGAGTACAATAGTATTGCTAGCGCCACTTTGCACCAAAGTTGCTCCTCTATACCAATCATATCGTGCCGCATCAACCGTACTTGAGGTTAAGGTTACACTTCCTCCAAAACAAAAAGTGGTGGCACCGGTAGGTGTGATTGTCGGTTTTGGTGGGACGGGGTTAACGACAACTGTGTTTTGGTTAGCAACGATAGTGGTAGCACTTGGACAAGGTCCTGTAATATTTTGATTTTGAACTAGGACGCGGTACTTGTAAGTACCCGGTCCATTAGGAGGAATTTCAGAGAAGGTGGTTAAGCCACCAGTACCAGCAATAGCAATAAAAGCACCTGCAGGGGCTGGTCCTGGGTCATCATAACTTCTCTCCCATTGAAGGACTGATCCACGGTGACCACTCAATATCATGTTTCCAGTACTTGATCCATCACAAATTGTGGGGCTTCCTGCAATGGTACCTCCATTGCTCTCTCCAAAAACAGTGACAGCCAAACTAACATTATTGTTCTGACATGTTTGAGGCGCTATAGTATAGGTAGGTAGTGTAAAAGGTGCCGGTAAAGGGCTTACTACAGAAACAAGGTCGGTCGTTCGGTAACGTCTACGTACACTTATGTTATTGGTTGTAGAGGGATTTGGTTGAGCCGCGAAGCTAAAAGTGGCAGAAGTTGTGGTGCCTGTTGTATTTGTTGGAGAAACAGAAACATCAGCACCAAACACATCGCTCCAGAGATTTTCAAGCTGAAAATTTAATGCTGCTCCGTTGGTAGAGTTGTTAGCTGCAATTGTTTTGACACCAGGAGCACTGGTTGTATATACCTGTACATCGTTTATACAAACTTGGGTACTACCCACAGGTGTTGTTGGATTATCAGCACCCGCATTAATTTGAGGTTGCTGATAGATCACCACTTCGATTGGATCACTCTCACAGGCATTTGTTCCACCTTGAACCTGAGTTGCCCAAAGGGAATAGTACCTCCCTCCAACATTATCGGATCTAAAATTTACGGCAGTGCCATTTGCTGTTGTATAGGAGGATGCTGGAAAAGTCAAACTGTTTGTGCCGTTAGGATTTGTAATGCGTGTACCTGAGCTAACATTGGCAAGGGATGCGTACCAGTTTACGCCAGTTCTCAAACCCCCAATAGAACTTGCGACTGTAAAGTTGAATGCAGTAGTATTGGGAGTTGTGTAGCAGATGGATTGTCCGGCTGTTGTTAGTGCAACGGGTTTGCCAATAATTTCATCATAATTTTCAATTGAAACGCGATTGACATCTGGACTTATTGGATTATAAGGGTTACAAATATCCCAGTAATCTAATCGAACATAAAAACGCTGGCCCACAACTTGACTTGTTGCAACCAAGGTGGTGATTTGTTGCATGTAGGTTGTCAATGTGGATGTTAAAACCGGTGTGGGTAGTTGAATGACTCCATTAAAGTCTGGTACACCTACACCCCCGGCTCCGGTTGGCACATAACCGGTCCCTCCTCCAAGAATTGGGTTGGCATTATAGGGAGCCAGCAACGCACCTGTAGTGGAGTTGGTAACCTGTACTCCTCCAACATGTATATCCGGGATGTTTCCAGGGGCAGCATAATTAGTACTTCCATAAACAATACGAATATGACGAACTGCTTGGTTAGGATTGTTCGCTTCAGGAGCTGCAAGACGACAGTTAAGTTGGGTTTGGTCTGTGAAACGCATGTTCACATTATTACCAAGGCAAATTCTGTCACTTGTTTCCCCCACTCCTGGAGGATTGAATGGCATATTTAATACACCTGTGTTTGCATTATCAGTATCCCAGTTGTTAAAAATGGTTGTTTGTGAATCACCATTACAGTTAGGAATACCAATCCAAAAAGGACGAACCACCACGTCCCAACTACAAATATTTGGGGCAGGAGTTGTAGTAGCAGGATAATTTTTTGTTGGTCTTGAAGTAAAGTATACCCCTGGACTTCCACTGAAAACTGTATTCTCAATAAGACTTGGTGCCGAAGCCCCTGTCACATCGGATAAATAGGGATTAACGCTTGTCCCCGTAGCATCACCCCAGTTAAAATTATAAAAGAAATTGGAGTTTATAGTACGGCCCGATCCATCCAAAGCCGTGGTAAAGTTGGAGCTGTTTCGCATTCTGAGCGACATAGAAAATTGCCACTGGTAAAAGTCCATTACTACAGGAACACAATTGTCTTGACTGTCTGCAGGTATAATGCCCTGAGTTTTAAATTCTACATCATCACAGGTAAATACCCATTGATTAAGAGATTGCTGATTCGCAAAAGCGGTGACACCGCCTATTGAAGTTAAATTTCCAGTGCCATTATAGCTTACTCTGAGTACTTCACCTGGTTTAAGATATGCTTGAGTTCCGCCATGACCGGCTATTCCACTGGCATCGAAGGTAATACGGACTGTGGTTGGCCCAAAAGTGCCTATAGAAGTAATCGGGACAGCCGTTCCACCAATTGTTACTGACCATCCTACGGAAGTAGCTGGTAGTGGAGAAAAACTGATAGCTTGATCAAAAGACACATCTATATCTTGCTGAGAAAGAGTCTCATGCCTTGCCTGTGTAAAATCAGCTTGTGAAAATGCTCTATTCGAGTTTAAGCTAAAAAGAGAAATACTAATAAGGAAGACAGCTAATCTCATGCGGTTTCAGAACAGGTTTACGAGTGGTTAATAGGTAATAGGGAAACAGTGTAACCAAAACAATCCACCAAGATAATTGAAAGAAGTCATATTTAACGCCAAAATGACTTCAAATACTACGAATGGTTTAAGGTCAACCCAGCCATATGAGTTTGTAGCCTATCAGGAGACAGACTACCTTCTAAGGCAGCTGACACAATTTATAGAATAAAACAGACCCGACTACCTTCCCATCCGTCTACTAAGCAGCCGTTTATGACTTGCAGTGCAAAGAAGAACAAGCTCCTGCACATAGCAATACAAGTCCACATACGGAGTACTTCAACGGGGATACAAAGTAGTCAGAGTAGAGCTGCACATTTGTACAAGTCCGCATACAACGTAGTGCGTCCTCACTTGCAAAGTAGTCCGACCTCCCCTACGCAGTGATCCAAGTGCCCGTGCTAAGTATTATGAGTTGGCGAACGAACCAGTCCGAGTAACCGTACGCAGCAATCCTACTCCCCTTTCCAACCAGTATAAGTTCGCATACATATCTGTATAAGTTGCCGTGCGCAATAGAACAAGTTTATATACGCAGTAGCACAAGGTCGCATACGTACCATTACATATGCTTCTGCACCCAACCTCCTCTCCTTCCCCAAATCGCTCAATGAATCAATAAAAGGTCTTTATTCCCGTTTTTACCCCAAATTTCAGTTTCCCCATTCCCCGTAAAAGCCTACCTTTGCACGCGATTTTTTACCGGCTTCACCACTACGCATGTCTAACGTTAAGTACATTTTTGTAACCGGGGGTGTAACCTCCTCCCTCGGCAAGGGCATTATTGCTGCCTCCCTGGCCCGTTTACTGCAGGCACGGGGCTATCGCGTAACTATTCAGAAGTTTGATCCTTATATTAATATTGACCCGGGTACATTAAACCCCTATGAACACGGGGAATGCTATGTTACCGATGACGGAGCCGAAACCGACCTTGACTTAGGTCACTACGAGCGCTTCCTCAATGTGCCTACTTCTCAGGCTAATAACGTTACTACGGGCCGTATCTATAACAACGTCATCACCAAAGAGCGCAAAGGCGAGTATTTGGGAAAGACGGTTCAGGTAATCCCACACATTACTGACGAAATCAAGCGCAACATCATGATGTTGGGCGAAGGTGACCAGTATGACTTCATTATCACGGAGT
>LNEN01000178.1 GCA_001464155.1 Cytophagales bacterium Ga0077538 | reverse complement strand
ACAGGTACTGGAAGTACTTGACTGGGTAACTGGGGGTACCTCGGCCTGCGTACTATTCATTTTTCATCGTATAAGTCCAGATAGGCATGTCTACATGATTGACCACATCTTCCGCCACACTGCCACCGAGCACGTGCGCGAGTCCTTTGCGACCGTGAGTACCCATGGCAATCATATCTGCCTTTAGGTTGTGGGCAAAGTTGATGATACCATCTTCTTCGTAGAGGTCGTTAAAGATGTGAATGGTATAATTCTTAAATAAGAAACGCTTGGCAAAGTCCTGCAGTCGCTTCAGTGTAGTAATGTCACGCGTAAAATTGCTGGGGGTATTCACCCAAACGATGTGAATGTTGGCTTTAAAGAAATGTTGCATCGCCTTTACATGCATCATCAGGTCTTCTTGCAATTCGGTGTGCAGGGTGTTGGGGAATACGATATTCTTAATGGTCCCTCCTTTAGGGTAATCTTTTATGGCCATCACCGGAACGGGCGAGCTACGCACAATCTTTTCAGCATTCGAGCCAATCACATATTCCTTCACCCCGCTCGCACCCTTTGTTCCCATGATCACGAGATCAATGGATTTATCTTCAATATAGCTGATGATCATCCGGGCAGGAGCACCAAATTGGGTTACGGTCTTCACCTTATCTTTAGGATCAGCATATTTCTTTTTCAACTTTTCATACTGAACATCCGCTTTCTCTTTCAATTCTTTCAGTAGTACTTCCTCAAAAGACATCACAGGCATCAACACGCTATCATGCATCACCGGGAGTTCGATGACATGCGTAAGATGCACTTCTCCACCGGATTTACGGGCTATATCCAAGGCAAAACGAAAGGCATTAACTGCTTGCTTGGAAAAATCGCAGGGTACTAAAATCTTTTTCATGAGTACTGGATTTATGTTGAGTCAAAAGTATTTTATAAGTGACGAAAAGGGTCTGATAGCCATCAATGAAAATAGTGATTAAAGTCATCTTTTTGAAACGGAAATCTTAAAATATCTCTATTTTCAACGCTTCATTTAGAATCCTATCTGTATGAATTCAGCTATTGTCGTTGATAGTCTTTCCAAAAGCTATTCGAGTCCTGTCCTAAAAAATATCAACTTCTCGGTAAATACCGGAGAAATCATTGGTTACATTGGTCCGAACGGTGCCGGTAAAAGTACTACCATCAAAATTCTGACGGGGCTTATTGATGATTTTGAAGGAAATGCAACCGTACTAGGTATTGACGTTCGCAAAGAACCCCTTGAAGTAAAAAGACGCATCGGCTACATTCCCGAAAATGCTTCGCTGTACGATACACTCACGCCTCTGGAGTACCTTGATTTTGTAGGACACTTGCATAATCTGGATACACAGCTCATTCAAAAGAAATCCAAAGACTTACTGGCCGTGTTTGGCCTCGCTGCCAGCAAAGACGATCGCATGACAACTTTCAGCAAAGGCATGCGACAAAAAGTATTGTTGATTGCGGGTATGCTGCACAATCCTTCCATTCTATTTTTAGACGAACCGCTATCCGGATTGGATGCGAATGCAGTTATTCTGGTCAAGGAAATTTTGTCGCAATTAAAACAAGCAGGCAAAACCATTTTCTATAGTTCCCATATTATGGATGTGGTGGAGAAAATATCTGATCGCATTATGATCATCAATAAAGGTGAACTGATAGCGAATGGAAGTTTCACTGAGTTAAATGCTCAGGCACAAAGTGGTTCGCTCGAACAACTCTTTACGGAGCTCACTGGCAATCGGGAACATCAAAGTGTTGCCGGTCAGTTTATTGACATCATGAATCAATAGGACACGTCATGGAGAAAATCTTATTATTTGTTCTGGATTTATTCAGTGGTCTATATCGAAGCGCAGGCATTGATTATAAGCAACTCCGTTCCATCGTGCAGGTAAAACTAAAGATGGATGGTCGCAGACAAACCCTGATGATGGGGCAACAAAGCAGTAATGGCAATCGTGGGTATTTCTTTTCCCTTTTTATTTACCTGGTGTTTGGCTTGCTTGTCTCCATGCTGATCTACGCCTTGCCTTCGATGATGTATGCCCTTACTTTTATTTACTCCTACATCATGGTCATGGTCATCATGATCCTCATCACCGATTTTTCCTCTGTTCTCTTAGACACTAGTGATAACTCCATTCTCCTGCCTAGACCTGTTAGCAGCCGCACCTTATTAGTAGCGCGCATTACGCACATTGTTCTCTATGTTGGTCTGTTGGTTGTTGCCCTATCCCTGGGGTCTCTTATTGCTGTGGCTATAAAATTCGGCATCACCACGTTTATTATCTTTTCACTTTGTCTACTGCTTGGTGTACTCTTCTCCGTAACGTTAACTAATGGTTTGTATCTAATGATCATGCGCTACACAACAGAGGAGCGTTTGAAGAATACCATTAACTATCTACAAATAGGCATGACCATCGTGTTCATGGGTGGTTACCAACTTCTGCCTCGCATGCTCGGTTCCATGGAAGAGGTAGAGATGGTCTTTACTTTCCATTGGTGGACGTATTTGATTCCGTCAGTTTGGTTAAGTGCCAGTGTAGAGGCTATTCATTTAAACTTGTTTGACCTGCAACACAGCATGATGATTCTCTTAAGTGTAGTCATCCCCATTAGTAGTCTCTACTTGGTGAGTCGGTACCTGGCGCCCGCCTTTGCTTCCAAGCTTCAGGTAATGGCAGCAGAGAATAAAACAACACCTCAACAGCAAGAAAAAGCGTCTCAAAAAGGATGGTTCGAAAATCTTACGGCTAGCATTGTAAATCCAGGAGCTGAGCGTTCCGGGTTTATTCTTACTCAAAAAGCAATCGCCAGAGATCGTAAACTAAAACTTAAGATTTATCCGGCCATTGGTTACTTAGTAGTGATCCTCGTGCTACTTACGGTGCGTTACACCGGAAAAAGTGGTGACGCACTAGAAGGCCTTCGTTCTTCACAAGCCTATCTATTCATCATCTACTTTTCCACCATCATTCTCCACACTGTCATTTTTGAAATTTCCTTCTCCGATGATTTTAAAGCTGGTTGGGTCTTCTTCTCTTCACCCATCCGGGAGCCTGGTCGCATTTTAACCGGCTCATTGAAAGCCATTCTTACTTCGCTCTTTCTTCCCTTTTATGGAGTCGTTTCCATTATCATAGTTTCCATTTGGGGCATGAGCACCCTGGATGATGTGATCTTTGGATTTGTCAACAACCTTGTGATTATTCTGAGTATCGTTATCATCAATAAAAAACATCTACCCCTCAGTTTGCCCGATGGGGCAAGAGCCAGTGCCAGTAATTTTGGCAGAGGCATACTCATGATGTTAGTGCTGGGCTTCTTTGGCTTTCTACACTACGGCACAACCCAACTAAGCGGAGCTACCTGGATTCTCAGCCCTTTCCTTGCCATCCTTTTATACTTTATGTATAAATCTTACAGCAAACTTTCGTGGGAGGAATTGCGCAAAGTCACATAAAAAAAGAGCCAAGCTATTTAGCTTGGCTCTCTTCTTTTAAAAGAATCTACTCTTATAAATCTGATTTCTGCAACTTCAAATAACTGATGTAGTTGAAGAAGAGTAACCAACCGGTAGCAATAGCGACCGAAGCGATGCTTACATAGTCTTGCACCTCTTGGAATACATACTTAGGAAATGGCATGGTGACTAAATTGCTAATGGCTTCCATGGGGAAAAATTGAATCAGCCAAGGAAGCGTATCATCTATGTTTGCTTTAATAATGGCTTCAATCATTGCCGAAAGACTCAGCACCACAATCGTAAGGCCCGATCGTTGAATTAACAAGCCCAACATGAGTGTATAGGAAAGGAATGTAAACACTTCTAAAAAGTAGGCTCCTAAAAATCCTACATCCGCGAACATGTAGGCCAACTCCAATTCAGGCGTGTAGATCATGCCGGTTACCAAGGCAATCAAAAATACCATCGCACAGCTTAGTGCACTCAGCATCACGTTTGTTAACACCTTGGAGATTAAAAACTCCGCTCTGCTCATGCCATCGATAATGTTCTGGCGAATGGTACGGTAGGTAAATTCATTGGTAATGGAAATAACCACCATGAATGCCAGGATCAGTTTAAAGAAACCACTGATGTAGATGAGGTTTTGCCATACATCCGGAAAATGATACAAAGGAATTCGGTTGATGTTAATCGTAGCACCAAAGTCCGCTCCTTTCGAGGCCAGCCATTTTAAAAACTCCATGCCACTGGCGGTGGTAAAACCAAGGGTAAGGAAATACAAACCACACACAATCCAGAAGGTGCGATAGTTTGTTAATTTTTTTAGGTCAATGGAAAGTAAATGGAGCATAACAATAATATTCAAATTTCAGATTCCAAGCTTCAAAATTTTGAATCTTGGAAATTATAATCACTTTTTATTCTCGGAAAGTATTTCCAGGAATTGTTTCTCCAGACTCTTCTTTTGGGTAGCCAAGTACGACACCACAATGTTGTGACTGAATAAAAAACGGTTAAGGTCTTGACTGTGGAAACCTTCGTTCATGTGCACACTGTAATTCACCCCCTCCTTCTTCACTGTTTTTGTTCCTTCAAACTTTTGTAGCAACACACCCAAATCATCGTGGTAAGCACTCACTTCCACAATCTCTTCGCCCTTGCCCACTTCATCTACCGGTCCGATGTGTACTAATTGCCCTTTACGCAATACCGCAAAGTGCGTACACACTTTTTGTACTTCATCCAATAAGTGACTGGCCAGAATAATAGTCTTGCCATCGGCAGCGATACGTTTGATGATGTGACGAATTTCTGCAATCCCCATTGGATCCAGACCATTGGTAGGTTCATCGAGGATTAATACCTGTGGATCATTTACCAAGGCAGAAGCGATCGCCAGACGTTGCTTCATACCCAATGAATAGGTTTTATATTTATCGTCCTTACGTGCTGTCAATTCAACCAATTCTAAAACTCGCGCGATATTAGCAGGATCAGTTCCCTTAATAGATGCGTTCAACTCCAGATTTTTCTGACCGCTTAAGTAGGGATAGAAAATAGGATGCTCTAAGACAGCCCCAATTTTTTTCCGAATGAGATGAGAAGGGGCATGACCAAACCAGGAAAAGGTACCGGCTGAAGGATTGGTTACACCCATCAACATACCCAGGGTGGTGGTTTTACCACTTCCATTGGGGCCCAGCATACCAAAAACCTGTCCTGCTTTTACCTCGAAACTAAGTTGATTCACAGCGCAAAGCCTTCCGAAATTCTTGGTGAGATTTTGAACAGATAACACTGTTTCCATGAGAGCAAATTTAAATCACGTTATATAAGAATGCGATGAAGAAGTTGACGTTGAGGATTAATGATCCTCCTTCTTGCCGTCTACCTTGCCAGCAAAGTCTTTCATCATTTTACCGATTTCAGAGCTTTCGTCAATTGTTTGAAAAAACTGAGGCACTTTATTAATAGGTACACTTCCTAAAATATCCAATACATATAAATCTGTAGAGTCATTCACCAGCACCACGGTTCCCGCTACTTTTCCACTTTTCTCTTTCAGGTAGATATCGAAGTTGCGTCCGTCAAAACGACTGGACATAATTTCTTCATAGCCCTCTTTCTTATAATCACTCACCAGCGTTTTAAACTTGGCACCATTGATATTAGCTTGTGCTTTATCGATGACTAAGAATTTCATTTTTTCAATATCCTTAATCAAGTCATCAAACTCTTTGCTCTCTGTTTGGTTGATCATGCGGAGCGTGTTCTTATAAAAGAACAGTGCCATTGCATCCTTATTAGCATCGTGCAGCGACTGGGTCGTCTTGCTTTGCCCATAAGCTGTTGTGAAAAGAACTAAGCCGATTAAAAGAACTCCGATACTTTTCATAGTCAATTGATTCATGTTGTATAGGTGTTCGTAAAGTACGCTGGATTACAATTTGGACAAAGTAATTTTACTGCCCGATAGTTTGGAAGGATCGATATAGCCTTTCATCTCAATAACCGTCACATCCGAACCTTCGTCTGCTACAATTAAATAGCGCTCATGCTTGCGTGAATCTGGTGCCATGTAAATAGTCACATGATCGCCATTGTCCCTTACTTCCATAAGATTTGCAAAGCCTTTTTCTTCTAAAAACTTCTTGTATCCACCCACAGACACATGCTGTGTTTCGAAGGCTTCCTTGGGGATGGTGATAAATTCGATACTGCGGATTTCTTTTACCGCTTCCTTATAGGCTTCTTCTTCAATTACCATCTTAAAAATTACGCGTGCCATAAAGCCGCCCAATTTAAACGCATGCACATCTTCCTCACCTTTAAATCGATCCTTTAAAGGACGAATACCACTGCTTTGTGCGAAGGAGGAAATGGAGAGGGCCAGGAATAGAAAAGCAAAGATCTTGAATTTCATAGAGAAGGGGTCTTGATTACTGTATGCTACCGGTTGAGATACTGAGCTTTGAAAACAATCGTCCGACCCCTGTGAGTTCTTTCAGAAAGTCGGACGAGTGTATCTAACCTAGAAGTGGTATACGTAAAGGAGGAGACTTAGTTTTTCTTCTTGTCGATATTCTCCAGTTTATCCAACCCTTCAATATCCATTTTCTTACCCAGGCGACTCACTTGCTTCAGGTCAATTTCTCCATACAAAGTCATCACCATAAAGTCATCGTTACCGCCCATTACCATAATCAGTTCAGAGATTTTGCCTTTGCCGTCATCTTTAATCAGAAACTTCATGTCCTGATCTTTGTCGCGAACGGTCATTAACTCTTCGTAGTCCTTCATGGGAATAAGAGAGAAGGCTTCCTTGTACAATTCACGTGCATTACGGGCATCTTCTTTTGCTAAAATGCGCAGGCCCTTTATTTTGCTAATGGCATCCAGCACTTCTTGGTCTTCTGCTGTTTCCACTTCCATATTAGTGAAGAGGCTGAACATTTTACTGCTTACCGTTACCTGGCTAAAGCTTTCATCGTTCTGGTATTTCGCAAAGAATTTAGAGATGGCATCATTCTGAGCGCTTGCTACACCGTATCCGGCCATCAGGAGAATTACAATCATTAACTTTTTCATATGCTTGGTCAGTTATTTCGTTATCAGTTTTTGTTATCAGTTGTTCGTTAATCGTTAGCTATCGATTTTCGTTTCCTCCTTAGAGTGAAGTTTATCGGTAGCCTCATTAATCATGTTAATGTTGGAGGCCGCTTTCTCTGCCTTCCCAAAATTCTTTGAAATCATTTGAAGTGCTTTTTTCGTTTCCTCAAATGCTTTCTTAGGATCATCGTAGGTATCGGCTACTTCTTGTGATGCACTGTCACGAAGTTGTGTGCGCACCAACCAGAAAGAAGCAATCACTACGCTGATACCGGCTGCAATTCGAAGACTACTCATGTATAAACTTCTCATTTTGCCTTGTGCAGGTTGAAGTTTACTTTTCAAAGAAGTATCGAAGGCCGCATCGTTCATCTTGTGCTGGCGTTGTTGTTCGAAGTAGCGGAAGAGGACAGCAGACTCTTTTAGTGAATCCGGCACTTCCGTCTGGTTAAAGAAATCGCGCAGGGCTTTCTCTTCCTCCAGGGATGTTTCACACTCCCAGTACTTCTCCAGCAATTGTTCAATGTGCTTAGAGTCCATAGGCATTTAAGGTTGTCAATTTTTCACGTACGGCATTCCGGGCCCGAAACAGGTTTACTTTTACCTGGTTCATGTCGAGTTCAAGAATGTCGCAAATCTCGTTGTAGCTATAGCCCTCCACATCGCGAAGGTGCATTACATGGCGCTGCTTTTCGGGCAGTGAAGCCATCAGTTGGTTAATTCTCTGCATACTCTCATGTAGTTCAGTGGATTCATGAGGCGTTAACGCTTCGTTACGAACATCAAAGTTTCCGTCAATCGGCTGTGTTTGTCTGCGGTTGTTAGCGCGAATGCGGTCGAGGGACAGGTTCTTGGTAATGCGCATGCACCAAGCTTCCATGTTTTGTATCTCCGCCATCTGCTCCCGACCGTTCCAAACCCGGATCATTACCTCCTGTACCACATCTTTGGCTTCCTCCTCGCTACCTACCAGGCGCAGGGCAAAGCGAAAAAGCTTGTTTTTAGCAGGTAATACGCGATTTTGAAAGGCTTCGAAATTCATTCGTTGTTGAATTCAGATACTAGACGGCAGGGTACCAGAGATGTTACAAAAGATTTCAAAATAAAATAGGCTTCCGTATCTTTTGCCATGGATAAAGCTGAAAATGAGGACAAAATCATTGTTTTTAAGAAGTATGAAAGCGTAATGGCTGCCAACCTGGCCAAAACTAAATTAGATGCCTATGGTATTCCCTGTTTCCTTACCAACGAAACCATTTCTTCTCTTTACCCCCTCCCCTACATGAAAGGTATGGAAGTTTGTCTACA
>LNEN01000177.1 GCA_001464155.1 Cytophagales bacterium Ga0077538 | reverse complement strand
CGTTTCATCTATGGTGGGCTTGGTGGGTTTCGCTTTTTTTGCCATTGATCAAAACTCAGTAAAAATCTCAGCAGGCAAGGTATCATCTACCGTTACATCCTTGGGACCCTTGCCATCGGAACGATTGGCGGAGAGGAGAATTTTGCCGTACTGTTTATAGTTATCAAAAGGCCAGACAGAAGAGGCTGTGTCTTGTGAAGCCAATTCGAAATACGCCCATTGTTTTACCAGATTGTCTTTTCTATCTACATACACCAGGTATTTATTGTCTGGTGTTGATCCTACATTTTCAAAGGTCAGTTGGATAATATTGCAAGGAGCTCCATTCTTCAATGAGTCTTCGCCCAGGTATTTTAAGGTTACGCCAGAGTCTTTCAATTTAAAGGGCATCACTAACCAATACGATCAGCCTCTGTTAGCTCAATTCCCCGAACCCGTACCCTGCCTGTGCCGGTTTTCATGTCGAGTAAGTAAAGTGTACTGTCTGGTAAAGACTCTATTCTAACTTTCGCCTCTTGCTTATCCCACACCAAGTTTCTTCTGCCAAAAAAATTCCACGAAATAAAGCGTGTTTCATCCCAGGCTTTTCTTCCTCCCTGTGCCTTCATTACACTATCCGCTAGCTCAATAGCAGCCGGATCTGAATGTTCTACATCAAAGCCCTCCGCAGCGGGGTTTGCGTCAAGGGTTATTTCTTGCTTGGGAGACTGGCATGCAACAATCACAACCGATAGCAACAGGGGCAGGAATAGGTTTTTCATGGCTCAGTTTTGATTTCAAGATAGCATTTAAATGGCGTCTGTGGGCTTTTTGAGGGATGGATTTATGATTTGGTAGAGCTTGTTTTTTTCATTTGTGGAAAACATGACTTTGCGTAGAAATATTTCTACCGGCAACACCAAAAACGCCACGCCTACCTGGATGCTAAAATCAATAATCGGACTGGTGGTAGCAAAGAAGGTACTAAAGGCTGCCTGAATAAGAGTAATGAGCAACACAATTGTAAGCATGGCAAGAACTTGCGAAATAACCCTGTATCGGTTATTCAAGGCCTTCAACCGAATAGACAAAATTACCAAGATGCTAAAAATGACGAACTCCATTGCGTAAAACCAGGTGGTCTTCCAGAAGGGTGGCTCAATCTTAAGTTGGATGGGCTTTAATTCATTTACCTTTCCGAGCAAATCGCGTGTTTGTAATTTAAGGGTATAATTGCCCAGTGGCAGAAATGGAAAATTTATTTGATTGTTGCTTGACCATTCTGTCCAACTGGATGACTCAAGCCCCTCTAACTTATATCGATATTGGGCACCTTGCTGAGAACCAAAGGCAGCCTGTACCGCCTCAATGATAATTTCTCCTTCGTGCTGCCCCAGTCTGTAAAAGAAATGATCCGGCTCAAAAAATTGTTGCTGGTTGCGAACTGACCGAAGAAAGAGCGGATAGATTGTAGATTGGGGAACCTGTTCGTTGGAGTGGAAGCGAAACAACTCATTGTTTTTAGTTACAATCCACAAGGCCTCTGTGTCTTCCTCTGGTTCTACAAATCGTAAATCCGCAAACACATTCAAATACTCCAGGTTCTGATGATCTTGAAAAGAACCTAAACAACGCCACGTTTCATTTTTCCGATACCACAAATTTTTTCCAGAGGCAAAAAATTGAGAGGGCCTGCCTAGCGAATCAATAACCCGTACAGCTCCACTGGCAACCAGATAAAATCCATTTGAATTAACAAAAAGTGCCTGCCCTCTTAGATTCATGCCCTCTGTTCTGTCTAAGGTAGGGTTAGAGAAAGGATACGTGCCGGTAGATTTCCCTTCGACAAACTGGTAAATACTCTTTGTCCCTGCAATCCATAAAGTTCCCTCAGCATCTTCCACGATGGAAGAAACATCATCGTGTATATCTTCGATAAGCGTGGTCTGCACATTGTCCTTCCAGGCAAACACACGGCTTTGGTACGTCTCACCAACTATACCGTGCTGAAGCGTTGCCGAAACTACTTCTACAGGTTCCTGCACAATGACAATCGCTTTCGAACCTTGTATTTCAAACAAACCTGCAAGACCCGATGCATAAAGCACTCCGTTCGTTGTTATGAGTCGTTCTACTTTTGAATCAATTCCTGCTACCCGTTTAAAGGAGTAGGTACTCCTCAATAAAATTTTTCGTGTCTGGCGAATGCGTGTAACTGTATTCTTTGATTTTGTTTCCGTTGGTGCATCATTCGTGACCGTTACTTCCTTCTCTTTATTTTTTCGAAAGCGCAGGAATCCTCTTTTTTTTGACTCTTGTTTAGGTTCAGTGTTTGTTGTAGCCGGTGGTGTAGCTCCTTTATTCGTGGTTTTCTTTTCTACATAATAAACTTCTTCCGCAAACTGGTCTTGTTTCTCAAGAATGAAAAGTCCAACTGAGGTTCCCACATACACATTGTTGGCAAAAGTTTTAGCACATAATATATTTCCCTGCAACCCTTGATAATGGTTAAACGATCGGAAAGGTAAACTAGGCGATATACAACTGTAACCATACTCATGTCCTACCCACACATTTCCTTCTGCATCGCGTTTCAAGCAGAACACTTCATTGTCTGGCAAGCCTGAAAAATAATTTATGATCTCTTGTGTTTTCCCTGTTGAAGGATCAACAAAGACAACTCCGCCATTAAGTGTGCCCAAGGCTACCAATTTCGGAGAAACCCATACCCCACTCACTATTACACCGGAAGAGAGATACAACTGATCCGTAAGCGTGATGGGCTGCAGTATACTTCCTTCTTTGAGAAGGTAGCATTGCTGATCTTCGGTTACAATAAAATATTGATTGTCTAAACCCGTAATGAAAGCTACAGGGCTTGTCAGAGAGAGTGAGGACTCTAGGAGTTGAGTGCCTTCAACCTTATACAAAGAGCCATCAAACGTGCTGGCATAGGGCACGCCTAACAATTCGAAAAGGTTAGCAAAGCCTTCTTCACCTGCTGGTAGCTTAAGTCGTTTTGTTTCGTTAGCAACTGCACTATAAACAATAATTTCTTTTTCGTTGACCACATATACGTTATCCTTCACCACCACACTCTCAAAAAAATCAACGCCTGCTTCCGAAACAATGGGGGTTACGTGCAGGGTGAAATCTGTTGCCGTTGTTATGAAACCAAATACGCCCTCACCGGCTGCAAATACTCGCCCGTCACTGGCAAGGCTAAGCGTATATGCAATGCCTTTGGCTTCAACCGATCGCCAATTACGACCATCAAATTGTCTTATTCCTGTACGCGTGGCAAAGTACATCAGACCAGCAGGGTCCTGCGTCATGTCGAACGACAATGTGCTGCCCTGGCGTTCGGAGGTATAGTGCGACAAATAGTAATGTCCTTCCTGCGCATGCAGGGATAAGCAAGTACAAATGAGGAAAAGGGCTCCTAAAAATCTCATGGTCTGGGGATGATACACTCAAAGGTAAATCAATAAATAAAAAAAGGTGAGCAAAATTTGCCCACCTTTTTTGAACGGTTACTCCCTATTATTTGGCAATAAAGATAAAATCACTGCCTGGGGCATTATCTCCAAACTCTCCAAAGCGCGGCTGGATCTTCAATTTCTCTACATATGAGTATACTTCCGGTAACGTGAGGATACCATCGCGTCCGCCTCTGCCACGTAAAGCCTCAATAAAATTTTTCGCAAACGGAGAATGTTTACCCGCAATTCCATCCGATACATAGGTCTTTCCACCCGAGGTTAAAAA
>LNEN01000176.1 GCA_001464155.1 Cytophagales bacterium Ga0077538 | reverse complement strand
GCAAAGTGAAGGCAAAAATTTTTCGGATGTGCTTTTACCGTCTCTCATTTTACTCTCAAAGACTTATCTAAAATTGGGCAGGGAAGAGGAAGCTTTGGAGCACGCACTAGAAGCCTATGAGAAAAGTACTTCTGTAAAAAATAAAGTGTTAGCCCTGCAAAGCTGCGATGTGTTGGCAGAAATTTACGAAGCCACCCGCCAGTCTACTCAGGCAATCCACTACTTACACCAGGCCTCTTTGTATAAGGACACCATATTAGAACAATCCGTCAGCGGCAGCATGCAGGCCAAAATGTTTGACTTGGATTTGGAGAAAGAAAAACGCGAGAAAAAACAAGTGCTGTCTACCCTCACGCAAAAAGATTTACAACTGACTCGCCAGCGCTACATTCTGCTTTCGGCCGGTGGAGCCTTGTTGAGTCTGCTCATTATCACCTTCCTCATTCGCAAGGCTGGCCTGGAGCGCAAGCGCATCAACAAACTTCTGGTAGCCAACAATCTTCAGCTGAACAAATTAAATCAGGAGGTGAATGGTTTGATCAATACCATTGTACACGATTTGAAATCTCCCCTCAACAGCATGCAAGGTCTGTTGTACTTGATTGAAGAAGAAGTAAAGGGCAACGATGAAGCAAAACTTCTTATTCATCAAGGCAATAAAGTGCTTACCGGAGGTCATGAAATTATAAAACAGTTGCTTGAGCTGCGTGAATTGGAGGAAAAACCTCCCGTTTTAAATCCGGAAGCAATCAATTTGAAAGAGTTCGTAGATGCCTTGCACGAAGAGCACGCCAGCTATTCTAAACAAAAACAAATTGAAATTCTAACGGAAGCATCCGATACTCAAATTCGAATTGACCGCTTACTGACTAAGCGTCTACTCACAAACCTGATTTCGAATGCTATTAAATTCTCTCCCTCTGGTAAACAAGTACTGTTAAAAGCCACAGCTCACGAAGCCAGTGTTATTTTTGAAGTAATCGATCAAGGGCAGGGCTTCACGGAAGCAGATAGGCAGAAGGTATTTCAAAAATTTCAAAAACTCAGTGCACGACCTACAGCAGGAGAAAGCTCTCATGGACTGGGCCTCGCCATCGTACATTTATTGTCTCAGCAATTAAAAGCCACTATCGATTTAAAATCGGAGTCTGGCAAAGGGGCTTCCTTTACCATCTCGATACCCCTTCGATAATTATTTTTGTAAAAGGTTTCCTGATTCATCCACGAAGAACTTATAAAGTGCTTGCTGCTTCGTGCTTAGGTGATAGGTTTCAATCCAAAAATATTGAATGCCCTTTTGAATTTCACTTTCTAAGTCAAGCCCTATAAGCTGTGCAGAACACGCGTTACAGGTTCGTTTAAACAACACCTCTCCCGTTGTTGCATTCATAATCAGAAAATCAACATCTTCCTTTCTCTTGTTTGTAAGTGCAATCTGCGCAATGAAATTCCTTTCTCTCCCTAACGTCTTTGGTTCCTGAAAGGTGATTCTTTTTTCATCCAGCACAATGCGCTTTTGTCCCTCATGAAAAGCTCCGAGGATCGTATACAGATAGGTGCCCTGTTGTGTTAAAGTGTCCAAAAAACTGTAGGCAGTCAAAGCATGTCCGGCAGCAGTATAGCGCAAAGGAATTTGCTTTGGTGCTTGCTTCTTAAAGGCAGTAACTTCTTGTTTGTAAATCTCAAAAGAATATAAAGAATCTAACAACTGCTCTGTTAACTGCCACTGAAGTCTTACCAAATTCCTTTCAAGACTTGTTTCCAGTTGAAGTTTATCTAGTGAAACTGTTTTAAGCGGTAGGCCCTTTGGCTTAGTTCCCACCTGAATTTGAAACGCGCAAACATCTGCTAAAAATCCGTCTATGTTGATGAGATAGGGAGTTCCCTCTTTTAGATCTTTCAGTTCAATAAAAGTGTCGCTTTGATTAGTAAAGGATTCACAATGCAACAGTTTATAGGAAGAGGTTTCGCATGGATTTCCCTCAATAACCACTACCTGCACACCAAATTTCTTCTTACAGATTTGCTCAGAAATATTCAGAAAGAGAGTTCCTTCCCTACCGGGAATGAAAGTAAACCACTGATCGTTGTGGTAAATTAAGCATCGTTCGGTTAGTTTTTTGTTGATGCAATCCCACTCCACAGTGGCATCATCGGTGGTGGAATAAAACGGAACTTCGTCTGTTTGTAAAACAAGACTGTTAACAATAGCGTTGTTCGCCACTTGAGCAAACAATGGCTCAGTAGGGAACACCCATAAAAGAATTCCGCAAAAAATACTTGTATTAAAATAGTTACTCAAGGTCCGTAACGAAATTTTTACTTCTTCTTCCGTTCGTGGAAGGCGCCTTGATAGGTAGGATCTGCTTTGCGTTTCTGTCTGTCAATCTCGCGTGCCATCTCTCCCTTTTCTTCTATAGAGGCTTCTTCAATGTCCAGATTACCCGGTAACGACTTCACAGGAATTTTCTCACGAATCAATTTTTCAATTTTTTGAATGTGATACTGTTCGGCTGGATTTACAAACGTAATCGCTTTCCCATCGCTGTACGCTCTTCCGGTTCGGCCGATGCGATGCACATAGTCCTCATACAAAACCGGCACGTCAAAGTTAATCACGTGCGACACTTCGTTTACATCAATGCCTCTGGAGGAAACATCGGTGGAAACCAGAATGCGCAAGCCCCCTTCTTTGAACTCATACATCGCATTGATGCGTGTGTTCTGTCCTTTGTTAGAATGAATCACTCGTGTAGGACCTAGTTGCTTGCGCTCCAAAAATTTATAGATGTTGTTGGCTGTGTCTTTCGTTCTCGTAAAAATGATAACCCGGTTAAACGTCTCCGTATCCTCCAACAAATGCACGAGTAGATTGATCTTCGTTTTAATGTTGGGCACTTCGTACAATTCTTGCGAAACACGCACAGCCGTTGTATTCGGTGGGGTAATTTCAATCCGAACAGGGAACTCCAAAAATTCCTGCGAAAGTCTTTCTACCCTATCGGGAAAAGTGGCCGAGAACAAGAGGTTTTGTCGTTTACTCGGAATCACCTCAAAAATCTTACGCAGCTGAGGCATAAAGCCCATGTCCATCATACGATCGGCTTCATCCAACACCAATGTTTTAATTTGCTTTACTGGCAGTTCTCCTTTCAAATAAATCTCTGTAAAGCGTCCGGGTGTTGAAACCAGAATGTCCACACCATTGGCAATGGCATCCACATGACCTTTTATGCCAACGCCTCCGTAAACAGCCACAATCCTTAAGTCTGTGTACTTGGCAAAATTTCTGGCATGTTCAGCCAGCTGCACGACCAACTCTTTGGTAGGGGCGAGGATAACCGCGCGCGGTTCCTTGCCTTGTGCATACTTCACCTTCATTAGCAAGGGCAACATATAGGCCGCTGTTTTACCAGTGCCTGTTTGCGCAATACCAATTACCTCCTGCCCTCCCTGAATAATGGGAATCGCTTTCTGCTGAATTTCGGTAGGCGTTTCAAATCCCAAATCCGCTACCGCATTCAAGAGCTGTTTGTTGAGATTAAATTGTTCGAAGGAAGCGATGGCTGACACGATTTGGTATTTACCTTTAGGTCGATATGAAAACAACACTGATACTAAACGCGAATATAGTCAATGAGGGGAAGGTATTTGAGGGAGACGTGCTGATCAAGGGCGAACGCATCGAAATAGTAGGCAAGGACTTGGCCTCCCGGCAGGCAGATGTGGTCATAGACGCCAAGGGCAAATACCTTTTACCAGGCGCCATTGATGATCAGGTGCACTTTCGGGAACCGGGTTTAACACACAAAGCAAACATTGCTTCCGAGTCGCATGCCGCTGTGGCGGGGGGTGTTACCAGCTTTATGGAGATGCCCAATACAAGTCCGCCAACATTTACACAAGCCTTATTAGCGGACAAATACGCGATTGCTGCTCATGCTTCGCTGGCTAATTACTCTTTCTTCATCGGTGCTTCTAATGATAATGTGGAAGAGGTGCTGAAGACAGACATCAACAGCGTATGCGGTCTCAAAATTTTCATGGGCTCCTCCACTGGCAATTTGCTAGTAGATAATCCAAAAGTATTGGAGGCTTTCTTTTCTCGTTTTCCCTCGTTGATCGCCACCCATTGTGAATACGAGCAAACCATTCGAAAAAATTTAGAAGCAGCCAAAGCGCGTTTTGGTGAAGAGGTGCCGATGCAGGAGCACCCGCTCATTCGCAGTGAAGAAGCGTGCTATCTCTCTTCTTCCATGGCGGTTGACCTGGCCAAAAAGCATGGAACCAAGCTTCACATTCTACACATTTCCACAGCTAAAGAAATTGCACTCTTTGACAATTCGCTTCCGTTGGAAAAGAAAAAAATTACAGCCGAAGCCTGTGTACATCACCTGTGGTTTAATAATACTGATTACGATCGTCTCGGTACCTTGATCAAGTGGAATCCGGCCGTAAAAACCGTACACGATCAGCAGGCGATTTTGCAAGGTGTGTTGAATAACAACATCGATGTCATTGCAACCGATCATGCGCCTCACCTGTTAGATGAAAAGCAAAATACTTATTTCAAGGCTCCCAGTGGCGGGCCTTTGGTACAGCACAGCGTGGTGGCCATGCTGGAGATGCATCACCAAGGTAAAATCGGATTAGAACGCGTGGTGGAAAAGATGAGTCATAATCCTGCTATTCTTTTCCAGATCAAAGAACGGGGCTTCATTCGGGAGGGCTATTTCGCAGATATTGTGTTAGTAGACCTCCATAAAGTCTGGACGGTATCAAAAGAAAACGTGTTGGCCAAATGTGGCTGGTCACCTTTCGAGGGGCAGGAGTTCCGGTCATCGGTAACACACACCTTTGTTTCCGGCCACCTGGCTTACGAAAATGGAATGTTCAGCCACGAACAAATGGGCCAACGTCTACTTTTTGATAGAAAGTAAGTTTGGCAAATTTAATTGGGCTGGCTACCTTTGCAGCCCGCTTATCCAAATCAAGTGCGGATAGGGGTTAAAGACAGATTGTGCCCGTCACAATCTAAAAAACAAATGGTGGATGTAGTTCAGTTGGTTAGAATGCTAGATTGTGATTCTGGAGGTCGCGGGTTCGAGCCCCGTCATTCACCCACCAAAAGCCCTTTATGAGGGCTTTTTTTATGCCCTATCCTTAGGGAGTACACTCTGTTGAAGAGAATCTATACCTACAAGCTATCCTCTCATAAAAAATCAGTGGCTTGATCTTTCAAAAAGTGGTAACTCTGTTTCAAACCCAAAGCCTATGGATCAGCGCATCATCAATCTTTTTGACGAATACACACACAAGCCCCTCACGCGGGAGGAATTCTTAAAAAAATTAGCCAGACTAACCGGCAGCACGGCTGCTGCCCTAGCCGTGTTACCCTTGTTGGAAGTTAACTATGCCCACGCGGCTACGGTGCCTCAGCAGGACGATCGCATTACCACAGAATACATTACTTACGATGCGGAAGGAGTGGCCATGCGTGGCTACTTAGCCAAGCCCAAGAAAATGGGAAAGCATTCAGCCGTTCTAGTAGTTCACGAAAACCGTGGATTGAATCCTCACACCGAAGATGTAGCAAGACGCTTTGCCTTAGAAGGATTTATTGCATTGGCACCCGATGCCCTTTCTCCACTGGGGGGAGCACCAGCCGATGCGGACAAGGCAAGAGAACTTTTTCAACAACTAGATGCCACAAAGAACTTGCAGAACTTTGCCAAAGCTTTTGACTATCTCAAAACGGTTCAAGACTGCAATGGAAAATTTGGTTGTATTGGTTTTTGCTGGGGCGGAGCCATGGCCAATAACCTGGCGGTGAATGTACCGGAGCTGCTGGCCTCTGCACCTTTCTATGGTCGCCAACCCGATGTAAACGATGTGCCTAAAATTAAAGCTGCCCTTCAGTTACATTATGCTGAACAAGATGAGCGCGTAAATGCCGGCATTGCTGTTTATGAAGAAGCGCTAAAGAAGGCAGGCGTGAAATACGAACTACACATGTACACAGGGGCGCAACATGCTTTCTTTAATGATACCGCCCCCACGCGGTACAACGAAGCAGCGGCCAAGCTTGCCTGGGGTCGGGTGATCGAGTTTTTCAAAACTACCCTTCGGTAATTCTGTTCACTTCTTATAAAAACAAAAGCGCAAGTCTCTCCAACTTGCGCTTTGCTTTTTTGCCTGATGCGTGAAAATTACTTCACGTGCTTGCTAACGATCTTAGCCAGATCAAACATTGATACTTGCTTCTTGCCAGCGAAAAGCACCAACAATTTCTCATCTGCATTGATCATACGCTTGTTCTTAGAATCCTGAAGTTTGTTCTTCTTGATGTAATCCCAAATCTTCTTGATGATCTCGGTTCTAGGAATAGCCTTGTTGCCAATTACAGCCGCTAAGGTTGCGCTAGGAGTAAGTGCTGCCATGAAGGCTGCATTTGGCTTTCTCTTAGCAGCTTTCTTAACTGCCTTCTTTGCTACTTTCTTAGCAGCCTTCTTAACTACTTTCTTAGCAGCTTTCTTTGCTACTTTCTTGGCTGCTTTTTTCGCAACCTTTTTACTTGCCTTTTTTGCCATAGCTCAAGTGGTTTTTGTAATGTTTACTTATAAAAAAATACCGGTTGCTTCTTTAGCTTGTTTTGTTCTATCAGGCATTCAAGAACAACAAAGTACAAAGAAGCATACCGGGCTTAAAAATAGATGGGTGTTTCTAATTATCCTAATTTTCATAGGGAAGTCCACTCCTTTTCCTAGGGAGAAACAGAGTCATCCATATAGATTACACCCGCTCTTTCCTCTTTGCTGATCGCATTTTCATAGTAGAAAATTCTAGTCACACCTTGCATTCTACAGTAGAAAATCAAAAATAAACATGCGTAAAAACCCATTTTTCATAGGGAAAATCGAGTTTCTACAAGCTTTTGCCAATCACCTGAACACTACACAACGATTGAATCACGAGCCGAGTGCAATTCTCTTTCTTATCTCTTTTCCCTATGAAAATGGTAAACCGAGTCTCAAAAAAATTCTTAAAAATATTTTCAAAAAACTTGTCTGCACACCCGTAAAAAATCGGAATTACCTCCCAAAGTCAGGTGATTGCCCTAGGGAAAATACTTTTAGTAACACTTTTAGAATGAACTTCTCCGTGCGAAGCCATACCTTGCCATACCAATGTCAGCTACTATAAACTCACTTCGCACCGTCAACGTAACGCGCTACGTAACTCCCTTACGAGAGGGCGGATCCCTTCCCGCCATCGTGGAAGCAGACGATCAGTTTCTCTATGTGCTCAAGTTTAGAGGGGCCGGTCAGGGAGCAAGAGCACTCATTGCCGAATTGATCGGAGGCGAGATTGCCCGAGCCCTCGGCTTTCGCATTCCTGAAATTGTCTTTGCCAATCTTGACAGTGCCTTTGGTAGAATAGAAGGAGATGAAGAAATACAAGACCTGCTGAAAGCCAGCGAAGGTCGCAACCTGGCACTTCACTTCCTCTCTAGTTCGATCACCTTCGATCCGCTTGCCACACCGGTAGATCCGCTGTTGGCTTCCCAGATCGTTTGGCTGGACGCCTTCCTGCTCAACGTAGACCGCACGGTACGCAACACCAACATGCTGTGGTGGCATAAGGAACTCTGGCTTATTGATCATGGCGCTGCTCTGTATTTTCACCATACCTGGCAAGATTGGCAAAAACCCGAAAGACCTTTTCCAGGCATTCGAAATCATGTCTTACTTCCCCATGCCAGCGAGTTAGAGCAGGTCAATAATCACTTTAAAAAATTACTAACGCAGGAGAAGATAACAGAGGTAATTACGATGATTCCGGAAGATTGGCTAAATGAAAGTATTTTTGACTCCACCCAAGAACATAGAAATGCTTATGTGGAATTTCTTACTAACCGACTTTTACAGGCTGATTTTTTTGTAAACGAAGCTCGCCATGCAAGAGAATCACTTATTTGAATATGCCGTGATCCGCGTTGTGCCGAGAGTGGAGCGCGAGGAATTCCTCAATGTAGGAGTCATCCTCCTATGTGCGAAACAGAAATTTCTAAAAACCCGAATCGAGTTTAAGGAAGAACGCTTGAAGGCTTTGTGCAATGAAGTAGACACAGAAGCGCTTAAGCAACACATTTTATCCTTCGAGTTGATTAGCCGTGGAGGTGAACCGGGAGGAGCCATCGGCTTATTGCCCATTGCCGAGCGCTTTCGTTGGTTAACGGCTACCCGCAGTACGATGGTACAAACCTCTAAAGTTCATCCGGGGTTGTGCACTGATCCTCAGCAACAATTAGATCGGTTGTTTGAAGAGTTGGTCGTTATTTAACCCTTTCATCAATTACAATTAGTGTGAAAAGTGTTTGTTGGTCACCGCTTTCGCAGTACAACCTTCACGATAATTTTCCGCTCTTCCAGTATGGCTTCAGCACGGGCATTTACCAACGAGACAAGTCCAGTTCGGTCGCAACCCAACGTCACCAATTGATCAATTACGGCCTGCGCTTGCTTCAGCGTTCTGTCATTATGATAGGTGTACTCGGCTATCAGGGTATCACGCTGATAGAGTTGACCGAGCGAATCAATCTCATCTAGATAATACTCAACCGAATCAACGGTAACTTCGGTAAGGTCAGGATCTGATTGAAGACTATCCGTTCTATACCCTTGTAACAACACCTGCACCTCTGCTTTCAAATCAGGTTTGCTCTTTAGCAATCGGCTGAGTCTGCGCAATTCACTGGAAGAAGATTCTTCCAATTCGCTGGTGTACGGTTTAAAGCGTACGCTGCTCAAAGCGATCTCATCTCCGGCAGCAGCCTCTTTAATGGAAGCATTATAGCGTTCAAAAGGACGACCCATTCCGGAGGATAAATCAAAATAACGACTGGTAAAGGTGGCACTTGCGTTTTCAGGATCAATCGCCACTTCATATCGGCTACCTTCTCGCAAGTAAAGTGTAAAGCTGCCATCTGCAGTGGGACGCGCATTGTAGATGCGTTTGTTTGCTGTTAGGTCAGTCACTGTGATGTAAGCAGGAATAACAGGGCTCTCCAACTTACCATCTACCCGCAGAATACCCTTCGGTTTCAAATCTAGTGGAAACAGAAACTCTGTTAACTCATTCTTGCGTTCACCCTTTGCATCGCGTAACAAATATTGTCCTTGCGAAGTAGCGCTTACAAATTGATCGTCTGCTGGTGTATTGACAAAATCTAAGGGTACAGGAGAAGACCAGGTTTGGCCATCCCAGCGCGTGAGATATAAATCCATACCGCCTTTATTAGACTGCAATTTGTTAGAGGAGAAAATCAACGTTTCTCCATCCGCCATAATGCGCGGAGTCTGGGAGTTTCCTGTATTGATATGAGCGGGTAACTCCATCCAGAGTTTGCAGCGGTCTGCTTGTGCACTGTTCATTGTTTCACAACGCATGAAATAAATCATAGACCCATCCGCAGATACACTGGGAGCACCATCATGTTGTTTAGAATTAATGGGGAGCCCAACACTAATAGGGGTGGAGAACTCTGTGCCTTTGAGTGTGCTCAGGCAAATATCATAGCCCCCCATGCCCATGGAAAGAATTGAGGTGAGGTACAGACTTTGTCCATCAGGATTAAGTGCAAAGCCCTTAATGTAGTTAACCTTGCTACTGAAATTCTTGGGAAGTAAAACAGGTTGAGCCCAATCGGCACCGGTACGCTTGCTATAATACAAAGCCAGGTTACCATCGTCTGTGTAGTCGTTCAAAAACAAAATAGAATTGCCATCAAAACTGATATAGGGAGCAAAAGAATTATAAAACGGCTGATTGAGCGGATGCGGCATTTTACGCGTGGGCTTCGGTTGAGAAAACGATTGAAATCCCAGCGCCAGGGCGATAAAAAAAATTATTCCTGTTTTCATATCAAAAGGCTTCGTGTAAATCAAAATTACTTATTTCTTTTGTCGTACCTTAGAAATAGAATTAGCAAAACATGATCCAAGTAATACCCTCCATCGCCATCCGTAAAGGCAAAGTTGTGAAAATGCGCAAAGGCGATCCGGCCAGTGAGAAAGCCTACGATGAAAATCCCTTAGATCTGGCCAAACGCTTTGAAGATCACGGCATTGAAGTAGTGCACGTAGTGGATTTAGACGGAGCAGAAAAGGGTACTCCAAAAAACATGCATGTGATTGAGGCCATTGCGGGCTATACCGATCTTAAAATAGATGTGACGGGTGGTATTTCTACCGATGGAGATATTAGCAAGGCCTACGAAGCGGGTGCTGATTATATTACCGCCTCCAGCATTGCCATTACCGACCCTGAATTATTTGCCTCTTGGATAGTCAGTTACGGTCGCGAAAAAATTACGCTGGGTGCAGATGTTACAGACATCCAATCGAAAGAACTTGCCTTCAGAGGCTGGCAGACCAAAGCACACAAAGGTTTGTATGAGCATGTGGCCTATTTCTATAACAGAGGTTTGAAATATGTGAAAACCACTGACATTTCTCGCGATGGTGTTTTAGAAGGCCCAGCCTTTGATTTTTATGCCGATATGATCAAGACCTTCCCTGAAATTTGCGTGTTGGCAAGCGGTGGAGTACGCGGTGTAGACGACATTCAACGTCTTAACGACATGGGCGTATTCGCAGTTATTTTCGGCAAAGCCTACTACGAAGGAATTTTGAATCTGAAGGATCTTGAAAGATTTCTGGTGAAGAGACCTGCCTAGCAGTTTTATTGCTTGGCAAAATCTTTCGTTTAGTACAGCACTAACTCTTTGAGGCATTGGATCCAGCGCGGATGGTCGTTAAGGCTTTCCACCAACTGTACTTTCTCTCCTCCGTGCTCTTCAAAAATTTCCTGATACTCTTCTCCAATCTCGATGGTTGTTTCCAAACAGTCGGCTGTAAAGGCCGGTGAGAAAACCAGAAGTTTTTTCATTCCCTTCTTGGCGCAATCCTCCACTACTTTGTCAGAAAAAGGCTCCAGCCATCTTTTGTCCAGGCGAGATTGAAAGCAAACGGTATATTTCTCTTTGGGAATATTCAGCTTTTCAGCCAGTAGACGCGTGGTGGCATAGCAAGTAGCTTTGTAGCAATACTTGTTGTCCTCTGTCAATTCATTTTCACAATCGTGATCGGAACACAAATCATTGTCATACACCTTGTCTACCTGACGTTCTGGCAAACCGTGATAGGAGAATAACACATGATCGTAGTCATTGAGATTATATTTTTTCCCTCTCTCCACAAAACCTTCGATGTACTGAGGATGATCGTAGTATTGGCTGATTATTTTTAGTTCAGGAATAACCCACCAGGTTCTGATCACGCGCATCACCTCATCCAGCGCAGAGCCTGTAGAGGCAGACGCATATTGCGGGAACATGGGAAGCACGACAATCTTTGTATAATTTTTTTTGCGCATCTGCTCCAACACAGCGGGTATGGAGGGGTTCTTGTAGCGCATAGCCAAATACACATCATGCGTTTCGCCTATTTCTGCTTGCAATAACTCCTTGGCGCGCATACTATGGTAGAGCAGTGGAGAACCGTTTTCTGTCCACAATTTCTTATACACCTTGGCAGATTTAGGTGCGCGAAAGGGCACGATGATACCATTCACCAACAACTTTCTTAACAACCACGGAATGTCAATTACCCGAGGATCGTTTAAAAATTGAGATAGATAAGAACGAACATCGGACACTGAAGGACTATCGGGTGTGCCGAGATTGATGAGAAGAACTCCGATTTTTGAAGACATGAATGATGCGCTATATACCAAATGAAAACCCAAAAATAGAGGAAGAGTTCAGAAGAAAATAATCTTTCTAAAACCAGTTCGGGAAACTCCACACCATCCAGCCATAGATACTAAAGCGAATGATGCGTGTAATGGTAATCAGCAAGAAATACTTAAAATCTAAATTGATTGATCCCGCCAGCATACATGTGGCTGAATAGGGAACAGGAGTAGTGGCTCCGACAATTACCAAAAAGCCACCGTACTTTTTCAACTTTCCTTTGTACTCCTGCAGGTACCGTTCTTCAATTTTCTTGTAGAAAGGTGTTTTGGAAAGATTACGACCTATTAGGTAGCCAATAATACCTGCTACATAAGAGATGACGGTAAGAATTATCAGGTTGACAATAAACCCTGGCACAGTGATCCCATGCAGAATCCAAACCATCATAAAGAACTCGGGGGGAATTAAGCCAAACACCACTTCAGAGGTAAAGAAGATCATGTAGAGCAATACAGGTTTGTCGTGTATGGCCTCAATGTCGTTTTTGAAATTTGTCTGAATGTAATCCTCCGCCAGTATAAAAACGGTGATAATAACGGCAAACCATACCAGCCCCCGAAGGATGTTCTTAATTAAAAAACTAGACCGCGTTTCTTCCTGTTCCTCTTCCATACTTAGCCCTTCATAATAGGGTAACGTTTAAACTCCTTTGTTTCATCAAACAACTTGCGATAAGTAGCATGTCGCTTAACAATTTGAGGAGTTACCTGTTCGGCCACACGAATCATTTTTGAATTAAAATCACCAATCCAGTTCATCTCGTATTCTTCATAGCGCAGGTATTGCTCCTGCATCACTTTTTTGAAAGCCATAATAATACCGCCATCTACACCTTTTCCCTGATGCTCCGGTACTACACCAAATAAAATCCCAAAAGCCTTCTTATTGGTCTTGCGCCAGCGATGATACACAAATTTTAGCTTACCGATCAGATCCAATTTCCCGTTGACGTGTTTAAAAATTTGATTGACTTCCGGCAAGGATAAGAAAAAAGCAACAGGCTCATCCTTATAAAAGGCGAACCAAAGCAACTTCTCATCCATAATGGGCTTCATTTGCTTTACGATATGGTTGGCCTGTGTTACGGTGAGTTCGGGGATCTCGCCTCTATTTGCCCAAGCCTTGTTATAAACATAGCGTATTTTATCAGCAAGACTATTGTCTGATTTGGAAAGATATCGAAATGTATAGTCTGGATTTTTAGCAACGATGGCCG
>LNEN01000175.1 GCA_001464155.1 Cytophagales bacterium Ga0077538 | reverse complement strand
CAACTTCCCTTGCCAAGAAAGCAAGGCTCCTCTACACCCACTTTTTGAAAGCTGATGAACTTGTGATATTCCTCCAATAAGACGGTAAAGCTGGAGTAAGGATCTTCCACTAAAATGAGCGCAGCAGCAATATCTTTTTTAGCGACAAAGTCTTTCTTGACGATAACAGCAGAAGCCTGAGTGGTATAAATGTATTGCTCGTATTTAGGATTGGAGAGAAAGGCGATCTGTCCAGGTTTTGCATCTTGAATTTTGGCAAGCATGTTGATCTTGCCCTGGCCATCGCCCTTAACTTGACCGCCTAACATAGCGGCTATCTGCTGAATGGTAAATTCCATAAGATGGTTATTCGTTATCCGTTATTCGCTATTCGTTGATGGTCATCGTGTAGGCTTACCCATAACGGTTAACAAATAACTTTAAACGTGCTTTACAAAGATACATTTTTAGGCCAGCAGAGGTAGTTTTTTTTCACGGTCTTCGAAAGGGCCTGGATGTTGGGAAGGTCCGAGGCCTTGGCCATGTCCACCACTTCTCCTGTTTTCATCAAAATATTGATTTTCTGCCCATCGGTATACGCTTCATTGCTTACCGAACCAAAGGAGAATAGATAAGGCGTTTCTGCCATCAGTACGTTGAAGTGCTTACCCACAGCAAGTTTAACAGCCTGGATGTCTTCTTTTTTGATGGATGCATTGCTTAAGCGAATCTGGAAAAGTTTGCGTTGAATCAACATATTGGCCAGCGTAGATAGAATTTTATCTGAATCATTTTGCCAAAATTTGATGGCCCCCCAAATATCATTGTCGTCTAAATTGCCAAAGTGATGCAGGTAGGTGGGGTGAGATTTGAAGTCTTCAATAGAAGGGGATTGTTGCAGAAAAAGCAGAAGCGACTCGCTCGCCACTATTTTTTTACCGGACAAAACCAAATACCGTGCACGGGAAATCAAATTCACCATCATGCGTTCTGCAGCCACCGAGGTTTTGTGCAGGTAAACTTGCCAATACATTAAGCGTCTGGCGGTAATAAAATTCTCAATGCTGTAAATACCTTTTTCCTCTACCACCAGCTCGTCTTTTTTTACGGTAAGCATGGCAATAATCCGGTCTACCCCAATGGTACCTTCTTCTACCCCTGTAAAGAAGCAATCTCGTTTCAGGTAATCTAACCGGTCCATGTCCAGCTGACTGGAAACAAGTTGGTGGAAGAACTTTCGCTTATAACTATTTCTAAAAATTTTAAGAGTAAGATCAAGTGCTCCGGTAAACTCTTTGTTGAGTTTGGTCATGAACAAATACGAAAGACTTTCATGTTCAATGCCCGGCAGCAGGGATTCTTCCAGTGCATGCGAAAAAGGCCCATGACCCAGGTCATGAAGTAAGACGGCCAATTGAGCAGCTTCTACTTCTTCTTCGCTAATCTCTACTTTTTTATTTCGTAAGGTATCCATGGCCCTGGACATCAAGTGCATGGCACCCAGTGCATGCTGCAAGCGTGTATGCATGGCACCCGGGTACACCAGGTTAGCAAGGCCTAATTGCTTGATATGGCGCAGACGCTGAAAATAGGGATGCTGTATGATGTCATAGATCAATTCACTCTGAATGTGAATGAATCCATAGACGGGGTCGTTAATGATTTTTTTCTTATTCAATCGCAGTAGAATTTGTAACTTGATCAAAAATGTACCGATGCAAAGATACAACATACTGTGGGCCGATGATGAGATTGATTTATTAAAGCCGCATATACTTTTTTTGGAACAACGCGGCTACGACATCACGCCTGTGAACAATGGGGCTGATGCCATTGAGTTGTGTGCAGAGCGAAATTTTGATGTTGTTTTCTTAGACGAGCACATGCCGGGTATGTCGGGACTGGAAGCTCTCAGTCAGATAAAAAATGCGAAGCCCAATCTTCCTGTGGTAATGATCACCAAGAATGAAGAGGAGCAAATCATGGAGGAGGCCATTGGTTCAAAAATAGCCGACTATTTAATCAAACCGATTAACCCCAGCCAGATACTTCTTTCAGTAAAAAAAATTCTGGAGAATAAGCGGTTGGTAATTGAAAAGACAAATTCCAGCTATCAGCAGAATTTTCAAAAAATCGCTATGTCTTTTCAAAGCGATCTTAATCATGAGGAATGGACGGAAGTCTATAAGAAACTTGTGTATTGGGAGTTGGAGATGGACCAGGCCGATAACCAGGACATGGCAGAAGTACTCAACATGCAGAAGACAGAGGCCAACGCCAGTTTCTGTAAATACGTGATCCGCAATTATGAGAAATGGTTGAACGATGCGAATGCCGCCAAACCTTTACTTTCACATCAGATTTTGAAGAAGAAGGTATTTCCTGTGTTGGGGAAGGAACCTGTCTTCCTATTCCTTATTGATAATCTTCGATACGATCAATGGAAAGTGTTGGAACCCATTATCAGTGAGTACTTCAACATAGACTCAGAAGAAACGTACTATTCTATTTTACCTACGACTACTGCCTATGCCCGCAATGCCATTTTCTCAGGCATGCTGCCTTCAGAAATGGCCAAGTCCCAACCCGATATGTGGGTGGGGGAAGATGATGATGAGGGAAAAAATAATCACGAAGATGATTTTTTAGAAAAGCAGTTGAGAAGAAACAATCTCACGCTTAAATCTTCTTATCACAAAATTAAAAATCTGGAAGAGGGTAGGCAGTTGGTGGACTCTGTGAGCAATTTGTTTAAGAACGATTTTAATGTGATCGTTTATAACTTTGTAGACATGCTATCGCACGCCCGAACCGATATGGCCATGATTCGCGAATTAGCACCTGATGAATCGGCTTATCGTTCCATCACCAAGTCATGGTTTCTACATTCACCGCTATTGGATATTTTAAAAAAGGTGGCTGATAAGAAGGTGAAGGTGGTCATTACTACTTATCACGGAACCATACGAGTAAAACGACCCTTTAAAATTATTGGAGATAAGGCGGTGAACAGCAACCTGCGCT
>LNEN01000174.1 GCA_001464155.1 Cytophagales bacterium Ga0077538 | reverse complement strand
TGATTAACTGTTTCAGTGCCTGAATTTTTTTGAATTTTTCCTGGAGCACATTTCCCTCAATTGCTTCGCGCTGCAAGGCGTTTAAATCATACAAACGCAAACTCTCCGTTGGTATAAAGAAGAACCTGTCCTCCACCATACTGCCATGACCCGCATAATAAAAGATGAACACATCTTCTTGCTGAATTTTGGTGGAGAGCTCTTCGAGCTTATTTAAAATACCTGAACGGGTAGCCTCCGCATCGTACAAGGTATGAACCTCCAGGTTCTTGTGAAGGGGTATCCCCAATTCCTGAATAATCTTCTCAAAGGATTCAGCATCTGGCTTCGCGTAAGCCAGTGACAACTTTGGATTTTTATATTGATTAATTCCCACTGCCAGTAAATAACAGGTACTGCTCTTGGTAGCGATCTCTGAGAAAATTTCTGCCGCGTGGGGATCTGCTTCGATGCGATCTTTATTCATCGCTGAAGCCGTGAACACATTGTTTCCTCCGACTAAAGAAAGCACGTGCTTGTACGTAGCGGTTTGATCCTTACCCTTGGGCAGTAGAAAGGTTTTATCAATCACAACCGACTTGCCATTGTGAAACAACTTGAAACTCTCCACTCCTGCTCCACGATCCTGCAAACGAACATACACTTCCACCTTCCCTGTTTCTGCAGAGGGCATTACAGCCACTTTTACACCCGGTGGTGGTGATTGTTGCAGTTTGCCTTGTATGCCTTTAGAGCCATCATCACCTCCCCGGTTCTTAAAAATCTTAGGCAATAAATCAGGGCGGTAAAACTCGTGAAAGAACTGATCTACTGAATATGTTTTTAGTCCATCCACAAAGTGAATGAATTGCCTGGCTTGCTCGGTTCCGTTAAAATATCCTTCCGGACTTTTCACCATCCATTCTTTCTCACCAATGTGAATGTGCTCAAAGAATTCTTTGCCAGAAGCAAGGTCCCAGCATTTTGTTACCCCATCCACACTGTGACTGATCAACATTTTCTCATCAGCGGTCAGTGCTAAACTGATCACTTCACTTTGATGGCCGGTAAACGTCTTGAGTACTTTACCTGTGTTGATATCCCATAAGCGTATGATGCGATCCGCCCCGGCACTGTAAAAGTTTTTCTCCGAAGTGGTGAGCAGACTAGCATATACCGCTCCCTGATGGTCGCTGAACTTTCTTTCCATCAAACCCGTACCGATATCCCAGAGTCGAAGAGAGCCATCCCAACTGGCACTGAGTATCTTTCTTCCATCTTGTGTGATTTGCAAGGATGACACCGTCTCTGTATGCCCGATAAATTCCCGGATTACTTTCTTAGTATCTACTTCCCGCAAGGTTAGGCCTGTGGGTAAAGTTGCAGTAAGCACATACAGATCGTTGGGCGTGAAGAGGGTAACATAAGAGGAAGCATTTTCAAGATCTATGTACTCCAGTCGTTTGCCGGTAGACACCTCGTGAATTTTTACAGTACCATCCCAGCTACTGCTAATAATTTTACTTTCATCATGACTGAAGTTTACATCGAGCACGGGCTCACGATAGGATTTGATCGTACGGAGTGTGTCGCCCTTTTCTGCATCCCAAAGAATGAGCGTGCCCTCTGCCCCACCGGTTAGCAAAAGACTTCCATCACGGTTGTAGCGGTAACACAGCACAGCCTTTTCGTGGCCTACATATTCCATCTCCGATTTACCGGTTGCGATGTCCCAACGCTTGGCTTTTGTTCCGAACTTACCCCGCAGCAAGGTTTTGTTGTCTTTACTGAGCAGTACACTTCCTTTAAAGCGCAAGTACTTCGCAATGTGTGACTCCCAATACGAATTTGGATCGTAGGTGACTCCCCCTTTGTCACGAGCATTTAAGAAGCCCGTTAACTCATCCACCTTTTTTCCCGTGGCGATGTCATATACAAGTACCGTGTTATTATCAGACGCAATCAGCACGCGCTTGGTATCGGCTGTAAAGCTTGCCTGATTTAATTCAGCCTCTCCCTCAGGAAAGATTGATTTTATAGAATCGCCTTTATGAGCATTATACAGGGTTATAAACTTTTCTGTACACAGAACCAGGAACTTCCCATCACGACTGGTGGAAACAGAACGCAAGTTCTCCACCTTAGTAGCGAAGGTAGTAATCAGTGCTCCTGTGCTCAGGTCATATTTTACTACAGCATCGTTGTTGGAGGCTTTGATCAAGTACCGACTGTCGGTCGAAAACTGTACATCGGTATAGCAGCCCCCACACGAGGAATGAAGGGTAGAGAAATTAAAGGTGTGTACGTTCTTCCAGTCACTGCTCCTGTACACCCTGGCTGTAAAACCATCTTCGCCAACGGCCAGCCACTGCCCATCTGGACTCACCGCTACGTGGATGAGACCCCCTGAACCGGCATACCCATCGGCATCGAGTTCTGCCAATTTCTTTTTGGTGGCGATATCCCACACGCGCACCTTCTGACCAAAACCAACGGTAACAAAAAATCTTCCCTTCGGATCGAAAGCGACATCTGTTAAGCGTTCTGCATCGGGTTTGATGGAGAAGAGTTCTTTGCCTGTGGCTACTTCCCAAATTTTGATACTCGCATCCCCATTCGCGCTGATCAAGTGCTTACCATCACTGCTAAAGTCAACTTGGTTTACCGAAGCACTGTGGCCCAAAAAACTACGCACTTCCCGACCCGTGCTCAGCTCCCATAGCTTTACCGATTTATCGCGGCTACCGGTGGCCACGTAGTTGCTATCCGGACTAACGGCCACCGTTAACACAGCCAGTTCATGACCCTTTTGCATAACGGTTTCAATGCCCTGGGCAGCAACCCTTTCACCACAT
>LNEN01000173.1 GCA_001464155.1 Cytophagales bacterium Ga0077538 | reverse complement strand
AACTCGTTGCAACAGACCTTCAAAAATCTACAACACAATGCGGCCATAAAAAAACCTCTGCATTCCGGCAGAGGTTTTTCAATTCATCAGCTGTGGCATCAGGCGTAGGGTTTAGTGAACGTTAATTGCACCAATTCCTGATGTTGCGGGCTTTGGTAACCAAATACCGCTCGCACATACTGTTTTACAGCCGTGGCTGTGGCAAAGAGGCCAGACTTGCTCTCATACAGCAAAGCATCCCTGTTCCTGCGCGCCTCCGTTAGCTGAACTTCTGCAGCAACCACTACTTCGATCAAGGCTTTCAGTTGCGTCAGTTTCTCGCGGAGTCCTTCTACGGTCAGGGCTGTTTCGCTCGTCTCGTAGTTTGGGTCTTTTTCAACCAATTCCACCAATCGCGAAAAGTACTGCACCTTGTGAGGGATGCCATTGCCATGTGAAGTGCTGGGCACCAGCACCGCTTCGCCCTCTCCTACCGATGGCTTGGATTTCCCGTTGCGTATGCGCTTAATCTTTCTATTGTGTGCGCTGGCATACGCTAAGGTGTAGGGGTCCGTTCCGTTGGCCCGCATCAGTTGCACCACTGCTCCGCTGATCTTGCCCAGATCCTCGAAGCCTTGATTGCGTTGACTGACGGAGAAGTCGTAGTGGCTTTGTGCCTCATCGACCTTTTTCATGACGTGTTGCGTGCACTTACTTAAGGTGGCTAACGCGTTCACCTGGAGGTGTTGTTTTCCGGGTTTATAAGATCCTCCATACCCGGTGCAGATACCCGTGAGCTTCCCAAAGGCCTGCACGTTTTTAACATGGGACATAATCGTTATAGATTAGTTATGTGTATACACGAAACCACAAGGGTTCCGTTGTGTTTTCGCATGATCTTTTTTGAAACTATCTTTTTACAAAAAGACGTAACCCAAAAAGCATTGGCACGTTTGCATGCATTTTTTGTCAGCGCTTGTAAACGCTTAGTCCTGCTTTCGCCAGAATGCGCTGGGTGCCGATGAGTGGATGGACAAATTTGAATATTTGGGAATTTAAGAATCTGAAGATGAGAAGCACGCGTTACCAACGCGCACCAGTTTAAAAAGACACGCAACAGTTCATCGTCACTTCGCAATCTCCTGAAGCCTTGGCGCAGAGAGATGGAGCAGTACCGCGACTAAAATAGGAAATAAGTCCTCTGTCTTCGCAGAGTCTCTCGAAGAGGACGCTGCGACTCTCATTAAACGCAGAGCCTGCTAGGCTGATTCCCCACAGGGAGACTCTTCCAGGAAAAGTGGATAGTCATAACTCACCCCGTCATGCTTACGCATAACACCCCTCTCTACACAGTAGAGAGGGGAAAGATCATCGAAGATGATCAGGGGTGAGTAGAGAATAAACTTGAGCCAAAAAAACGACAGCACAGCATCACGGTCCAATCATGCATCAGATCTTTCGATCTGATGCCCGCAAGTTTGTGTCCCAAACAATCTTCTCAACCACCGTTTCTTTGGCTTCGTTTTATCGCCATTTCAGAGTTGAAAGTTTTGCGAGTACCTGTGGTGAAAAATCTTATTCGGATGATAGTTCTTCTGATGCGCGTGTGCCTTTTTCTGATAGGTATGGTGGTTCTTCTGATGTGGATGCAGCTTCTTACAGTGCCGGTGCGGCTTCCTCCGGTGCTGATGGCACAAAATCTTATTCGGATGATACCTCCTCTGATATCTGTGCAGCTTTTTCTGATGCGTAGGCAGCTTCCTCCGGTGCGTGATGTGATTGAGTGGATGCCTGTGTACATCGTACTGCCCCGAAGAGGTGAATCCTCCGTGACGGGCAGAGAGAAATTGCCTACGAGGGATGCTTCCGCGCTACTCATAAACAAAAAACCCTGACGTTTCGGTCAGGGTCTTTCTATATCATCTCGTATGACGACTATTTCACTTTGTGCCAAAACCTTACGATCTAAATTGATTCCTGACTTCTTCACTTTACCAATGAAAGCTGAGTAGCTCATACCATGTGCGCGAACTGCTGCGTTGATACGCTGAATCCAGATAGCGCGGTATTCTCTTTTCTTTTGCTTGCGATCGCGGTAAGCGTACACAAGTCCTTTTTCAACGGCATTCTTCGCTACCGTCCAAACGTTTTTCTTACGACCAAAGTAACCTTTGGCCAGCTTAAGCACGCGCTTTCTTTTGGCGCGGGATGCTACAGCATTGACTGATCTTGGCATTTCTTTTTACATTTTTTGACAACTGGCGTCTCTTTTCACAGAGGTCTTAGGTGCCAGGCATCGGGTTAAACATTAAACCAATTCGCTAAGGCGAATTTTGTTATACAAGGTACGGTAGCATGATGGCTACGTTCTTTGCATCGGCCTTACTCACTACCACAGTGCCAGTAAGTCCTCTCTTTTGCTTTGTCTCCTTCTTTGTAAGGATGTGGTTTTTGAACGCTTGCTTGCGCTTTATTTTACCGGTTCCGGTTACTTTAAATCGCTTTTTGGCGCCCGACTTGGTTTTTACCTTCGGCATTTTATTAAACAGTTAAATAAAAACTACTTCTTCGCTTTGGGCTGAACAAGAATACTCATGTTCTTACCTTCCAGCTTTGGCAACTGCTCCACTTTCCCGTGCTCTTCCAGGGCCTGTGCGAACTTCAGCAAAAGGATCTCTCCTCTTTCTTTGTACACAATAGAACGGCCTCTGAAAAACACACTCGCCTTTACTTTGGCGCCTTCTCCCAGGAAGTTGATCGCGTGCTTTACCTTAAAATTAAAATCGTGCTCATCGGTATTCGGGCCAAAGCGGATCTCCTTCATCACCACCTTCTGCGTCTTGGCCTTAATCTCCTTCTGCTTCTTCTTGTGTTCGTACTTAAACTTAGAATAGTCAGTTATTCTACAAACTGGAGGATCTGCGTTCGGAGAAATCTCCACCAGATCCAACGCTAATTCCTTGGCCAGCTTTAAAGCTTCCTGGATAGAATACACATCTACCTTAACATTTTCGCCAACTACACGAACCCGCTGAGCGGTTATTCTTTCGTTGATCTTAAATGGCTCTTCTGGGCGCTGAGGACCTCTCCGCTGGAAGGGCCTTGGATTCGGCTTATTAAATGGAACGCTGATACTCTAAAAAGTTTAAGTTTATAAAACAGGGCGCAAAGATAGCCAAATTGGCTATAAATCAAAACGATGCTGTTAGTTAACCGTTATCTGTTAACAGTTAACGATTAACTATTAAAAAGGAGCGGCACATTCCTTTCGGAAGGTCTCCACAAACTCATCCAGGCCTACACTTCCCTGGTCTCCCTGGCCATGTTTACGGATGGCCACTTTCTGCTCAGAAACCTCTTTTTCGCCCACAATGAGCATATAAGGGATCTTTTTCACCTCTGCATCGCGGATTTTACGGCCGATCTTTTCGTCACGGTCATCAAACACACCCCGGATATCGACAGCTTTTAACTTCTCGTATACGGACTGGGCATAGTCGTTGAATTTCTCAGAAATCGGCAATACGGCAATCTGATCCGGGGCTAACCAAAGCGGGAAGTTACCGGCACAGTGCTCAATCAATACCGCTACAAAGCGCTCCAGTGAACCAAAGGGTGCACGGTGAATCATTACGGGGCGATGACGTTGGTTGTCAGCCCCTACATATTCCAGCTCGAAGCGCTCAGGCAAGTTATAGTCCACCTGAATGGTACCCAGCTGCCAGCTTCTGCCCAGCGCATCCTTCACCATGAAGTCAAGCTTAGGACCGTAGAAGGCCGCTTCGCCTTGCACGGCTACTGTACTTAACTTACGCTCATCAGCCGCTTCCTGAATCTCACGTTCGGCCTTATCCCACAAATGATCTTCCCCAATGTACTTGGTCTTGTTTGCAGGATCACGCAAGGAAACTTGTGCGGTATAGTTTTCAAAGCCTAAGGAATTGAATACGTGCAAGACAAGGTCAATTACTTTCACAAACTCCTCCTTCACCTGATCGGGACGGCAGAAGATGTGTGCATCGTCTTGTGTAAAGCCACGCACGCGTGTCAAGCCGTGGAGTTCGCCACTTTGCTCGTAGCGGTATACAGTTCCAAACTCAGCCAGGCGCACAGGAAGATCTCTGTACGAGCGCGGCTTGTGCTTGTAGATTTCGCAATGGTGTGGACAGTTCATCGGTTTCAACAAGAACTCCTCTCCTTCATCGGGAGTATGAATCGGTTGAAACGAATCCTTCCCATACTTTTCGTAATGGCCTGACGTAACATACAATTGCTTGCTACCGATGTGCGGAGTTACTACAGGGTCATAGCCTGCGCGTACCTGTGCTCTGCGCATGAATTGCTCTAAGCGCTCGCGCAAAATGGTGCCCTTCGGCAACCATAATGGTAAGCCCATGCCCACCTTTTCAGAGAAGGTGAATAACTCTAGCTCTTTACCAAGTTTTCTATGATCTCTTTTCTTGGCTTCTTCCTGCAAATGCAAATACTCCTCCAGCTCTTTTGCCTTCGGGAAGGTAATGCCGTACACACGGGTAAGCATCTTGTTATTTTCATTGCCGCGCCAATAGGCACCAGCTACGTTCAGAATCTTCGCTGCCTTTACAAAGCCCGTATTCGGCATGTGCGGACCGCGACACAAGTCGGTGAAGTTTCCTTGTGTGTAGAATGTAATAGTGCCGTCTTGTAAATCGTTGATGAGTTCAAGTTTATACTCATCGCCTTTCTTCGTGAAGTAGTCGATCGCTTCTGCCTTACTCACTTCTCTGCGTTCGTAGACACTCGCCTTCTTGGCAAGCTCGATCATCTTCGCTTCAATCTTTGCAAGATCATCTTCGGCAAAGGTCTTCCCGCCCAAATCTACATCATAGTAGAAACCATTTTCGATGGCAGGGCCAATACCGAACTTCGTTCCCGGATACAAGGCCTCTAAGGCTTCTGCAAATAAGTGAGCAGACGAATGCCAGAAGGTAGTCTTACCACCTCCGTCATTCCACGTTAATATTTTGATGGTGGCATCACTCGTGATGGGTCTGGAGAGGTCTCGGATTTCTCCGTTTACTTCTATGGCCAGGGATACACGGGCCAGGCCTTCGCTAATACTCTTTGCAATGTCGTTTCCGGTAACTCCCTGTGGATACTCACGAACGCCTCCATCAGGTAAAGTGATTTTAATAGTCATAGTATAAATTGGAGGCCAAATATAAGTTTAATTCAGCATTGATGTGAATGAACCTTTCATTGGTTCGGGGCAATATTTAAATCCATGAAGAATACTCAAACCCGAAGTAATAACCACATAGATACATAGAGCACATAGTTATACTAGCAAGGTCTATGTGGCCCTATGTATCTATGTGGTTTAAAACAGAAATCCCTTGTTTTACAAGGTAAACTGAATGGAGCCAAAGACTCCAAACTTGCGCACATCGGGGCTATCCAGGTACGATAAACGGTGTACGAAGTCAATGCGGAAAAACTTGAAGATATTCTCTACGCCATACCCAATCTCCATGTAAGGCTTTTTAAGTGACAACTGACCAGGAGGCAAAATGTCGCCATTCTCCTCGGTGGTGGGTACAATTAAGGCTTGGCTTCCCTGGCTCAATCCGCCATATACGAGGTTGGCGGTACCTACGAGGCGCCACTTCAATTTGCGTAGCAAGGGCACACGGTTGAAGAATAAGCCTTCAAAATGATGGTTGTACAAAACAGTTGCGTAGCGATCACTCACAAATTCGCCATAGTCCATCAGGTTAAACGTAAGGGGAGTAAAGATGGGGGTTTGGTTTCCTAAGTGAAGGCCTAAGAGTGTGTAGGGCAAGGGTTCGAAGATGTATTCCGCGGAAGCAGTCATTCTTCCTGTACCCAAAATTCCTAGGCGGGTCTTTTTCTCAAAAATCAATTTGAGTTTATTATAATCAAAATCACTTCCGGCTATGCCTTCAATGCCACGTGTATAGCGCAGGGTAATGACGGGCCAGCGGAGATCGCGTGCATAGCGTGATTCTAAAATAACTTCTGACGTAGCATAGTTGGATAAAATCGCTGAGTTAACGATGTCATCCGGATTTTCATAGTATCCGAAGTTAAAGACCGGCTCAAAGGTGGAATGCTTAACAGAGATTTTCTGCGTAAAGCCTTTGAACAGCTCGCGCTGGAAGGATAATCTTTCTTCATCAAAGTAATAACCTCTTCGGAAGATACCCCACCGTTGAGAGGCATTCAACAGCGCATTATCCCCCACCGCTTCATCATCCAATCCCACGCGTCCCAAATCTCTGCGCACACGCACGCCCCAGGTGGTCCAACGTCTCTTCGATAAAATCTGCTTGGCAGAGAAGGAGTATTTGAATTGCTCATCGCCAAAACCGTAACCCACTTGTGCACCAAATGTCCACTTCTTATTAAACTTGTAATTGGTTTTAAAACCTGGCATCACGCGCAACCCTTCAATGTCATTGTAGGATACAAAACCCAGGTATGGACCATATTCTATCTTGCCATCTTGTATATAACCATCCACAATAAACTTCACAATATCTGTATAGGTTCTGATCACCGGAATGTTTCGCAGCGTATCAATCATCTTGTACACGTTGCGCTCCGTTTCTGAAAGAGGTTCGTGACGCAAGGTGTCCCACACATCTTCTTGATCTTCATTCAAGCGTGCTTCCTCAGCCAATAGAATGGGGCGCTCGTAGAAGGAAACATCGTAGGGTTTATTCACTACAAAATTCTTATTGGAAGTATAGAACTTCGCGAGCATACCCGCACTGTTAGCTGAGAGTTCACTCACATCCACCAATACTCTGTTTTTTATAGGCAACCAGGCACCTGCTGTTGTGGGTGCCGATTCTTGCTGAATGCGGATCTTCTCAATGAAATTGAGGTTGGCCTCCTTCCCTACAGTTACTTCGATTTGTTTTAAAGCATAGCTCTCCTTGGCAATCCACATACTGCCGTTAAAGGCAAGACTTTGCGGAGAGCGGGGGAAGAAATCTAAGCGGTAACAGAAGTGATCACCCACATACAAACTGTCAACCAAATCATAATCGTAATACAATCGCCAGCCATCGGCTATTGGCGATACAAATTCTTTGTCAAGGATGTTTAACCAGTTTTGATAAAAGTTATATTCCTGAAAGGAGGATCCTACCACTTGAGTAACCGTGGTTCCGTCTTCTACACCTAAGCCATTAATTTTTGAATGAAGAATATTCTCAAACTTAAGGCTGGGATTATCACGGTAGTAGAGCTTCGAAACGCTTTCTGTAATAAAAACCGGTAAGATCGGCTTTCCATCTTCTCCAGCGATGCGTTCTACACTATCGAGTACTTGTGTTATTTTTTGAATGAGTTTTCGCTCGCGGAATTTCTCCGACATGTTGTCTACATCTACCTCGATTTTGGTGTAGGTGTCGTATTCATAAGCGGTTAACTTTCGCTTATCGTTATCACTTTTATTTCGAACTACATTTCGCAACACTTCAAAGGCAGGATTTTCTCCGGCCAGCACCACCACTTCCTGCAGATTGGTAACTTGCTCTTCTAATTGAAAATTGACCACCTGGGTAATACCCTTGGTGATGCGCTTAGTACGTGACTTATAGCCGATGTAGGAGGCTAAGAGTGAGTCCTGTGGATTAGAAGTCTTTAACAGATAATTTCCATCAAAATCAGTAGTTACGCCAATACTCGTTCCCTTAAAGAGCACGTTAACAAAAGGAATGGGATATCCGGAACCGGCATCAGTAACTTTTCCTTTTACAATGGTCTCTTGCGCCAGGGTGCAAAAGGATATGAAGATGAGGAATGTGAGGAGTAAGAGTCTTTTCAGCGTATTCACAGTAGTCGAGACGACAAAATTATAAAAAATGCGATAGCTTACTTACGTACTAGCGGTTATTAAGTTCTTCTTTATCACCCAAAAAGCGTGGTGAGGTCTTAAAAATGTATAAATCCAGGATAGCCAGGGGCCGTGCCAAGAGCTCACGCACAATCACTTTTGTGGATTGCCAGGAACCAGGTTCATCTGCTACCAATACCACCGCATCGATGTCATAATACTGACTGATAAAAAGCGCCCTGTAGCTGTGAAAGGATTGTGTAATGATGGTAACACTGTCCTGACCAAAAATTTCTTTGCATCGAACAATAGAGTCAAGCGTTCGAAGACCGGCAAAATCTAAGGTAATCACAGAAGAAGGTAGTCCCCTTTTTATCAAGGCATTGCGCATGGCCACAGGCTCATTGTAAAATCTGCTGCGGTTGTCGCCACTGACAATAATATGATCCACTTTCCCACTTTTAAAAAGCTGGTAGGCAGTCTCAATTCGATTGGTGAAAAAGGGATTAGGGCTGCCATCCGTCAGTCGGTTGCTGGTACCTAACACCAAGGCAACAGAGCGGTGTGGTATACTATCTACATTATTAAACACATGTTGTTGGGTAGCCAGCACCACCCAAACATTGGAGCAGATCAGTAGAACGAGAAGAAGAATGAAAGAACCGCCTACGAAAAGCTTCAACCTGCGCATGATACCCTATAGATTTGATGCGAAGTTACACAACTTAAGCAAATAGGGCTCCGGCAATGGTGCCGCTCAGCATGGTTGCTAAAGAGGCTGCCATCAATGCACGCAAGCCCAATTTAGAAAGATCGCCCTGGCGGGAAGGTGCCATACCTCCAATACCTCCTACCTGAATGGCAATGGAGCTAAAGTTGGCAAAGCCACACAAGGCATAGGTGGAAATAATGATGGCCTTTTCACTCAGAATACCAGCCGCTTTCATATCGGCAAGACTGAGGTAAGCAACAAATTCGTTGATCACCATTTTCTGACCCAACAAACTTCCTACTTGAACGGTTTCGGCCCAATCCACACCCATGATAAAGGCAAAGACGCGGAAGACTTGTCCAAATATGTATTGAAGTGAAATACCATTAAAGGCACCATTAGTAGACTCGACCACCCATTGGTTAAGGCCTGTGATTTCTCCCAAGCCATCAACTAATATCCAATTAAGCGCATAGATCACCGCGATAAAGGCTAATAGCATCGCTCCTACGTTCATGGCCAGCTTCAAACCATCCGTGGCTCCTGAAGCAAGCGCATCCACTACATTCGAACCAATGCTCTCCTTATTCACTTTCAACTCGCGATCAATTTTTTCGGGTTCCGTTTCAGGTACAAATATCTTCGCCATGACAATGGCTGCAGGTGCATTAATGATAGAGGCACACAATAGATACGTAGCAAACTTCACCAACTGTTCAGGATCAGAACCTCCCAGAAATGTAATGTAAGCGCCCATCACGCTCCCGGCAATGGTAGCCATCCCCACGGTCATCAAGCAATGTAATTCGGAGGAAGTCATCCGATTAATGAAGGGCTTAACCAGCAAGGGTGCTTCCGTTTGTCCCATAAACACATTCCCGGCTGCTGATAAACTCTCTGCTCCAGATAGGCGCATCGTTTTCGCCATAATCCAGGCAAATACATGCACGATCTTTTGAAGGATGCCTAAGTAATACAAGGCTGAGGTAACGGCTGAAAAGAAGATCAGTACAGGAAGTGCCTGAAAGGCAAAAAGAAAACCAAGGTTATGTCGGGAACCCGGAACGGCATCACTGTTTCGGGCAAGGTCACCAAAAAGAAAGGCGGCTCCATCCAAGCCAAAACTTAGGAAGCGAACAAAACCACTACCTATAGTCTCAAATCCATCTCGTACAAAAGGCACTTTTAATACCAACACTGCTATGACCAATTGAAGTACAAGGCCTGTTGCCACCAATCGCCAGTCAATGCGCTTTCTGTTGGCTGACAACAACCATGCAATGAACACGATCACTCCTATTCCAATAATACCCCGCAAATAATCCATGTGTGCTTAGTGAGTGATGGTTAAAAATTGGCTTATGTAATGGTGATTGACTAATTGCGCTTGCTTAGTTCGTCTCTCAACTTGGCTGCGCGCTCGTAATCTTCTTTTTCGATGGCCTCCTTTAATAATTCGTTGAGCTTATCAACACTAAGATTCTTGAAATCATCTTTGCTCTTGGTGGCTTCGGATCGTTTCGCCTTCGGTTTGGCTTCTGCTTTCACTTCCGGCTCATCATCCGCTTCATCGGTTAACACAATACCAGCCTCTGCCAAAATGTTTTCATAAGTATAGATGGGGGAATCAAAACGCAAACCGATAGCAATAGCATCGGAAGGTCGGGCATCAATCTCCATTTTCTTCAAGCCGTCTGTGCACACAATCTTGGCAAAGAAAACACCTTCCTTCAAATCGGATATGACAATCTCTTCAATCGTAAAATGAAAGTTATTGGCAAAGGCTTTGAAGAGGTCGTGGGTCATGGGCCGATTCGGCAAAATCTTTTCAATCTCAATGGCAATTGCCTGAGCCTCAAACATTCCAATGATAATGGGGAGTCTTCGATTGCCTTCTACTTCACCCAGCACCAACGCAAAAGAACCCGTCTGTGACTGACTGGACGATAGACCTAATATTTCTAGTTTTAATTTATTCACGCGTGAAAGTTAATAGTTATCCGCTAATAGTTATCAATTGACCGACCAACTAATAACTATTAACCGCTAACTTTATTTAGCTGCTTTCACGGCATCGATCAATTTTGGCAGTACATCAAAGGCATCGCCTACAATTCCATAATCTGCGGCTTTAAAGAAGGGTGCATCCGCATCTTTATTGATGACTACAATGCACTTAGAGGAGTTGACCCCGGCTAAATGCTGGATGGCTCCGGAAATACCAACGGCAATGTATAATTGTGGACTCACCTTCACACCGGTTTGACCTACGTGCTCATGGTGGGGTCTCCAACCCATATCGGAAACAGGCTTGCTGCAACCGGTGGCGGCTCCTAAGGCATGGGCCAGTTCTTCAATAGGCTTCCAATGCTCCGGACCTTTCATGCCGCGTCCACCCGACACAACAATATTGGCTTCGGGCAACAAGATTTCGCCAGTAGCCTTTTCGGTAGAGGTTATTTTAGTAGCAAAATCAGCATCCGTCAATTGTGGTGCAAAGGCTGTAGGCGCTACTGCTGCACCGACTTCTTTTACTTCCGCTGCATTTTTCTTTATAGCGATTACCTTCTTGGCATTTTTTAAGTCGATCTTAGAAAAGGCCTTTCCGGTATAAATACTCTTGGTTACAACAAAACCGGCTGCTGTATTTGGTAGATCTGTAACGTTCGTAGCCAAGCTGGCCCCTAACTTAGTAGCCACACGAGCAGCCACCGGTGTACCCAGCGATGAATTAGCTAAGACCAGTACGTCTGCATTCTCTGCCTGCATGGCTTGGCTTAATACAGATACATACGCTTGTATAACTCCGTCATTCAATTTGGCATCGGAAGCGTGTAACACTTTTTTGGCACCGTACTTACCTAAGGCATTCAATTCATCACCGTCCACTGATCCGAGGGCAATGGCCGTTACGTTCCCTCCCATGGCATGTGCATAGGCTACCGCTTCCAGTGATGTCTTTCTTATTTTTCCTTCAGCACTTTCTACAAATACTAATGTGTTCATATCTAAGGTCGTTATCAGTTATTAGTTGTCAGAGTATTAGAGAACTTTGGCTTCGTTTTTCAACAGCGTTACCAGTTCGGCAACATTATCGGCCGAAACCATTTTCACAGCACCTTTGGCTGGCGGCAACTCAAATTTTTGAAGAGCTACCCCGCTATCAGCCGCTACCGGTTCTACTACTTGCAAGGGTTTAGTGCGAGCCGACATGATACCCCGCATATTTGGAATTTTCCATTCTGCAATGGGCTCCTGACATCCGGCTACGAAAGGAAGATTTACCTCCAGGTATTCTTTTCCGCCTTCAATTTCGCGCGCCAACTTGGCTTTGGTTCCGTCTAATTCCAACTTCATCACAGGAGACAAGGATGGTATACCCAATAACTCTCCCACAATACCGTGTACTACGCCACCATTGAAGTCGATCGACTCACGGCCCATCAAAATCAAATCATAGCCTTTGTCTTTTGCATGTTCTGCTATTTGCTTGGCTACAAAAAACGAATCGCTTGGTTCTGCATTTACACGCACCGCATCATCGGCACCAATCGCCAAGGCTTTGCGGATGGTCGGTTCTGTATCCGCTCCTCCAACATTTAAGACTGTAACCGTAGTACCGGCATTGGCCTCTTTAATTTCGATGGCTCTTGCCAAGGCATAGTCATCGTAAGGACCAATAATAAATTGAACACCGTTGGTGTCGAATTTGGTATTGTTATCGGTAAAATTGATTTTTGACGTGGTGTCAGGA
>LNEN01000172.1 GCA_001464155.1 Cytophagales bacterium Ga0077538 | reverse complement strand
ATTATTTACTACTTGCTTACTCATAAAACAATTCTCTTAAATAACATATTCTTCATAAAAAGAATTCTTTAATTCTAGGATCTTCAGAGTTTTGTAAATTCTCTACCGTGTCCTCTGCGTACCGACAACCATCAATCAACATAATTACCCGATCCGCTGTTGCGCGAATACAACTCAGGTCGTGCGAAATAATGATGGAAGATGTTTGATATTGCTGTTGTATCTTATTGATTAGCTCGCTGATCTCTCTGGATGTAATGGGATCCAGTCCTGTTGTTGGTTCATCATATAAAATAATCTCGGGCCGTAGAATAAGTGTTCGGGCCAACGCAATTCGTTTGCGCATGCCCCCGGAGAGTTCCGAAGGCATCATATCTATCGTATGTTTCTCTACTTCTTCAGGCACTAACTCCTTCTCTACCCTATGTCTGCGCAAGGGAAATTCCAGATTCTCTCGCACTGTCATGGAGTCATACAAGGCATTGCTTTGAAAGAGAAATCCGATTTTAGAACGAATGGCATCTAACGCTTCGTTTGATAAATCCTGCATTTCTTCATTGAGTACCCGGATGCTTCCTTGCTCGGCATCTACCAACCGAACGATGCATTTAATCAGTACGGATTTGCCAGACCCAGATTTACCCAACACCGCTATATTCTCGCCCTTTCCTAAGCGCATGTTAAAATCCTTCAGCACATGATTGCTTCCAAACGATTTATACAGGTGATCAACTTGAAGAACTGCGTTCACAGCACCTATTAAGTTAGGCCGAGCAGATCAGTAATCTGCACAGCAATTAAATCAATAATAAACACCAACAGGGATGCTAAGACCACTGCTGAGTTAGCGGAGCGGCCAACACCTTCCGTTCCTTTGCTGGAGTAGTATCCTTTATAGCAGCCTACCAATCCAATCGCAAACCCGAAGAAGAATGTTTTTACAATAGAGGGTATGATATCACCAAAACTCAATACATCATACACCTGTGTCCAATATAAACTCCAGCTTACATTACCCCGGATATTGACACCCAGAAAACTTCCATACAAAGAGATAGCATTCGATAAATTTACCAGAATAGGTAACATTAAGGTAGCTGCGAGAATACGCGTTACAATTAAGTATTTAAAGGGATTAGTTCCCGATACCTCCATCGCATCAATTTGCTCTGTTACCCGCATGGAACCAAGTTCCGCCCCCATCCCACTTCCAATTTTTCCTGCGCAAATCAAGGCGGTAATAACTGGTGATATCTCCCGAATTAAAGAAACTGATACCATGGACGGCAACATGGCCTCAGCGCCAAATTCCACCAACGTAGGCCGCGATTGAATCGTCATAACAAGCCCCATAATGAAAGCAGTAATGCCTACTAAAGGCAAGGACTTGTAGCCTACCCAAAAGCATTGGCGAAAGAATTCCTTCCACTCATACCGAGGGCGCAATCCTTCATAGAAGAAACGAGCTGTGAAACGGGATAAGGCACCTGTTTCTTCCAAAAATGTTGCTTTAATTTTATCAATTGCAGCCATTGCGTAGTAAATGTGCTATTGAATTATTGGTAGAATGCTGACAGTCCTTAGACTAAAATATGATAGTTATCAGGAAGAAGCAATTCCTCAACATTCAAACAACTCTGTTTGTATCTTTAGTATAGATAAACGCTGTACCTGTATGAAGTACTTCCTTCCAAAACGATTTGGTGTTTCTGCTAACTCCCAAAATCCACTTCTCACAACGCTTCAGGTGGTACTGATCGGATCTCTTCTCCTCTATCTAGGGAGATCGGTATTCATTCCCATCAGCTATGCTTTGCTGATTAGTTTTGTGCTCTACCCTATTTGTAAGTGGATGGAGAAAAGGAGAATTGGTAGGGGTACTGCTATTTTCATTAACCTCTCCGTACTCTTTCTTTTTATCGTTGGTATTGTTTACTTAATGATCCACCAGTTCAGTTTATTTCTGCATGAGTGGCCCATCATTCAACAAAAAATTTCGGTGCTCTTTATAGACTGGAGCAATTATTTCTCTACCCAGTTTGCCATTTCAAAAGAACAGCAACAGCTTTGGATGAATGAGGTTACCAGCGATTCTTCTACAGGTTGGATGAGTCTTCTTAAAGGTGCCGTATCAGTGTCCATGAGTTCCGGTATCCTACTGGTGCTGATACCCATTTATGCAGCCTTGATTCTTTACTACCGGCAACTGCTCATTCACGCGATCGCCTTCTTATTTCCAAAACAAAGCATGCACGAGACAAAAAAGGTTGTTTATCTGGCCGTAGGTGCTTACTACAATTTTATTAAGGGAATGGCGCTCGTTTATCTTATTGTTGGTATTTTGAATAGTATTGGCTTGCTGATAATTGGCGTACCCCATGCCATCTTTTTTGGGTTTATCGTCTCCATATTAACGTTTATACCCTATGTAGGAATCATCATGGGCTCTTTATTGCCCGTAACAATGGCTTGGATAACCTATGGATCTGTTTGGTATCCTGTAGCGGTAGTGGCACTCTTCGTCTTCATTCAATACCTGGAAGCCAATGTCATTTTCCCCCTTACGGTTAGTAACCGATTAAGCATTAATCCACTGGCTACGTTACTCGCCATTATGGTAGGTGGACTCTTATGGGGTGTTTCAGGCATGATTTTGTTTGTGCCTTTTCTGGCGATTATCAAACTCATCGCAGACAGACATCCCTCTATGAAGCTAATCTCTCTCCTGGCGGGACGTGAGAAATAGTTGGTGAGTAAATTTTTGATGAAATAAAGTAATAAAAGTGTCCTATCCTTGAAGGAGTAAGACACTTTTCTGATTCTTTGGAAGTATTGCGGAAAAACAGTTTACATTTTATGGATGCAGTTTGTTAAGTGCTTTGCTGAATTTCTTGTAGATAGATGAACTCTTATCCCGCACCTGCTCCCAGGATTCCTCCAGGTTTTCTTGAACCTCTTCGCGAAGTGCGTGTACTGAGTTTTTCACATCATTCATCGCTTCGCGAAAGCCTTCTTTGATCTCAAATTTCTTCACCGTGAAATGAAGACGTAGAATTTCTAATTTGAGTTTAAACTTTTCAAATTCATATTCAAGATGGTGTGTCTTTTCAGTCTTCTCCAACCAAACCTTAAAGTCCTTTTCAATCTCCAGAATTAGAACCAAAATATGATGACGCTGTTTCTCAAAGAGTTCTGGAGAATCAGCCATTACTTTGATTAACTGTGCCTCCAATTCATCCAACCGCACCTGCGCCTCAAGGGTCAAATGTCCCTTGAGGGCATTGCGCCAGGTATGCATGCTGGTTAGTAAATCTTTTTTGATGGACGCGTAGGTTTCTTTTGCTTCTGCTTTACCCAGCGCAAACTGAAGCGTAAGCTCATCAATCTCCTGCTGCAAGGTCAATAGGTTATCGGCTACAGCTTTGAGGATTTTAGTGTCGTTTGGTGCTTGTTGTGTTTTCATAGTGGTATAGGTTTAGCGCTATGCCATTCTTCACAACCGAAACCCTAACGTTTCTGATATAACCTGTCCTTGTACTTCCTCAATTGACTTTCTAAATCAAGTGCTACTTCGTTGGCCGCTGACTCAAAGCTATCGGATTGCTCTTTGGCAAAAAGTACAGTGCCGGGTACATACAACTTTGTTTCAATCAGAAAATTATCGCGTTTTTCGTGTTGCTCCTTGCGAATAATGACATCGCATTTTTCAATTTTATCAAAATACTTTTCTAGTTTTTCTAACTTCTTCTCAATAACACCTTCAGTGTAACTTCTGAGATCAATGCCGGGGGATTCAATTGTAATGTTCATAAACAATTCATTAAAAAGTGAGTGTTACTTGCTTTGCTGATCAAGCTTGCTTAGCGATAGTAATATCGATTCTGGAACATCCAAAGCCTATGAGCTTCGTCCGCATGTAATGTGATTTTAATCAGGGTAATGGAGTCCTTCTTGCATAGGAAAAACAGCGAGTTCTCTACTCGTCAGAAATGTGTGGAGTTGACCCGTAGCTATATTTTTACTTAGTTGATTTCTTGGTCTTCGCCTTCTCTAGGTTCATCTTTACCCGATATTTTACAATTTTAGTGATGAGCCCTAGCGGCATGGGCTTATCGAGTGGAAACTGTACAGATCCTTTAGCGCTTTTAAAAGCAGAAATTTCCTTTTTAAAAACCTCGATTCCAGCTGCGCCAGGATAAAATCCTATATGCTTGGTATACCCCGCAAAATGCACCAGATTTCCGCTTAATCTAAACGTTGGAATGCCGTAACTAATAACTTCTTCTGCTTTCGGTGCTGCCTTTTGAATCGTGTCACGCACCTCCTCCAAAACTTTTCTTACTTCTACCGGAAAGGTAGAAATGTATTCGTCAATGCTTGCGTGTTGAGAGGTTTTCATAATGCTTGATGTTAGTCTCCAATCAAATATAAAAATCTCGGGGCTTTTTTGCCCCACCTTCAGCGATTCACCTTTCAGTTTACCTTACAGTCAGTAAAAGGTAGATGGGCCCTAACGTACTTTTTTTAAAATCTTGAAAGAATCCCTGTTTGCTTAAATTCTTCGGCAATCTTCATTTTTGCCTTCTCTCTGTCCTTCAAAAAGCATACCTTTGCGCCCTTATTTTCGATGCAATGATATCAGTAGACGCAGTCAGTGTAGAGTTTAACGGTTCAGCCCTTTTTAGCAACATCACGTTTAACATCAACGAGAACGATCGTATAGCCCTCATGGGTAAAAACGGAGCTGGAAAATCCACCTTGCTGAAGATCATAGCCGGTGCCACCAAGCCTACCCGAGGCAAAGTTTCGGCTCCAAAGGATGCCATTATTGCTTACCTGCCGCAGCATTTACTAACTGACGATAATGACACTGTTTTTGAAGAAGCCTCCAAAGCCTTCTCCAAAATACACGCTATGAAAACCCAGATGGACGAACTGAACAGTCAGCTGGAAACGCGTACGGATTACGAATCAGACGAGTATGCAAAAATTATTGAGCAAGTATCTGAACTAAGTGAGAAGTACTACTCCATTGAGGAAATCAACTACGATGCAGAAGTGGAAAAAACCCTCATGGGCTTGGGTTTTGTTCGAAGCGACTTTAACCGTCCAACAACTGAGTTTAGTGGTGGCTGGCGCATGCGCATTGAATTGGCCAAAATACTTTTACAAAAGCCAGACTTGATCCTCTTAGATGAGCCTACCAATCACTTGGACATTGAATCTGTCCAATGGCTGGAAGACTTTCTGAAGAATAATGCCAAGGCCGTAATCGTCATCTCTCACGATAAAACCTTTGTGGATAATCTAACCAACCGCACCATCGAAGTAACCATGGGGCGTATCTACGATTACAAAACCAATTATACACACTACTTGCAGTTGCGTAAGGAAAGACGCGAACAACAACAAAAGCAGTTTGACGATCAGGCGAAAGAAATTGCTGACATCACGGCCTTTATTGAACGTTTCAAAGGAACCTATTCGAAAACACTGCAGGTACAATCGCGGGTAAAAATGCTGGAGAAGATTGAAATTGTTGAAGTAGATGAAGTTGATACTTCAGCGCTTAATCTGAAGTTCCCTCCTGCTCCACGCTCGGGAAACTATCCTGTTATTGTAGCCGACATGACTAAGAAATATGGAGACCATGTGGTGTTTCAAGATGTTTCTTTAACCATTGCCAGAGGCGAGAAGATTGCTTTTGTTGGAAAGAACGGTGAAGGTAAATCTACCTTAGTAAAAGCCATTATGGGCGAGATTGATTTTGATGGCAAGTGCCAATTAGGGCACGGGTCTCAAATCGGTTACTTCGCACAGAACCAAGCCTCCTTATTGGATGGAGACATGACGGTATACGAAACTATTGATGCAATTGCTGTCGGAGACATTCGTGCCAAGATCAAAGACATCCTTGGGGCTTTTATGTTTAGTGGAGATGCAATCGACAAAAAAGTAAAAATGCTTTCCGGTGGAGAGAAGACACGTCTCGCCATGATCAAGTTGTTATTGCAACCGGTGAACCTCCTCATTCTGGATGAACCAACCAACCACTTGGATATTAAAACGAAAGACATTCTAAAAGATGCCTTGAAAGCTTTTGATGGCACACTCATCCTGGTTTCCCACGACCGTGATTTCTTAGATGGATTGGCTACCAAAGTATTTGAATTTGGTAATAAGCGGGTTAGGGAACATTTCGAGGACATCAATGGTTTCTTACGCAACAAGAAGATGGAGAACTTACGGGAGATTGAACGAACAAGTAAATAAGGAATTTGATTTTTTTTGTAAATCACCTTCGTTATATTTAAAAATTCTCGTGGGTTGATGAAACATCTCTATTTATCTTTTTTACTAGCCCTACTGGTTAGTACCGCACACACTCAATGTCTTACTGATTTTACAAAACTCCTTCCAGAGCCTTCAACAGATTTTAATTCTGGATTCGGAAGGTCCATAGCCATGCATGGAGATTTTTTGGCTGTGGGTATTCCCAATAGCGACAGTCTGGGACGTTTGACTGGAATCGTAAATTTATATCAAAAGACACAAAGCAATCAATGGCAAAAGATTGCTGCATTCGCACCCTCTACACCGTTGGATGGCTTACAATTTGGGTGGACTGTGACCATGTCAGAAGACTACCTATTAGTGGGAGCTAGCGGGTATGGTGGAAAAGTCTATCTTTTTAAAAAGCCAATTATCGGATGGACTTCGCAAACAGAGCAAAGCATATTTAGTATGGCTGGCACAAGGGCATTCGGTGCCGGACTGAATAACTCGATCGCCATTTCTCAAGATCAACAGACAATTGCTATAACCGACATCTACCAACCTATTCAGAATGCTACTCCGTATAAATACGGTGTCATTTATGTATACCATAAAGAAATTGGTGAAGAATGGAATGATTCCATTGCCCCAGTGTTATTAGAGAGTCCTGAAGGTAGTGTTACAGATTTTGGAAGGGCTGGTGTTTTTATAGAGGGCACTAGAATTATTACAGGTACTCCCTTTGCTCCCAGCGGTTATGGTGCGCTTTACGTTTTCAAAGCTACAGCAAATAACTTCCAATCAATAGTTCATGAAGCAACACTTTTATCAGGCAACTCCTATAATCTGATGGCATATAACAACATTGCAATAACGAGCGATGGGATTTTTGCGACTGCATATGAAACTAACTCTTCCTCTCCTGGGATGAGGATTTTATATTTT
>LNEN01000171.1 GCA_001464155.1 Cytophagales bacterium Ga0077538 | reverse complement strand
TATTTGTAAGAGGATCAAAAGATTTTTTTATCTTTCTTTTGATCTCGCTAAATTTAAGATTCTTGAGGAAAAATTTAAATTCAAATTATGATAAATTTGGATAAATCAATGACTGAAGGATTTTACTTCGATTGTAAAACACCGCGAGAAGCTGCAATTAAAAACCTTGTGCTTAGAGAAAATAACTGTGAATATCAAGAAGCCGAGCACTCTCCCCAATCCGGTATTAGAACAGCAAGGTTCCTTGTTGATGAAAAAGATTTCAACAATTTTCAATTGCTAGAAGATGAGTTTAGGCAAAAATTGGATAACTGGGAGGAGCAAATCGCAGGCGATATTAAGAACAAATACTCATGGGTTGGAACAAGTCATCCAAGGTCAACACCTGGAAATTCTTTTAAGGTCAATGAGCTTTTGATTTCCTAACGAAATAAATATCCGTATTTCATAATTTTTAAAGTTCCCCCCAATTATCAATAAAATTGGTTCAGGGCAGTGATAATCTTTAGCATTTGAAATCTGATTCATTTGACTTATATCCTGCAAGCTGGGATTTGCTGATGCATTTGGGTGATAGTGCCATTCGCCCAGGTAGTATTCTTCACGCTTCCAATGCTTATCTAATAGTTTTTGCAAACCTTTAACCCCTCTTCGAAACCAGGTGGGACCGAACTCTGAATCTTTAGGTGGTTCTGTTATATGTCTCACCTGAGCCACAAACTGGTCATGGGTATAAATACCAAGCATGATACCACCTGTCTCAAAATTATTAGCAATTTTAATCATGTTTGTCAGCTGTGAAATCACATCCGAAAAAAGTAAAACTTTGAATCTTCCGTCCGATGAGCTATACAACATCTTTTAAGATTTAATAATCAACCCTGAGAATATGCCTTCCGCACTATACTGTTTCTCAATTACATGAAAACTAATGGTTGGCGCAGCAGGATCAACAGCTTTTTCAATCAGCTTAATGGAGGCTCCTATATGCATATGGAGGTCATCAATTCTTGCAGGAAAAAGTGGATGCCAGCAACCAATGCCATCTACTAACTCTTCTGTATTTTCAGATGCTTCTCGCTCTTTATCATGCCATTTCTTGAAATTCTCTCTAAACGATTCCACCAGAGATTTCTCGTTCGCTCCGGATTTATAAACTAGTAAGAAGAATCTATCTGCCTTGTAACCAGTCGAAGCGGATATAAAAATCTTATTAGGAAATATAGCAGCATGTTCACTCAGTAATTCAAGTACAGAATCATTGCCGGTAGCTTCGATAATTATGTCATGGTCCTCAATATAATTAGGATTTTTATCCATTACCTCTTGAATTGTACCATAATCAAACGTAACCTTTACAAAAGGTAAAGTAGCATTTAACTTTTTGCACATCGCTTCAGCTTTAGAATTTTCCACATCGGTAAACAATAAAGCATGTCTAGAGAGATTGCCAACATGCAATTTCTCCCCGTCAACGAGTTTCAATTGCTTGCAGCTGAGGCGAACAATCTGATCAGCTAGTAATGAACCTACAGCACCGCATCCCACCAATAGTATCCTACTATCAGTTAGCTCTTTTCTGAGCGCTCCACGTTTGGTGATCTGATTTTCATTCCAGTTTTCGGTTTTTACCCATTTTATTTTTCTATTACTTGACAACACAACATTTAACTCGTGGTCAAAAAGAGCATGAGAAGCTTTAGTAAAGCCCTTTGAATTGGGATAGTCTTTAAGCTCGAATGCGATCCAGTGCATTAAAGAATTTGTTTCACCTATCCGTTTAGGTAATGGAAATCCAAGTAAAATAAAGCTCAACGATTTTCCTTTTCTGCGCAGAATATGATAATGATTGGAAATGCTTCCCTTCAGGTCTATGCCATTGAGAGCTAGAACTTTAATAAGGTCACCAATGGTTGATGGAATTTGCCATGGATCTTCTACGGGCAGTTGATTAATCTTTAACCAGATAGCGTTATGTTCTTGTAATTCGACTGTCGCTAATTTTTCTCCCCATTTTGTCGCTGGGTCATCCTTTTCATGTCCAAGAAAATTAAACACCACGTACAAACGTGGTAATTGACTAACTGTTTTTATTTCTGCGATTCCGCTTGTAATTACTGAAGATGACCATTTCGAGAATGATACCTCGTCCTCATTAAAAATAATCTGGTAGTCAGTTAATGAAGGATAAGTAGGCAGTTCAATTGGATCTCCCTCTTGGAAAAGTTTTTTTGAAGCAGCAGCCTTAATCCAATCAATGCATCTAATCACGTGCCACTTTAATCTTTCTTTACCTGTGGGTTCCGAAGAGTAGATTGATCGGCCCCAAGAACCTTGTTTAGTATTCAGGCAAGGATCACCCCCACTAAAAGGTACCTTTTCATCAAAAGCATGATTGTAATTTTGGTGTGGATGAGTTGATTTAACTCCATCAAGCTTGTTTGGATAAAACTTAATGGAACCTTTAGGGTACTCAGAACTAATCAACACATGCCAAACGGTACTGGAAGGAATAAATTCATTTTCCGCCACATCAACGTTAAGTTTTATTTTCATCATCCAAGACTTAAGCGTGGGAAGCCAGGCCAAGTCTTCGAGAAGTTCATATTCGGCAATGGAGTGAAGCAAACGCCTCGCTGCCTTAACTTCAGACGTTACCTCCATTAAGCAAACCTACCCGGCTCAGGCTTTGTAACTTCTTCTCTCTTAGAAAAACCCGGGCTCAAGCCGAGGCCCATTGATTGGCCGCTCTTAACTCCGCTGACAGATTCATTTTCATCTCCATCGTATTTAGGAAACTTCTCTCCAAAGATTTCTCTCCACTTCTCAACCTGCTCTTTAAGCGTTTTAGCATTGATTGCTTCGCGCGCAATTTTAGCATAAGTTCTAACATGATCGTAGAACTTTTTAAATTCTTCAACCGATACTCTTTTCCAAACATCATGTTCCGGTACTCCGCGGTCTTGGAGACTAGGTTTTGTTCCTACCGCACGATGTAATGCATAATTCTTAACGATTGCTTCCAAGCTCAAGCAAACCCCATCGGCAACAGAAGTTACACCGTCAGGGCAGTTGTTTCCAATCATGTGTTCAACTGGATAGCCTTTTGGATGCTTAATATCTGTTACTTTCAAAATCCTCCACCACTTTAATGCCTTCACAACATTTATATAATGCGTGTTGGTATTTTTATTCTTGTCGCGTGTCCAACGTATTTGTTCAAGAGGGTGAGTTTCAACCCATTTTTTGGCATCACGATCAGGAATCCAAAGAGGTTCCATTTTCCACTCAGGCTCTTTTTTTGCGGCTTCTGAGAGAGACATCATTCTACCGCTTACTGGTTCTGCCCAAGCCTTTATTAGCTTCCAGTCATACGTTGAATTAAAATCTTCTAAAGAAAGTGAAGTGTTGACGCTAGCAGATTTTAATAAATCAGTATCAACGACTGAGGGAGCAGAAGTTATAACAATGTCCAGATCAACATACGATAATTCAATGCCTATAGATCGGCCTTGAATTCTGTACTTCCCTTTGTAATACTTATCTACAAAAGGAATGAATTTAGCAATAGCTTGCTCAGGGGTTAGCTTGCTTTTATCCAAATTGGTAACAACGATCACATCCGCATCTGCACGCTTATCATTAAGCGGCCTTACAGCGGTCGATCGTTTATAACTCCCTTGTAAAAAGGTATTGATAATGATAGACTTTAATTCCGGATCGGATGTAAGTCTATCCCTGAGTGTTTTGTGGCCTGTGATAAGGTCTCTTCTCTGTGCATCTGTTAGTCGTATGCCTGACAAGAAGTCTTTGAAGTACGTGTCAATTGATTACATGCATGGGCTGCAGCCACAACACCCA
>LNEN01000170.1 GCA_001464155.1 Cytophagales bacterium Ga0077538 | reverse complement strand
TCCGCTTCTGCGGTTTTGGTTTTTGTAATCAACAAGGCCTGTCCTTCATTTTCAGCAGCTGCTTTCAAATTATTGGATGCTACTACACGCGCCATTGATTTCATAATGGCTTCATCAAAGGCAATATCGTTCAGTTGTAAGTCAATCAGGTGATATCCCCAGCCTTCTAAAGTCTGGTCTAGCTGAAGCTTCACTTCCTGTACAATTTCTGTACGCAAAGAAAGTACCTCCGCCTGTTTTTTGGTAGCCACAAAGCTTCGAATAGAACCTTCGATGGTACGCACCAATGCCTGCATTAGGCTTTTCTCATCCAGAAACTTAAAGGCTACATTCTTTATGGTCTGCTCTTCCTGATTCAACACAGCAAACAATAACATGGCTTTAAAATTCACATTGGCTTGGTCGCTGGTGGTGGCTTGAAATTCCAATTCCACAGACCTGTTTTGTATGGAGATACGGGTGAAGATCATCTCAATAAAAGGGACACGCATACTCAATCCAGGCCGAAGAATCCGTTGGTATTTTCCAAATACAGTAATCACTGCGATGGTACCTTGCTGTACCGTAACAAAAGAAAGCAAGAGCAACAGAAGAAGTAGAACAATTCCAAGAATCAGAATTAAATCAGCATTCATAAGTAGTGAGAGGGTTAATTTTTTTTGTCGAAAGAAATCAATCATTTAAAAGATTTACCATCCATTCGGATAATTCTTTAAATGTAACACGGAGTGGCTAATTTTTCTAATCGCACCCTGACTCCATCATGTTTATTCTGTTGGAACCTGCCTCCTCACATCTTCCCATCCTGTTCCTTTCACAGATCAGACATTTATTACTACCTTAACTAACGATACAGGTTCGATTTACGGATGCCCAGACCCGCACACAAGACTTTTCGAAGTACGATCGTATTCTTCGTGAGCAATTTTTATGCTCTTAGGCTATCTCTTGTGCTCTTACTTTTCTCCTCTTCCACATTCGCTCAGGTTAGTTCCTCCGATAGTACAGCCATTGCCCAAGATCTTGATCAGGCACACAAGCAACTCATCAAGCACGAGTATACAGAAGCCATTCGATGGGCACAGGCTAGTCTGGAGAAATCCACGCGTGCGGACGCTCGATGGGGAACGATTAACAGTTTGTTGATTCTTGCACAGGCTCAAAAATCGCTAAGGAACTATCCCGCCAGCTTAAACAATTACCTACAAGCCTTGCCAGAAATTGAGAGACAAAGTGATAAAGCAACCTTACTATGGACGCACATTAAAATGGGCGAACTTTTTCAGGAGTGGGGTGTACCCGAGAAAGCCTTGCCGTATTATAAAGCAGCCGTTCAACTTCAGGAAGAAGGAGGAAAAACAGCAAGTCCAGTTCTCCTGGAACAAATGGCCGAAGCCCACCTGAGTCTTCAGCAGCCGGAAAAATCTCTCGAACTCTATTTCCAACTGTTATCCTTAGCGCGCGAAAAAGAAGATGCGACCCAACGTAAACGCATTCTCGAAAAAATTGCCTTTATCTATTCCGCTTCCAACGATCTTCCTAATTCGCTGAAGTACAATCTGGAACTTCTCGAAGTAAACAAGCAATTGGGTGACTCCTTGAGTACGGCCGCTACGCTCAATGTGATTGGCAATCACTACAAAGATTTAAACAATTCAGACAAGGCCCTGGAGTCCTACCAGGCTGCCTTATCAATGAACCGACTGGCAGGAAAACGGGGCGAAAGCGAAAACAACATCATTACCAATCTCATGAACATCGGCATTATGTATCAGTCCAAAGGCGACAGTCGAAATGCCATCCGAAGTTTTAATGAAGCCCTGGAGATCAAAAAGAAAAAAGGTTCTCCGGTAGAAATTGCCGTCATGCATAATTACCTGGCCTCCCTGTATTTATCATTAGGTGATTTAAGGGAAGCGGAAAAGCAAACGCAACAATCAATTAGTCTGTTGAAAAATACAGACAACAAAAGACTACAGTCACGGAACTACATACGGCTTTCAGAAATTTATGAAAAGCAAGCAGACTATGAGAAAGCCTTAGCCAGTTATCAACAGTACTCGATCCTGAAAGACAGTCTTCTCTACCAGGAACAATTGCAAGAAGAGAAAGAGAAATTGAAGCAGTTTCAAATTGAAAACACGGAAAAGGAGGCCAAGCTTAGTTTGATTGATCATGAAATGCAGGCATTGGTGCTACGCAACGAAAAAGAAATTGCTGAACGAGAGCGACAGCAAATTGAACTACTCTTAAAAGAAAAGGAGCTGCAGAACGTATCGCTTCAAAAGGAACAGCTCGAACAAGCCAGAGCCGTACAACAACTCCAACTGCAACAAGGTAAAATTGAAAAGGAAAAACAGGAACAAGCCATCCTGCTATTGGAGCAAAGGCGCGACTTGCAAAATGCTGAGATTGAACGAAGTGAGCTATTGGCCATTGAACGCCAAAAAGAGATTGCTTTTAAAAATACTGAGCTGGCCTTACAGCAATCACAATTAGAAAGAGCGGGGATTCAGCAACAATTACTGATCTACACGGCCATTCTATTTTTTGCTATCATTCTTATTGTGCTCACGAGTTATTGGATTAAACAAAAGGACAACCGAAAACTTCAGGCACAGTACACCGAAATCAACAGGCAGAAGGAACAAATTGAATCTATCAACAAAACACTGGTAGAACTTAATGAAGAGAAAAATGACCTGATCAGCATTGTGGCGCATGACTTAAAAAGTCCGCTCAATCAAATCAGCGGCATGTTGGAAATTATCAAGCTTACCTCAACAGGACAATCGCAAGAACAACAGGAATACACCACTAAAATTGATCAAGCCACCCATCGCTTGAAAAAAATGGTTTCCAAGATCCTGGATGTAAGTGCCATCGAAGCAAAAACATTGAACATTACTCTGGAGAGAATAAAGCTTGATGTTTTAGTAGAAGAAATTATAGGTCGGTTTACTGAAATGGCAACCCGTAAAGGTATATCGCTCCTAAAAGAAATCGACACAACCGTTCCCAGCATTGACAGCGATGTGAGCTACCTTTCTGAAGTTTTCGAAAACCTTCTCTCCAATGCTGTTAAGTATTCTCCCCTAGGAAAACCGGTTACAATCAGACTGAGTCGCCAAGTTTCCTTTGCACGAATTGAGTTTATCGATCAGGGCCAAGGCATCAGTGAAAAGGATATGAAGAATCTCTTTGGTAAATACCGTAAACTATCCGCAAGACCTACAGCCGGTGAAGACTCCACAGGCTTAGGGCTATCCATCGTAAAAAAATATGTTCTGGAATTAAACGGCCGGGTATGGTGCGAGAGCGAAGAAGGAAAGGGATCTACTTTTATTGTAGAGCTACCCATTACCTAATGCTTTCTATGCATCATGATGAGAAGTTCTCAGCCCTTGGAACCTCCTCGAGTTTATAGTAAACCTGTAAGCCTCTTTCTTTAGCAATGAGCACATCTTCATCCGCTCCCTTGGATGCTCCCTCCAATCGCAACACAGCATCACACTTTAACAACAGGCGGTGGGCTACCGGATACAGAATTTCTTCATAAGCCGCATCTCCAGGACGTGTTGAACCTGCTTGTTTTAATAAAGGCAGTGCTACCCACTCGCCAATCACAGGTATGTGCCCTAGCCTGAACAAAGGCAAGGCGGCAGCCTCCAGTCGTTGAAGGTTTTCATGCATTAAGCGTGGGTCATCATTTGTGCCACTTCGGTAAGGTCCTGCAATCAGTATCAGCATAATTTTTTTTACAAAGGAATGAAAGCCTTCCACCAATTATCTTAAGCTATCTTAAGAAAACATCAAAGCCGCTTGGTGGCGCGAATGGCACTTAAAAATTCAGGGGTAATACCCAGATAGGAGGCAATCTGCTTTTGTGTGACTTGCTGCACAATTTGCGGGTACTTCTTCATAAAATTAGTATACCGTACTTCAGCAGGCAATGAGAGATTCTCCAAAACGCGCACTTGTTCTCGTACATACGCGTTTTGCATCAGTATTCTAAAAAAGCGCTCGAACGCAGGAACCGTACTATAAAGCGAATCCAAATCATGCTTACTCAATTTCAAAAGAGTGCTTGCTTCCACTGCTTGTATACTGACCATTGCCGCTGATTGTTGCAGAAAGCAATGCATGTCGGTGATCCACCAATCTTCCATGGCAAACATAATGGTTGCCTCTTTGGTCTCCTGACCGGTAAAGAAGGCGCGCAACAGGCCTGAGTTTACAAAATAGAGATGCTTGCAAACTTCACCCTGATGAAGCACAACGTCCTTCTTACTTACTTCCTGATATTTCAACAAGGAGAGAAAATATTCCTCCTCTTCCTGGGTCAATGAAATGTGCTTATGCAGGTTTTTCAGAATGTTTGAGTAGACCATGCCTGCGTACACGGGGAAGTAGCTTGGCGGGTTACCGTTTAACAGTAAATGATGAAACCCGATTGCATTAAGAGCAAATGATTATCGTTTGTATTGAGGAAGTGGTGGGCTTTTTAAACCGTATCTGTCCACCGTGACCAAACGTTGAATGAAGCTAAAGACCTAGCTTCCACATCACCCCGCTATTGCCTATTTTGTTGGTGGTAGTTTTATTTCTGTTTCTGCTTTAAGTACTCTATTGCCTTACCTAAAACTGGATCTTTCCTATTTAAATAATCATTCAATGTTGGGACTATTTCAATGTCAGGTTTTATACCAACACCCACAAATTCACGGCTGTCCGGATAGGTATCTTGTTTAGTGCAAACACGGGCTAACGCTCCTCCAGGTAAGTAAAAGTGAAATGGTTGTCCAGTACTACCAAAAGTAGGGCTACCTAATTTAATAAAATGAGGCTGCTTGTCAGCATATATTAAAAAGTCTTCAGCAGCTGAAGCTGTGAAATGGCCTATCAGTACAGCAGTTGGAATTAGCAATCTTTTATGATTGGTTTGCAAACTTCTTGGCGCATTTGGAAATTCGTAATAGTATTCTCCAATGTAATTTAAGTAGGCCTTTTTATACTCAGGGTGGATAGCAGTATCTTTTGGATTTGTCATTTCCCCCCATGCTTTGTAGGTCGCTATGTGGTTTCTTGTTCGGCTTTTAGAACCATATACTGTTTCATCAGGAATCAGGTATTTTAATATTTCCAATCCATAATCTCCATTTCCACCACCGTTCTTTCTTAAGTCAATAATCAACGCCTTCGCCTTGTACAGTTCGGGTAGTTTGTTGACAAAAAGAGAGTCAATAGACTCATTTTCAAATGAATTTAATGCGATATAGGCTATCTGATTTTCATGCCATCTAAAATCAATTAAGTTGGTTGATTCTTGAACTCTTGGATAAAGTTCGGTTTCAGAGCATTTTGAATGAGCAACCGCCAATTCAAAAGTTTTGCCGTCAGGTTTTTTTATCTTTAACTGGTATTGTTCTCCTTCCAATCCTTGAAGCATTTCAGATGTAGAAATATCTTCCAAAAT
>LNEN01000169.1 GCA_001464155.1 Cytophagales bacterium Ga0077538 | reverse complement strand
GTACCAGCAGGAATTGGCACCATCCCCAAGGGAACAACCATAGACCAGCCTTCTCTTCCGGCAACGCCAATCACCTGGCCCTCATCTCCACCGCTTTGCCCGAGTCCTAAAAGACCGCAGGCTCCTGCCACGAAACCGGCAAGGATTAAAAGGATCTTCCCTAAGGTTGTCTTATTCATAGTACGCAATTTGATAAACGAAATAGTTATTTTTAAAAAGCTTTACAAAGTCTACAAAAATCGATGAATTCCAAAATTAATAAAAAACCCTTAATGCCTGTATCTTGGCGTTCGGACGATTTTTTTAGTTGTACCGGGGCCAATGGGTAACTCATAACTCAATAAGAGTTCATGCGAGGTGGCTTGCTTAGCCTCCTGATCTTTAATTACATAGTCCATAGAATAACCCAATCGCAATGACTTATCCTTCAGGAAACTATATCCCAGAAGTACGGTAATGGCTTCCGATTGTCTAAACGACAAGCCGCCCCACATCGTATTTTTATAATAGGCTAAAGCGCTTAAATCTACAGAAGTTTCGTTGAGATCCGTTTTTACCCAGGTAGCAAACTGTAAAGAGAGGTCAAAACTCAGATCATAGTAATAACCGCCCGTTAAGTTTACATGGTTTTCAAGTGCCGATCGGGTTTGGTCAGCTCCGAAGTCAAACTCCGACTTTAAGAGGTGATTAAATCCTATACCTGCATAATATTTTTCAGAGCGGTAGAAAATACCAAAACCAAGGTCTGGTTTAATCTGAGAATCTCTTCCTTCTGTAATTTGAGAATCATTGCTGTCTACGTAACGGTAGTATGTACCATTTACGGTTTGTGAATAAATACCTGCTTTTATACCAATGCTCAACTTATTGTCTTTAATGCCCAAGTGATACGCATACATGGTTTGCACCTCTAAATTATTTTGAGGTCCAGAAACATCATTGAGTATGTAGGTTCCAAATCCGCTGCGCAGTTTATAAATGGGTGTATTGAAACTCACCATTTGAGAAACGGGAGCACCCCCACCGCCAAAGCTAGGTTGGTATCCTAACCATTGACTACGGTGTACGGCTGTAAGGCGCGTTACTCCATCGACTCCGGCATGAGCGGGAGTTAGGTACAACGTATTAAACATGTATTGCGAGAAGACGGGATCTTGCTGTGCTTGAACCCCGAAAGCCGCAAAAAATGTTATCGCAAGAGCGGTATAAAACGACTTCTTTGACATGTATTACTTAAAACAGATGTTAAAGTAAATGTTTTTTATCGATACAATCAACACCGGGGTGTTAAAGTATTTTAAAAAACACCTAAATCTAAAGCACCGATAATGAATGAGTTATCGGATTCCGTTTGCCTTCTTTATATAAAGTTCCAAGGCTCCGGTCATAGAGGGAGCATTTGGAAGTGGGGCTTCAATGTCTAAAATAAGGCCTGCATCGCGTGCTGCCTGGGCCGTAGTAGGTCCAAACGCTGCAATGCGGGTGTTATTTTGCTTAAACTCGGGGAAGTTTTGAAACAAAGAGGTAATGCCTGATGGGCTGAAAAAGGCAACAATATCGTAGAACACTTCTTTTAAGTCAGAAAGGTCTGCAGCCACTGTATTATAAATAATGGCCTCAGTAAAAGTGTACCCATTTTGCTTTAAAAAGTCAGGAATATCGTTTTTGCGAATGTCTGAGCAGGGGAATAAGTACTTTTCATTCTTGTGCTTTTTCAAGAGCTCCATTAGATCCAGCGCAGTCTTTAAACCAGTGAAGATTTTTCTTTTGCGGATGACAATGTACTTCTGCAAATAATTGGAGGTCTGATCGGAGACACAGAAATATTTCATGTCGGCCGGCATTTCAATTTTAAGCTCACTGCAAATCGTAAAAAAATGATCGACTGCATTGCGGCTGGTAAAAATGATGGCCGTGTGCTGAAGAATATCTATTTTTTGCTTACGGAATTCCTTTACAGGAACAGGTTCGACCTGAATAAAAGGACGGAAATCGATCTTAAGGCTGAATTTCTCAGCTAATTTAAGGTAAGGGGAATTTGCATCAGAAGGGGCTTCTTGCGTAACCAGAATGCTTTTCACTTTGCGCAATCTGTCCGTAGCGATTTCACTCATATCAACACCTGGGTAGTACTAGTAATACAGAATTTTCAGAACAATAAGGGTAGGTATTATTTCTGTCGCACAAAGGTATGAAAATAAATGGAACAGACCGATTCGGGCTTTAGCCGCAATTTTAAAAAAGGCCAACAGTATCCACCCCATCAGCAACCATCCAATTGCCTGATAAAAAAACGGAAACAGGGTTGATGACTCATTCCATCGAATGATCACAATCATTAACAGCGTAATGGAAACACCGATTGATAGAAATAAAACCCTGACCCAATTAAAAAACTGCATACCTGCCACATCGCGGAGATTAAAAAGTGTGGCAAAGAGGTAAATAACCAACATTTTGCCTAAGAGAAGAACCGTGATGGCCAAGCTAAACAATAACCAATAACCCATGGCCTGTTGAAAGGAATGAATACTCATCCACTCTTTTTCAGGCAACTTGGCAAAAAGCAAAACGAGGAAAAACCCAAGCGTCAAACTACTGAAACCGTAAAACAAAAAATTGCCACTGCTAGTAATTCGAGTATATACGGTACTGTCTTCACTTTCACGCAGGGAAAATATTTTTGTAACAGAAAAATAATCTGACGCCAGTTTGGGGTTGAGTCGGATGATCATTAACAGAATGGCGAGCACCAGCAAGGTGCCGATAAAAGAAAAGTCGCGGAAATAGGTAGGGGGCTGAGGGGTTAACGGTTCTACAGACTTGATCAAGCTGGGAGTGATTAAATGCGTTGATAAACCTGCCCGCTTAATAGAAGACGCATAGAATGTTAAGGTAAAGGCCAAGAGGTTGTGTTGCTGACGCAAACTGTCGATATAAAGTGTGTCCGCACGATGTACGGAAGCAATCAGTACATTATTTAAAAAAAGAGTGACTGGTTTGGAGGCTTTTATTACCAGGTAGTCACCCACACCTCTTTTCTCATTAAAGCGTATGTGAACTGCGTCTACCTCATCCTGTGCTTGATAGTTCGTGTATCCTTTGTTGTTAAAAATCAACCAATCCTTTTGTAGGTCGTACGAGCGCACTTGAGCATGCGCCAGAGAGGTTTGTACTAAGAAAAGAAAAGCAACAAGTAAGTATGACTTCATGACGTGACCGCAAAAATATGACTCTTTCGACAGCCACAAAATGCGTGTAGCTTTGCCACATGGCAGGCATCTATCTACACATCCCCTTTTGCAAGCAGGCTTGCCACTACTGCGATTTCCATTTCTCTACCAATCAGGAGTTTAGAAATGACCTGGTAAAGGCCATGGTTCAGGAAATCGAATTGCAACAACACTATCTGGAAGGAGAACAAATAGAGACCATTTATTTTGGAGGGGGCACTCCTTCTTTGCTGACGCAGGCTGAAGTAGAGGAGTTGATGACGGCCATTCAAACCCGTTTTAGTGTAAGCAAGCAGGCGGAGATAACACTGGAGGCAAACCCGGATGATCTTAGCAAAGAAAAACTAGCGGCACTTAAAGAATCTGGCATTAACCGACTCAGCATTGGTATTCAAAGCTTTCACGACACCTTGCTCACCTCGTTAAACAGAGCTCACTCATCGAAAGATGCCATGCATTGTGTAAGTAATGCCCGTGATGCAGGATTTAGCAACATCAGCATAGATCTGATTTATGCCCTACCTGCCGAAACACTGGAGATGTGGAAAGAAGATATCGAGCAGGCACTGGCCTTAGATCCAGAACATATTTCTTGCTACTCGCTTACCATTGAACCTAAAACTGCCTTTGGCAAATGGACAAAGCAGGGTAAACTAAAAGCACCTGAGGATGAGGTGGCTGCTCAACACCTGGAGGTATTGATGGAAGCGTTGGAGCTTGGCGGTTATGAACACTATGAAGTTTCCAATTTTGCGAAACCTGGCTTTTACTCTCGTCACAATAGCAGTTATTGGAAAGGAGCCCATTACCTTGGCATTGGTCCAAGTGCGCATTCCTACAATGGAATGAGCAGGCACTATACCGTAGCCAATAACCACCACTACCTTAAAGCAATGGCCAGCGGAGTGGTACCTGTTGAGAAAGAGATATTATCTACTGCTGACAAAATAAATGAATACCTGCTTACTACGTTGCGTACCTCTTGGGGTTGCGATAACGAAAAACTTTTGGCCACTACCGGGTATGATTTGTTGACTGAGCAGGCCGCATACTTACAGCAATTGGTAGATCTTCAATATGCCAGTATTGAAGACAAAAAAATAACACTTACCAGAAAAGGCAAACTACTAGCAGACAAAATTGCATCCGATTTATTTGTAATACCATGATCATCACCTTACACTTTAATGCTAAGCAATGGCAAGCGGATTTTTCCCAACCGCTGGACATCTCTATTCCTCTGAAAGAGGGTGATCTGAATCCCACGTGTTATTATGCCGAGCCTGTGAAATTCGAAACCATCGAGATGGGCAATTTTATTGGCAGTGTAGAACGCGGTGGGTCTGTGAATTATCAAAAAGTTTCCCTGACTCCCCATGGCAATGGCACTCATACCGAGTGTTACGGTCACCTGGTGGCAGATCCGAAGGTCACGCTAAACTCTTTGCTCAAAACGTTTCATTTTATCACGGAAGTAATCAGTCTGCGCCCAATGTCTGTGGGAAATGGTGATATGCTAATTACCCTGGAATCACTGAAGCAACAAATAAAACATCCCACAGCAAAGGCGCTTGTCATCCGTACACATCCAAACGATGATCAAAAAAAAACCAGGCAGTACTCCGGCACCAACCCTCCTTACCTGGAGGCAGCCCTTACACAATACCTTGCTGAAAATGGGATAGAACATTTATTACTTGACCTTCCCAGTGTTGACCGAGAAGTAGATGGTGGAGCTCTTTCTGCGCATAAAGCTTTTTGGAAACTTGAAGGGCCTGTAAGAAAGCATTGCACTATTACGGAGCTCACCTATGTACCCGAACACGTACCAGACGGACTTTACTTGTTAAACTTACAAATCACTTCGTTGGAAATTGATGCTTCCCCCAGCAAACCCGTTTTGTATAAACTCACGGAATTCCTACCTTGAAGAGAACTTTTTGGGCGGCCCCACATGGACAAATCATCGGAAGAGAAGCGCGTTTATTTATTACTGAAAGCAGTTATCTTTCATTACCACGGGCTTGATGAAGCTGAGAAAAATGATTTGGACAAAACTGCCGAAGAATTACAAGCTCCTGATGAATACCAATGGGCTCTCGACTTCATCGCCAAAGATTACATCACCGCCTTTGATCGCGCACGCGACTATTTGAACTTAATTATTGGCGATTACACTAAAGAAAAACGCGTAGAACTCATCAACATGGTATGGCAAGCTAACAACTTGAAGGGTTACGTTACCGAAATGGAAGCTACCGCGATGCTAAAACTCGCGAAGGACTGGAACGTGCAGAAAGAGCTGGTTGAGCTGGTGCTGAAATAAGTTTACAGACTCATCATATCCTTAAATTTCGCAGCCTGTCTGCGACTCACCTCCACCTTATCTCCACCTTTTAAGCGCACCATCAAGCCTCCGTTGAACCAGGGTTCGATACCTTCTACCCAGCTAAGGTTTACAATGTGCTTGCGACTCGCCCGGAAGAAAGCGCGCTCGTCCAATTTTTCATCCAGCGCGTTCAATGATTTATGAATCATAGGCTTATTAGCATCAAAATATACTTTGATGTAATTCCCATCCGACTCAAACATGCGTACGTTGGAGAGACTCACAAACCAACAACGATCTCCATCCTTTACAAACACCTGATCGTTAAGGCCCAGCTTCTTTTCACCATTCTCGATGGCCTCCTTTTTATCCTTCTCTTTTTGGACAATCTTGGCAACCGCTTCTGCCAGACGCTCCGGCTGAATTGGTTTTAATAAATAATCTAGCGCGCTTACATCAAACGCCTTGAGGGCATACTCATCGTAAGCAGTTGTAAACACGACTAGAGGAACGGAGTCAAGCATTTCCAACAACTGAAATCCTGTCTTGCCTGGCATTTGTATGTCCAGAAAGAGCAGATCGGGGTTGAGCGTCTCAATCATCTCAAAGGCCTCGTCCGCATTTTGGGCTTCTCCAATTACCTCGATGGAAGAATGATCTTCCAACAACTTCATCAACTCTTTGCGTGCCAAACGCTCGTCATCTATGATCAGTGCTCTCATGCGATTGCGGGATAATAATTTCAGTTAAGACAAAAGTATCGCTTTCGTTCTCTATTTTAAAAGAAGCATTTTCACCATAGAGCAATTTAAGGCGTTGAGCGGTATTTTTGAGGCCCAAACCCCCTTTTCGCCTAATTCCGTTTACATGGTATTGGTGATATTGTCCGCTGTTTCGAATCTGAATTTTTAGATTGGTTCCTTCCACGATTGTTTTTACAGAAATACTACGTCTGAATCATTAAAGGCGGAACCAAAAAGGTGTTGGAATCCGGGTGTATTTCAAACGTTGTCTGAAGGCGCTCTTCAAAGCGGATGGTCTCTAAACTAAGGTAGTCCTTCACAATTTTAAGCTCATCTTCAAACTTGGTAAGTCCGATACGGTCTACTGCCAAAGAATTGCGCAGAATATTGGAAAGATGATTAATCGCTTGTTTTGACTTCTTCGGATTTTCATCTACCAGGGCACGAATGCTGTTGAGTGCATTGAAAATAAAATGTGGGTTGAGTTGAGACTTCAGGTTGTTAAGTTCTATCTCGATACGGGAAGCTTCGTACTTAAGCGATTTATTGTACTGCTCCACAAAATAATATGCGAAGTAAAAAACAGACCAAAGAAAAAATAGAATTGTAAAAAAGGACCATCCGTACACAATCTGAATTGGATCGAACGCCAGTTCAGGATTGAACACACGACCCGAAATGATAATGGCGATTTGTTGAAGTCCGTAGGCAACCAAGGCTAGCGCAGCAACCGTCACTAACACCCGAGGTATTAAGCGGGGCAAAGTAAAACTCATCCAACGAAATTTGTTTACCATGAGGTACCGAAGTGCGTGGGTAACCAACAAACAGCTGAGCGCCTCCAGTAAAAAGAATACAATTCGCTTACCGCTGATAGACCCTGACGAAATGGTATAAAAGACAATCTGCAGAATGGCATATACAATCCATCCGCCTATTTGTAGGGTCCAATAAAGTCGTTGCTTGTTTACCATGTCTTAGTGCAAAGGTAAAGAAAGCATTGCGCGCGTCACCAAAAATTACGTGTGTGGCTCTTAGAAGAACTTGAACTGCAACAGGTAAAAGAATGTAAGACCGGTGGCAATGATAAACACCCAGGTAGTAATCACTAATTGTTTCTTGTAACCTCCCAACTTGGGCTCGCTGGTTAGCTGATTAAAGATAAAGGACAAACCAGCCAATGCATAGAGTGAAAATTCGAGCATCTGCCCTTGATAGGCCTGGTAAAAGCCAAAGAGTAAAAAGATTAGCCCGAATAGATATTGTCGTTGTTGTGCGTTCATCGTGATGTTATTAGTTGATTGTTATCAGTTAGTTGGTGCTGGAATTAACGTCAGTTTTGTTGAATTCTTTTGTTCAATGACGCTGCGATTCATGAGCATGGGTCGGAACTTGCCGGTGGCAAATAGTTCGGCTTGATCATCGTAATGCTTGCTCATCACGTTGCCGGATTGGCCGGTGGGAGAAATCGTTTCTCCCGATTCAATAGCACTTAGGTCAGTAATTTTTCGCAGTGCTGGTCCGACTGTGACCGGGAAGTATCCTGTGGTATCCAAAGAGAACGTTAAATTATTTACCACCTCTTGTCCACCATCTACGACAAACGGGCCCACATTAAAAAATTTATCGAGAGGTTTTACAGCACCGAGTGGATGATTGTGTGTGAGGGTGTGAATCTTACCCCATGTCCACTCTTCTACTTTTTCTCCAGAGGTTTTTTCCAACAACGCAAGTGTCTTATTTGCTGCTTCCTTCACAACACCGCTTCGTGTTTCCTTTATTTCTTTTGTTTTAACATTATCCCACCAGAGCGAATTATCATTACTGATTAATGTCAAGTAAGAGTTTTTCGGAACAGACGTTTCCATCAGGGTCTTAAAAGCAGTTTCACCCAATTCATCCTTCATAGAAAGAAAAATAATTTGTGAAAGCAGATTATAATAAACCGATGGCGCAATATCAGTACTCTTATTATCTCCATTCCATGACTCCAGCGGTGCGATCAATACTTGAAATGCCGGTTCGCTCAAACCTTGCAGAATCTTTGAAATCTCCTTGGCTACTTCCACCTGAGGTTTCCCGATTACATCCAGGTTTACTTTCTTCGTATCTTCTGTTGTCCACTTCTTGTTCTCGGCTAGCAATTCATTTACTCTACCAGCTCGTGATTTGGGGTAATAATATCCAGGGTACAAAACGCCCTCTACTGAATCGGGTTGATTGTTTGAAGTGTACACATACCCCCAGGGTGGATTAATGGACTGAGGATTTTTTTCAAAAGGATAAAACCCTAAGTACTCATCATTGCCACTGGCGCCATCCAGAAAAAACTTGGATACCACATGTGCGGGACGAATCGGAAGTTTACCCGCTGCCCACCAGGCGATGTTGCCATCTACATCTCCATACATTACGTTAAGACCGGGAGCGGAGAAAAGTGAAACTGCTTTTTGTGCCTCCGTAAAATTGCTGGCGCGATTTAATAAATAGGCTGCTTGCAGTGCATAGTTTGGTTCTGCACTCAACATCCACCACATGGCAATTGGGCTTGATGATTCTGCCACATTCTCAATCCCTCCATTGACAATTGTACCGTGGCGTGATGTTTTAAGTTCCAACACAACATCTTCTTCGCCCTTTACTTTTATAATTTCCTTTCTGCTGATGAGTTCTTCCCATTGATCTTTAAACTTTACCTGATTGGAATTTTCAGGATTCAAGGTCTCTTTGAAAAAATCCATGTCGTCATTCTCGAACATGGTAAGGCCCCAGGCAATTTTGTTGTTGTTCCCCAACAGGCCAAAGGGAATTCCTGCCAGGTGATGACCATAAAAACTAAAACCCGGATACTCGATATGCGCTTCGTACCAAACAGCTGGTTGACCAAAACCAATGTGTGTATCGTTGGCAAGAATAGGCTTGCCTGAAGCAGTTCGCTCGCCTGATACTACCCAACCATTACTGCCTTGCCACAGTGGAACCGGTAGAAGCTCCAGCGCCTCATGAATAGAAGCAATCAATGAATCGCCTGCTGTTCCTTTTATCTCACCTTTAAAATTTTTGATTCGCTCTGCATCCACGGGTGTCTGCACTGCTAAATCTTCTAGATAACTTGCTCCTAACTCTGTTCTGATTTTCTCCAATACAGGATCGGCTTGCAAGGCCTCTGCAAAACCAAAAGACATAAAGCCGACTGCCAAGTAAATATCCTTGGGTGTAAACTCGGATTTAGGAATACCCATGATGTGAAACTCAACAGGCGTAGTACCTGTTTTCACAAATTCATTTACACCTTTTTGGTAGGCGTATACGGCTTGTTGATAAGCAGCTGTGTCAGTGCTTAAAAACCGTTCGGCATTCTCATCTGCAAATTTGTTGATGCCCAGGGTTCTGAACAGTCTGTCGACTTTGATTAAGTCAGGACCCAATACTTCTGCCAAGCGACCTGACGCTGCTCTTCGCAGCATTTCCATTTGAAAAAGTCTGTCTTGTGCATGCACATAGCCTAAAGCAAAATAGGCGTCCTCTGCATTTTGTGCATAAATGTGCGGCACGCCATATTCATCATACACTACTTCAACTGGCTCTTTCAAACCAGTAAGTGTCAGTTCACCACTCAGCGTAGGTTTAGTGGTTTGTAAGTAGATGACAATACTCAGAATAAGCAGTACCACGAGTGCAAGAACTCCGAGCAGCAGGCGCTTGATGATTTTCATAGACAATTAAAAATGAAAGATAATAATATTAGGAGAGGTTGTAAATGACTTTTCTAAAGCGACATTGAGGAAATTAATTTCAACATGGTATCGGTCTGTGAGACACAGACCGAGGAGATGATTATGCACCTGAGAATTACTGAAGCTCCGCTTTCAGAAATTTTCCAGTATAGCTCTTCTCATTCTTCGCCACTTGCTCGGGTGTTCCCTGCGCGATGATCTGTCCACCCTTCGCGCCTCCTTCAGGCCCAAGATCCACTACATAATCGGCCGATTTGATCACATCCATGTTGTGTTCAATTACCAACACACTATTCCCCTTGTCTACCAACTTTTGTAACACATCCAACAAATGTGAAATGTCTTGAAAATGTAAACCTGTTGTCGGTTCGTCCAGAATGTAAAATGTTTTTCCGGTATCGCGCTTGGAAAGTTCGGTGGCAAGCTTTACGCGCTGAGCTTCACCACCTGACAAGGTTGTAGCATGTTGCCCTAATGAAATATAACCGAGACCTACTTCATTAAGCGTTTCGATCTTACGCAAAATTTTGGGTTGGTTTTCAAAAAAGGTAACGGCTTCTTCCACCGTCATGTCCAACACATCAGAAATAGATTTTCCCTTAAAGCGTACCTCCAAGGTTTCGCGATTGTAACGCTTGCCCTTACACGTTTCGCAATGCACATACACATCCGGTAAAAATTCCATTTCAATCAGGCGCAAGCCTGCTCCTTCACAGGTTTCGCAACGACCGCCCTTCACATTGAAAGAAAAACGTCCTGGCTTATAGCCACGAATTTTTGCTTCAGGCAATTGAGAGAACAAATCACGTATGTCGGAGAATACACTTGTATAGGTTGCCGGGTTGGAACGAGGCGTTCGACCAATCGGAGATTGATCTACCTCAATCACTTTGTCTAATTCATTTAAGCCTTCAATTTTTTTGAAAGGCATGGGCTCTGTTCTGGAATGATAGAAGTGCCTGTTCAGAATCGGGAAAAGTGTTTCATGAATGAGCGTTGATTTACCACTGCCTGATACTCCTGTGATGCAAGTAAAGGTTCCTAAAGGAATAGTCAGGTCAACGTTTTTCAAGTTGTTGCCTTGTGCTCCGGTAATGCTCAAATTTTTTCCACTTCCTTTTCTTCTTTCTTTCTTTTGATTGATACCAATTTTTCCAGCCAAGTATTTTGCAGTGGTTCCGTTATTTTTAAGAAAAGCTTTTGGCTCTCCTTCTGATACCACTTGTCCACCGTGTCGTCCGGCTCCGGGTCCAATATCGATGATGTAATCGCTCTCAAGCATCATGTCCTTATCATGCTCCACCACTACTACAGAGTTACCTAAGTCGCGTAAATCTTTTAAAGCCTTGATCAACTTCACATTGTCGCGAGCATGCAAACCGATACTTGGCTCATCCAAAATATAAAGCACACCTACCAATTGTGTCCCGATTTGAGTTGCCAGGCGAATTCGTTGTGCTTCTCCGCCACTCAGGGTTTTCAAGGGTCGATTCAAACTCAAATAATCCAACCCAACATCTAACAAAAAGCCTATGCGCTTGCGAATCTCTTTCAACACTTCAATAGCAATAATATTTTGCTTATCGCTGAGGCGATTTTCCAATTTATCAAACCAGTTCTTCAACTGTTGAATATCAAACAAAGCCAACTCCGAAATATTCTTGCCGTCAATTTTAAAATGCAGAGATTCCTTTTTTAATCGTGCGCCATTACATTCCGGGCACACACGCGTGATCATAAAATCTTCCAGCCACTTTCGAATGTTGTCGGTGCCTTCTTCCTTTTGCTTCTCTAAAAAATTGACAATGCCTTCAAACTTTGTATTCCATTCCGTGCCTGGATATTTTATGGAGGCCACTGCTACCGGTTCATCATCACCATAGAGTAAAACACGCAAGGCTTCCTTCGGAATTTCTTTGATGGGAGTAGTGAGCGTGAGCTTGTAGCGTTTTAAGATCGCTTCAATTTTTTTGAAGATCCATATATCTCGGTATTCACCCAAAGGCAAAATACCCCCGCGACTGATGCTTAAGCTCTTATCAGGGATTACGGACTCTTCTGTGATTTCTTCGATGTGCCCTAGTCCATTACACACGGGACAAGCACCATAGGGTGAGTTAAAAGAAAATGTATTGGGAGCGGGTTCATCGTACGACAAACCTGTGGTTGGGTCCATTAAATATTTAGAGAAGTGATGCAGCTTGTTATTTTCTTCCAAGAGCATCATCACGCCCTTTCCTTCTTTCAATGCCTTGTTGATGGATTGACCAATGCGCACCCTGTCCTTTTCATCTGCTACAATCCGATCCACCACCACTTCGATGTCGTGTATTTTGAAACGATCCACCTGCATCTTCGCAACAATGTCTTGCACTTCTCCATCTACCCGTACTTTGGTGTAGCCCTGCTTGCGTATTTGCACAAACAATTCACGGTAGTGACCCTTGCGCCCTTTTACGACAGGAGCGAGTAGCGTTAATTTCTTACTCTTAAAGTTTTGGAGAATGGCATCGAGAATTTGATCTTCCGATTGCCGGATCATTTTCTGTCCGGACAAATAGGAGTACGCCTCTCCCGCACGGGCGTAGAGCAGGCGCATGAAGTCATAAATCTCGGTAACGGTGCCCACTGTGGAGCGCGGATTTTTAGACGTTGTTTTTTGTTCGATGGAGATTACCGGACTCAATCCATTGATTTTGTCCACATCCGGTCTTTCCAGATTCCCCAAAAAGCTTCGCGCATAGGCCGAAAAACTTTCCATGTACCTACGCTGGCCTTCGGCATAAATCGTATCGAAAGCAAGAGACGATTTACCGCTTCCGCTAATGCCCGTAATGACCACCAACTTGTTTCGCGGAAAGGAGACTGAAATATTTTTCAGGTTGTGCTCGCGGGCCCCTATTACTTCAATGTTCTCGTGTCCGGTGTGATCGGTTGTTTTCTTTGCTGCAGCAGCTTTGGCCATGAACGCTAATTGTTAAACAAGGAATACAAAAATGAAGGGCTTATTGTTTCGGAGCAAGTTAAAAATGTAACAAATAGTGATTAATAATCGACTTATGCCATATGATTCGCCTCATCGACTATCTCAAGCAACAGCTTCTTGTCAAGTTATTCGTTATTTGCCTGCGCTACCTGATCGGTTTCGCCTTTGTTTTCGCTTCTATCGTAAAGATCCGCGGAGAGCGCTTCACCAGCATTTCTCCAAGCCAACCGGTGGGTTATTTCTTTGAGGCCATGTATCAGTCCGGTTTCTATTGGAATTTTCTAGGATGGGCACAACTTATTTCGGGGGCGCTGCTCATGTCGCAGCGTTTTTCAACCATTGGTGCCATGGTTTTCTTCCCCGTTATTCTCAATGTTTGCCTGATTACTCATTCCGTTGATTTTGGATCGGGGACACCAACTATCACAACGCTTATGCTGCTAGGAACAGCTTTTCTGTTGCTTTGGGACTATAAAAAATGGATGATCCTCTTTCAACGCGATCATACCATCTACCTCGATATGACGAAAGAGCCGGAAGACAGACTGATGAATGATGGCATTTGGACGATCGCAGGTTTACTCTTCGTGTTGCTAACGATAGCAGTGCAAATAGTCGGAGCCAACCAAAGCACCATTCTTATCTGGATCGTTGCCATGTTGGGGGTTGGCATCAGTTGTTTTGTGATTGGGCTACTGCGACATAGAAAAAGGATGCGGATTCATTAACTCACCTGATTCTATCATCCGTTGAACAATTTACTTCTCTTGATTTGTTTGCCGTTTCTAAGCAATAGTGCGTGATAGGATGATGGAATATCATGATCCCATTTTTTGAGGAGCACATAAATCAGTATCCGATCAACGTGTACAAACAAGCCGATCGCTAACGCAATTGTAAAATGATTCCCCCTTACACCCAAAATCAATAGCGTGAATTCCACCACCAAATACAAGCCCCAAAATTTCGACAGAATGGCGTGAGGTGATGGGAGTTTCTTAAAGCGCAAAAGGCTGATTACATACATCAGAAACTCAAGAGAAAGAACACCCAGTATTAAGAATA
>LNEN01000168.1 GCA_001464155.1 Cytophagales bacterium Ga0077538 | reverse complement strand
TGGCGCTTAGGCTTACTCCTAAGGCGTTGTATTTTTTTGCGGGATCAAAACCCTTCTTTTTTCCTTTGAAATGCGCTATGTTTCTATTGTTCTTCTTTATTTTTTTCCGATTCATTTGGGCATGCGAATCGACACCCACAAATAGGAGAAACAAAGACAGACAGACGATTAAAACCCTTCTCATAACAAAAGCATTGGTACTAAAGCAATATCAAAAGTACGTAAAAAATCAATTGCGTATATCCAGCCCCCAATTGAGCTTGTTTCGAAGTGTTTTAAAGTAATGCTGTCCTTCCAGTTGAATCAGGTTCACTTTAAAGCTCTCCTTAGAAATTTTCAATTTTAAGCCAGCCTCTCCTGTAGCCACACGGCTGTCCAGGGTAATAAGAAAATTTTTACTTCGCCCTTCTACTTCCAGACTTATTTCGGAAGTATCTGAAACAATGATTGGCCTTGCTGTTAAATTGTGTGGGCTAACAGGTGTTATGATAAAATTACCCGAACGTGGAAAAACCAAGGGGCCTCCACAACTCAAACTATAACCTGTACTACCTGTAGGGGTGGAGATAATTAAACCATCCGCCCAATATGAATTCAAAAACTCCCCATCAATGTTTACATGCACAATAAGCATGGTGGCTGTATCCTTCTTCATCACCGTAAGGTCATTAAGAGCAAAGTTTACATCACCAAACTGTTCTGGCTTAGACTCCACCTTTAGCAAGGACCGCTTGTCTAGAGTGTAGGCACCTTCAAAAACCTTTTCAAGAGCAATGGCTGTTTCGTCTTTATTGATGGTGGCTAAAAAACCCAGACGCCCTAAGTTGATTCCTAAAATGGGCACCTCTGTTTTGCCTACGTGTGTTACTGTTTCCAGTAAGGTACCATCTCCACCAAGGCTCAATACAAACTTCATGGATTTGAGGGAAGTACCCACGTTATAGGTATTGAGTTTGTGCTTGAATCCAACTTTTTTGAGTTGAGCGGCAAATTCTGCCGATACAATTGGCATTGCACCGTGGTCATGAACCAAGTCCAAAACACGTTCCACAACTGGGAGTGATTTTAGGGAAAATTCTTTTCCGTGCAGACCGACTTGCATGCTAATAAGCTTTAACTACTCGTTGTTAAAATGCTGTAAAACTTAAAGATACAAATGTTTTAATCAGAAATGAGAGGTGACTTCTGCAATTAAATATCCAGGTAGCGGAAGAGCATATCCAGTCTCTCTTTGTTGGCTGGTTCCTGCTTGGTTTCCTGGTAACGGCCAATTACACGGTAGCCGAATCGTTCGAGAGTCGCTACTGTGCGAGACAAATCCAATTGATTAATTTTTAAGATGAGTCGGAGCCGTGAGCTCTCGAGGGGATCTTCTTTCACAATGCTGCTTAACACTTTTGCATTGTTCTCTTCTATTAATCGGCTGATGGTTGCCAATGAGTAGTCGTTGTGATTCATGGACAAGACTAAGACACTGCCCGGCATTTGTACAGCTGTTGTTTGAGCAAAAGACGCGATGGTGTCTTGCACGGTAATCACACCTTCATACGTACCCGCATCATCCACAACTGCCACCATTTGAACTTTGTTCTCGGAAGCGACTCGAAGGATTTCGTAGAAATGAGTAGTGCGCTGTACAAAACTTTCCTTTCCTACAAGCGCAAAATCTTTTACTACTCTGTCGATGTCATTAGTCTCCAGTATAATTTCTTCAGAGATAAAACCTAGCAGCTTGTTATCATCTACAACGGGCAAAAAATTACAGCGAAATTCTTCCATCCACACGATGGCTTTGTGCGCATCGTCTGTTCCCTTTAAAGGGGGTATCATGTGGTTGATGAAATCTTCCGCTATCATTCAGTTTCCTGCCAGAGCAAGATTAGTGATTACTTCAGCATAAACTCCTCTACCAGCTCATTAAATTTTTCCGGATGCTCCATCATGGGGGCATGCGAGCATTTATCAATAAAGCGGAGAGTAGAATTGGGGATTAACCTATTGAATTCGTGTGCTACAATGGGTGGCGTAATTGTATCATTTAAGCCCCAAACCAAAAAAGTAGGAGCCTTTATGTTGGGAATATCAGAAGCCATGTTGTGGCGCTGCGCAGATTTAGCAATGGCTACAATACGCATGCATTTTGGAATACTGTTCGTGGTTTCAAAAACTTCATCCACTAATTCCTTTGTGGCTACGTTCGGATCGTAAAAAGTATAGGCCACCCGTTCTTTAATATATTGATAATTGCCTCTCTTAGGATAAGAGCCTCCCATGGAGTCTTCAAACAATCCAGAGCTTCCAGTGAGAATGAGTTTTCGCACTTTTGCTGGGTTTTTGAGCGTATAGGCAAGTGCTACATGACCACCGAGACTATTCCCCATAATAATCATGTCGTTGAGATTCTTCATAGCCACAAACTCCTCCACAAATTTTCGAAGGCCATCGATGCCCGCTTCGCGAATTGGCATTTCGTAAATAGGCAACATCGGTATTACTACACGGAAGTTTTTCGAAAATCGATTGGTTACTCCTTCCCAATTACTGAGTGCACCGAAAAGTCCATGCAAGAGCAATACTACCGGGCCCGAACCCTCGTCTACATACTTAAATTCGCCTTCTTCCTTAACGACTAATCCCATTGTTCTATAATCTGCTATAAGTAAGTAAAAAATTAGAAATATACCACGAACAGCTTACGCTCTGTTTGGCATACATTTTCTTAGAAAACATCTTCAAACGATGGCAAGTACTCGCTTATCCAATCCGTAACTGCTGGAGCCAGAGAAGAAACTTTTGGATACAGCCAGGCATTTTGAATCCACTTATCCGGAAAGCTAACCTGGAGTGAGTGTAGTATCCAGAGAAGGACACTGAGCATAAAAGCCGTTTTAAAAAAACCCAACAAGGCTCCTGCTGATTGGTCAACTCTTCCCAAAAATGTTTTATCAAGTGATGATTTAATGGCCTTGCCCAAGAGTGTTACCAACACGACAACAATAATGAACACAACACCAAAGGCGATATAGGGCAAAACGGATTCATCAATGTTGAATTTCTGATCGAGCAAAACCATGGCCGATCCCATTAGTTTAAACCCACCCAAAATACCCAGCAGTATGGCCACCAACGAGATTAATTCCATTAAAAAGCCTTCTTTATACCCGCTGTAAGCGCCAAAAATCATGAAGAGAATAAGGGCAATATCAATATAACTCACGCCAACAGTTTCTTTACCAGTTCCGAAATCATTTTACCATCGGCCTTGCCAGCCAATTGCTTGGTAGCTGCTCCCATCACCTTGCCTATGTCTGCCGGTGACTTAGCCCCTACCGACTCCATAATTTTTTTCAGTTCCTCCGTTAGTTCTGCTTCGTTCAGCTGCTTAGGTAAGTAGCGGTTAATTACTTCTAATTGTTTGAGCTCTTTGTCAGCTAAATCAGCACGATTCTGTTGTTGAAAAATATCGGCCGATTCTTTTCGCTGCTTAGCTGCTTTCATTAACAATTTATTCTCTACATCCATGGCAACTTCGCCACTGCCGCCCTTTTCTGTCTCTGCAAGAAGAATAAGTGACTTAATTGCACGAAGCGCCTCTAATTCTTCCTTATTTTTGCCAAGCATTGCCTGTTTAATGTCTAGGTCAATTTGCTGTTTTAAACTCATAGGTTAACTTAGGTTAATAAAAAAATCAAACGAATCTCTACTAAACTTGTTATTACTCCGTGATCCGATTCAGCGTCAATATTAACAAATTCGCCACACTCCGAAATGCCCGAGGAGGGAACAATCCTGATGTGGTGAAAGCAGCCATTGACTGCGAACGTTTTGGCGCGCAGGGCATTACCGTTCACCCACGACCAGACGAACGCCACATTACCTATTCGGATGTTCTCCAGCTAAAAAATGTAGTGACAACAGAGTTTAACATCGAGGGATACCCTGATCAGCGCTACCTTAAAATCATCAAAGAAGCCAAGCCGGCACAAGCCACCTTAGTTCCTGATGGTCCGGATGTACTTACCTCCAACGCGGGTTGGGACACTATAAGAAATCAAGAGTTCTTAAAGGATATTATTTCAGAATTAAAAAAGACAGGCGTACGCGTCTCTGTATTCGTAGATCCTCAACCACAGATGGTAGAAGGGGCAGCAAAAGCAGGAGCCGATCGTATCGAACTCTATACTGAACCGTATGCCCGTGAATTTTTGGTGAGCCCTGAAATTGCCGTAAAGCCTTATATAGAAAGCGCCAAAGTGGCGCACTCGCTTGGTCTGGGTATTAATGCGGGTCACGATCTTGATCTTCATAACTTAAAATTCTTTGCACAAGCTGTTCCTAATCTGGATGAAGTAAGCATAGGCCATGCCGTGGTGTGCGATGCCCTGTATTATGGACTAGAGAATACTCTTCAGCTTTATTTACGCCAACTGAAGGCTTAAGAAATTTAGGTTAACTTTACTCCTCATCGTTAACCGTATGAATCTTCGAAAAAAATTTAGTGAAGCCGATTTACAACGTATTAAAGACGCTGTGAAAGAAGCAGAGAGTAAAATCTCAGGTGAAATTGTACCCGTTATCGTAGAGCGCAGTGGTACGTACGCCATTGCCAGCTATCGGGCCGCAGTACTCTTTGCTATGCTCACGTTTGCCTCCATTGTCATCATAGATCGTTATATACCAGAACTGGCCATTTACGACCCTCTATCCATTTTCATTGTAGTACTTACCTTTGGCTTATTGGGTGGTCTGCTGGCACATTATATAGATCCTTTTAAAAGGATGATGCTCACCCAACTCCACCTCGACAAAGCCACCCGGTTAAAAGCTGAATCCTCCTTTTTGCAAGAAGAGATTTTTAACACCCGCCAGCGTACGGGGATCATGATCTTCTTATCCTTCTTCGAACACGAGGTTATTATCATGGCCGACAAAGGCATTAGCAAAGTGGTGGAACAAAAGGAATGGGATTCAATGGTTCAAGCCTTTATCACTAAGATAAAGATGGGCGATACTGTAGGAGGCTTAGAGGCATGCGTTAAGAAATGCGCACAAATTCTTCTTGAGAAGCAATTCATCATTTCTTCTGATGATATCAACGAGTTAAGGGATGATCTAAGAATTGAATAATCCTTTCCTCAAACCATTGCATAATCACTTTCAGCGTCACAGCTTTATGAAACGATATTTTTTTTCACTCGTCTTACTTCTAATCACCTTTTCTTTTAGTGAAGCACAGCTTGCCATACCTGAACTCTGGGGTATGCGTGTTCACGATGAAGCTAAGGTCCTGTCTCCAGAAACAGTTCATAGACTCGAACGTGACTTAAAAATTTTTGAGGACTCTACTTCTAATCAAATAGCGCTCCTCATCATTCCTTCGCTTAGCGGTGAAGCGCTGGAAGACTACACCCTTCGCGTAGCAGAAGCCTGGAAACTTGGGACAAAAGACAGGGACAATGGCGTACTTTTATTGATTGCCATTAACGACCGCAAAGTGCGCATTGAAGTGGGTTATGGATTGGAAGGCCCCTTACCGGATGTTATTTGTAATCGTATTATTCGAAATGAAATCGCTCCTTCCTTTCGCAGACAAGATTATGATGGTGGTATTGCAGCTGGCACCTACGCTATTATGGATGCCATTAAAGGCGAATACAAGGGCACGGATTCACCCATTCGTATGAAAGGAAGAAAAGGAAACTCTTTGCTAACCCTGCTCATTATTTTTATTGTCATTACCGTTATTAGCCGCATTCGCGGAGGTGGTAATAATAAAGGTGGTGGTTGGTCATCCGGAGCGGGCTGGTTTGCGGCTGGCATGTTAATGGGAGGAAACCGTGGAGGTGGCGGTGGTGGAGGTTTTGGTGGATTTTCCGGTGGCGGAGGCGGTTTTGGAGGTGGCGGAAGCAGCGGTTCGTGGTAATTGCAACCTGAAGGGGATTGGCTGCGTCTTAGTACCAAAACCAATCCCATGAAACACATTTTATTTTCCTCCTTCTTATTCATCACCGTTTGCGCCTTCGCCCAAGACGATGATTTTCATCTTGATAAAGAGTATGCCATTTCCAAAAATGGTACCATCGACCTTAGTTCTTCCGATGCAGAAGTAATCATTACCGGCACATCCCGAGCGGCTACAGCCCATGTAAAAATTGATCGCACTGTTGTCGCAAAGGGTTGGTACAAAACCAAAGGTAGCTTTCGCGTAGAGGTTGAAAAGGAAAATGGAAACTTAAAAATTCGTGAGCAGCAAAACAGCATGAACGTGGGCGTGATTGGCTACTACGATGAGAAGTACAAAATAGAAATTGAAGCGCCTGAAGGAAGTAGTTTGGTGATTCGTGGGGATGATGGCGATTATTTTATTAAAAATATTGACGGCTCCATTTCCATGAATTTTGATGATGGCGATGCCCAACTCACGGGTTGTGACGGGAGCGACTTCCGCTTTCGCTTGGATGATGGCGACTTAAAAATGGATACAGGTAAAGGGAGTCTGGATGTAGTAGCCGATGATGCCGATATTGAAATTTCGAATGCTGCCTTTACAAGCCTGAGTGCTCGATTGGACGATGGTGACTTCCTTGTTCACACAAGTCTGCTTAACAATGGTGATTATTCTATTGACTCACAGGATGGATTGGTTCTGTTCGAGATTCTTGGGGGTGGCGGTGAGTTCAGCATACGTCATGATGACAGTCGCGTGAAGGCCGAAGGAAATTTTAAAACACTGGAAGAAACTGAAAGTTTCACCAAACTTTCGCTGGGTCAAGGTTCAGCCAAAGTAAATGTGCGAGCCGATGACGCCACCGTTCACTTGATGGCCAAAAACTAAATACGCTTTTAATAATGCCGATCGTCCTGTTTGGAATACCCCGACAGGACGATTTTTTTTGAATTAATACTGCAGGGGTTTTGCCGCCAGCCGGAGGCATTCTACCTTCGCGCCTCTATGCTCAAACACATTGCCATTGCAGGAAATATTGGATCGGGTAAAACAACCCTGGCGGGAAAATTAGGAAAACATTACGGCTGGCAGGTGCTCTATGAATCGGTAGAGGACAACCCCTACTTGCGCGACTTTTATGAAGACATGAAGCAATGGGCTTTCCACCTTCAAATTTATTTTCTCAACAGTCGCTTCAAACAGATAAATGAAATCCGGGAAGCGGAGCGCGTAACCATACAGGACCGAACCATTTACGAGGATGCCTACATTTTCGCGGCCAACTTGCGCAAGAGTGGTCATATTAATGAACGCGATTATCAAAGCTACCTGGATATTTTTCACTCCATGGTGAAGTTTGTAGAGCCTCCTGACTTACTGATCTATTTAAAGGCGGACATTCCAAAACTAGTAGAGCAAATTCAAAAAAGAGGTCGCGACTATGAAAATGCCATTCGCCTAGATTATTTGAAAACCCTGAATGAGCATTACGAAGAATGGATTGGCAATTACAAATCCGGAAAGTTGTTGGTGGTAGATGTTAACAGCCTCAACTTTGTGGACAGAGTAGAGGACTTTTCGTTTATCGTAAACAAAATAGATTTAGAGATTAACAGTTTGTTTGGGTAGGCTAGCCCTTCACCATTTGCAGCAGTTCCTCTACGTATTCTCGTGAATTGGAAAGGCGTGGCACTTTATTTTGCCCGCCCAGTTTTCCCCTCCGCTTCATCCAGTTATAGAAAGTTCCTTCTGCTACAGTGTGTACAGTCGGTGCCACCAGTGCCAAATCTTTGGCACGCTTGGCATCGTAGTCCGAATTAAGTTTTCGCAAGGTGTCATCAAGAATCTTAGTAAAAGCAGCAAGGCTTTCTGGATTCTTTCTGAACTCAACAATCCACTCGTGGGCACCTTTTTTACCTTCTTGTAAATAAACAGGAGCAGCCGTGAAGTTATCAATGATGGCGCCTGTTTCTTCGCACGCTTTAGCAATCGCTTGCTCGGCATTTTCAACAATTACTTCTTCTCCAAAAGCGTTGATAAAATGTTTGGTGCGTCCTGAGATTTTAATGCGGTATGGATTTTTTGAGGTAAACTTCACCGTATCACCAATGTTGTAACGCCACAAGCCTGCATTGGTCGTAATGATCATGGCATAATTCTTCCCTAGTTCCACCTGATCTAGCTGAATAGCTTTCGGATGCTCAGCGTGAATTTCTTCACTGGCGATAAACTCGTAAAAAATTCCGTAGTCGAGCATCAACAACAATTCTTCTGAATCCTTTTGATCCTGAATACCGAAAAAGCCTTCGCTGGCATTGTAGGTTTCCCAATAGTTCATGCCCTCTTTGGGAATCAGCGATTTGAAAAGTGAGCGATACGGACCAAAGGCTACTGCCCCATGAAAGAAAACTTCTAACGAAGGCCACACTTCCGTTATATTCTTCTTCCCTTCCAACTCCACAATCCGTTGAATTAACAAAATAGTCCAGGTAGGTACACCTGCAATTTGCGTTACGTTTACTTTGGCCACCTCACGTGCCATGCGTTCA
>LNEN01000167.1 GCA_001464155.1 Cytophagales bacterium Ga0077538 | reverse complement strand
TTTGCCCAACCTGATTGCCTTTGCTAACCGTGAACTAAGCACCTCCATTGCAGTAGAAGAAGATGTAGTGGAAGTGGGAAACAGCGACCTGTTTCTATATCCTTATATATATATGACGGGGCATGGCAACGTGATCTTCAGTGATACCGAAGCAGCTAACCTGCGCAAGTACCTCTTGGGTGGAGGTTTTCTGCACATCGATGACAACTACGGAATGGATAAATTTATCCGTCTTGAATTGAAGAAAGTATTTCCGGAACTGGAGTTAGTGGAGCTTCCGTTTGATCACCCAATCTATCATCAGAAGTTTAAGTTTCCGAAAGGACTACCGAAGATTCACGAACACGATGGCAAACCCTCTCAGGGCCTGGGCCTTATGTATGAAGGTAGACTGGTTGTTTTTTATTCCTTTGAATGTGACTTAGGCAATGGTTGGGAAGATGCACGCATCCACAACGATCCGGAGGCCAAGCGTCTGGAAGCCCTGCGCATGGGTGCCAACCTGCTCTCCTACTGCCTTACTAACTATCAGTAAATCAAATTTTTACAAACTATTTTACCCTATTGCTTGCCTCTTATAACTAAATACTTAGTTTTACACCTAAATACTTAGTCGATGAAAGAGTTAACCAAAGCAGAGGATCAGGTAATGCAAATTTTGTGGCAGATCGAAAAGGGTTTTGTGAAAGACATTATCGAACAGATGCCCAATCCTAAACCTGCTTACAATACAGTATCCACCATTGTGCGCATACTCGAAAACAAAGGCTTTGTGGATCATACTTCTTTTGGTAAAACACATGAATACTTTCCCATCATCTCGAAAGACAAGTACTCCAAGTTTTACCTCAACAACATGTTGAAAGGATACTTCAATGGTTCGTTTCAAAACCTGGTTTCCTTTTTCGCGAAAGACAATAAGCTGGATGTACAGGATCTGGATGCCCTCGTTCAACAATTAGAAAACCTAAAAAAAGATAAGTGATGAATGCACTCCTCAACTACTTACTAGAAGCCAGCTTAGCATTGGTGGCATTTTACGGAGTATACTATTGGCTGCTCCGCACGGAAACGAACTTTCATTTTGTGCGCGGCTATTTACTCCTGGCTTTACTGGCCTCTGCCCTTCTTCCGCTTATCGATCTGTCTGCAAGCGATAGTACGTCCGGTCTGCCTGTACTCAGCGATGCCATCTCCACGTACTGGCTACCTGAAATAAAGGTGGGAAATGCTTTAGTTGAAAATGAAGTGAGCATAAGCTTCTGGCAAGGTTTTCTGCTGCTCTATTCCATCGGCATAGGTGTGCTCCTGCTTCGTCTCTTGCTACAAATCAAACAACTGTTCACCTACCTTAAACACGCCAACAGAAGCATTATTAACAATACCGTTGTCGTAGAAGTGGCTGCTGATAAACCCACCTTCTCTTTCTTTGGCTTTATTGTGATCGGGCAGGTACACCTGCTCAGTGAAGAAGATAAACAAGCGATCATTCAACATGAACAAGTACATGCGGTGCGGTATCACTCCTTCGACATGTTACTTGTGAATCTCCTCAGCATCCTCTTTTGGTTTAACCCCATTATTTATTTCTATAAAAAAGCATTGGTTCAAGTACATGAGTTCGAAGCCGATTCGCGAGCGGTAACGCACCATGATGTTGAACAATACTGCGGCCTCCTGGCAAAAGTCGCATTACACTCGGCCGAGTTTCCTCTTGCCAATCACTTTAATAATTCTCTAACCCTAAAACGAATTACTATGCTCAAAACCATAAAGCACACTATAGCTACCTGGAAGAAAGTAATGCTCCTTCCGGCAGCGGCACTTATCTTTCTGGTGATCGCCTGTGAAGATCAGATTACCACGCTTCAAACAGCCACAGAGAACTCTGTAGTAGTAACGGATTATCCAGCCGCTGTGCAGAAAGAATTGGAAATACACAAAGCAAAAAATCCTTCCGCCACCTTTGAAGTCATCGGTGTAAAAGCAGAGGGAGAGGCGGCCTTTGACGCAATCATGATGCAAAGCCCGTTGAAAGAAGGAGAAATTGTAAATCTTTATATCATTCCCAGTAAGGATGAAAAAGATCCCTTCAAGACCTATGGCATTATTGAAAAAGGTGAGAAGCTAAGTCAGGCGCTTGAATTCACAACGGCCGAAGATGGCGTACACACAATTGTGGATGAAAGTGCACAACCGGTAGGTGGCATGCCTGTGTTATACGAGATGATCGGTACAAACCTTCGTTATCCGGAAGAAGCCAAGAAGCAGGGCGTTCAAGGCAAAGTCTTTATCGAATTCATCGTGAATGAAGATGGTAGTCTCTCCAACTTTACGGTATTAAAAGGCATCGGTAGCGGTTGTGATGAAGCTGCGATGGAAACCCTTAGCAAATCTCCGAATTGGATCCCTGGTAAGCAGAACGGAAAAGTGGTAAAGCAACGCATGGTCTTGCCCATTAATTTCTCAATAGGTTAACTAAATCTGGGCTACCCTCTGATGCATTGCATTGAGGGTAGCCTTTTCATTTCTCTCCCGATCATCCCTCATCAGTTGTTGCAAGAGTGGTGACAAAGCCACCAATGGAATTACGTGAGTATTTGGCTATCTTTCGCTAGATTTTATTCCTTGCCTTCATGAGTATCCACACATCGCCTACCCTCTCAGCGAAAGTACTCGGGATTTTCTTATTCATATTTTGCTTTCAGATAACTTCCCGCGCGCAAACGCCTTATACCGCCAGGGCTTATTGGCAAGAGTCGACTAAATCCTCTTATCTCACCTTAAAAGACAAAAAGGAGAAGGGTACGAATCTCTCGGCTGATGAAGAAGCCTATGTACAGGATTACGAAGTGTATTTACGTAGCTATTACAATCGCTTGTCTGAAGAGGAAAAGCAAACCTATCAACAGATGAAAGAGCAGTGGGATCAGGAACTCGCTAGTCCCCTGATTGCGCCACAAGCCCCCTCACAACAAACACTGAGTGAACCTGAATTTGAATGGCGCGGTCGCGACAGAGCTATCAATGCCTTGTACGGAATCTATTATGGAGCCGCCCTTGTTTCCATACTGGAAACAGAGGAAACAGCTGCTGCTGGGATTCCATTCATTACGGGTGGTTTGTGGATGTTGGGCCCTGCCTTCAATTCACAGAAATACGAGAACATCACGGAGAGCACCATGCGTGCAGCCAATACGGGAAAATTATTAGGCCTTGTTAACGGACTGGCTCTCGGACTAGCCCTTGGAGGTGATAGTGATGAAACCGGTAAACTAGCCTTGGGCTTATCCACCATTGGGAGTATAACCTTGGGTGAGATCGCCTTTCAGACTCAAAAGAAAAAAAACATTTCAGGTGGTACCGTTGAGATGGTTCGACACTATGGCATTATTGGTCCTTTAGTGGGTGGCTCGATACTCGCCACAACCGATACGGATGATCCCCATTTGATTGGACTAGGCTTGTTGGCGGGCGGTATCGGAGGTATATGGGCTGGCAACAAGGCTGCGGCAAGATATGAGTATACGCGTGGCGATGTGGATGCCCTCAGTTCTTTGGGTGTTATCTCAACAGGTCTGGGTCTTGCCATTATCATCAATACCTTTGAGACGAACACAGAAGTTCCGGGCGCCATCTGGCTTGTGCCCGCCTCTACTGCAGTGGCCGGTACCCTTATCGGACAACGCATGGTGAAGAATGTGCACCTCAGTAAAAAACAAGGCAGCACGATTAATCTTTCTTCAGCAGGAGGTGCCTTGTTTGGACTCGGTGCCATGCTCCTCACCGGAAGTGAATCTCCGACTGCCTGGGTCGCTGTTCCTTCTCTGACTGCGCTGATTGCACATCAACTCGTATTCAATCGTTACAAACGAGATAATCTGCTGAAGAACTTACAGGGTGAAAGTTCACGCGCTAAAAAAGTAGACTTCTCGATGAAGGTGATGCCTGAAAATTATTTCATTAACAAGAACACTCCTTTCAAAGTAGATGCCGACCCGCGTCTGGCAGCCGCCACGCCTCTACAACGCGTGCGTCCTTTAATTTCCATTCTATGCTTTCTTTTCAGACTAATTAGTATGCTCCCCACACTGAACAGGCACGCGTTGTAAACGCGCGCCAGATAAGGAAGTTGAGAAGGTTGAACAATTTTCCTTGTCAAAAAACAACTTGAAGTACTTACCTTCATACCATGATCAGCACGCTGAAAACGGATAAGCAGTTGTATCAACTCGCGTTGGCACTCGCCATTTTTACGATTGTCTACAACATTGCCGAAGGACTGTTCTCTACCTATATGGGTTTTGAAGGTGAAAGCCTGGCTTTATTTGGTTTTGGAGTGGATAGTTTTATCGAAGCCATTTCAGGCTTTGGTATTGTACACATGGTGCTGCGCATTCAACAACAACCGAGTAGTAATCGAGATGACTTTGAGCGAACGGCCTTGCGCATTACGGGTTTTTCTTTCTATGCGCTGGTGGTGGGCTTGGTTAGTACCAGTGTGTACAATATCGCTATCGGTCATAAACCAGCCACTACTTTTTGGGGAGTGATCGTTGCTTTGATCTCTATCATCGTGATGCTGTTGTTAATTGTAGCCAAAATTCGAGTGGGTAAACAATTGAATTCGCCCGCTATACTGGCCGATGCAGAGTGTACAAAAGTGTGCATCTACATGTCGGTGCTCTTGCTCCTTAGCTCAGGTATTTATGAGGTAACCAATTTTACGTATACCGACAGTCTGGGTACGCTGGCACTTGCCTACTTCGCCTTTAAAGAAGGAAGGGAATGTTTCCAAAAAGCAAAGAGCAACAACCTGTGTTGTGAACATGATTAAACGCTCTTACGAATTGCAAATTCGGAAGAGCTGCAAGAGCTGCATTAGTCTGCCTTCAATCCTTCAACGGCATTCGCCTTGACAACTTTTCGTATCTGTGTAGAAATGGTTAACAGTAGTGCTACCAATAGAATCGTAACGGCCAATGCAGCACCGGAATAATCTACAGGCATGTGGTACTCATACGAAGTATCGAAGATCAACTTGATTATGGTATAACTCACGGGAGCTCCTATTGCCAGGGCGATGGCAAAGAGCAAGGCATACTGACCGTAAATATTCTTCGCAATGTTCTTTAGCTCTGCACCCAACACTTTGCGAATGCTGAATTCCTTAAGTCTGCCGGTCACATTTAGTGATACTAATCCGTAAAGTCCCAAACTCGCCAGGCCAATGGCGATGATGGCAATCACACGCCACACCAAACCATGAATACCAATCTCCTCATAGTAGCCTCCCCACACATCTTCCTGGTAGCCGCCTTCAAAAGGAATTTCCGGAAACAAGGAAGACCACTTGGTTTGCATCACACCATATACTTTGCTTTCTGCATGAGGCCTTGCCTGTACAGTTAAAAAGCGATAGGCATCCTTCTTCGCTACTGTGAACAAGGTAGGTTGAATGTACTTGGCAAAACTATAGCTGTGAAAATCATTCACCACACCCACCACTTCATATTTTGTGCTGTCCATGGTAAAGGTTTCTCCGATAGGAGACGTCCACCCCATGTTCTTTACTAACAATTCATTTACTACCACCGCTTGCTGATCGCTGCCTTCATGATCTTCGAAGAGGCGTCCTGCTTTCAATTCTATACCCATCGTTTTAAAATACGCGGGACTCACCTGCAACTGATCTGCTTCATAGTCACGGTCGGGGAAATGCAACACTGTAGTGGTGTTATTCTTACCGATATGATGCACGGATCCTGCTACCGACACCACATCTGGATCTTGAAGGAGTAAGGCCTGTAATTGCTCATAAGCTGCAGCATCGTTTACCTGCGCATAAAGTGCTTCGTGCTGCTTGTAACCCCAAGGGCGTTGTGCCATGTAGCGACTGTTTTGTGTAAACATGACTGCACCAGTAATGAAGATGCAGGCGAGTACCAATTGCATACCTAAAAAGAGTTTTGTGAGGGGATTCTTCTGTCCGAATTTGACAGAGCCCTTTAAAACATTAACAGCCTGAAAGCGTGAAATATAAAAGGCCGGATAGGCACCAGAGACAATGGCTGTTACCAGCAAGATAAGGGGTAAATAAATCCAAAGATTCTTATCAGCAAAAGAGAAACCCATGTTAAAATCCCAGAGGTATTCAAAGCCCGGAATAAAGAAGGTATAGCCCGCCACCAATCCGATCAGCAGCGCAAAGAAAGTAATCACTACATTCTCGGATAAGAACTGCACAATAACTGCCCCACGACTGGCGCCTATCGATTTACGCACACCAATTTCTTTCAAGCGTTTGGCTGCCGAAGTAATGGCAATGTTGATAAAATTAAAACACGCCAGTGCAAGCATGAAGATGCCAATCACGATCATGTACATCACAGAAGAATAATTGCTCTTCGAACTGCGCGAGATATCCTCGCGAATGTATTCGGATTGCTCGTGCAAGGTGGCTAGCGGTTCAAACCCAAAAGAAGCAATGGCCCAATCTTCAGGCACCGCCTTGTTTTGCAAGTCGCGGTACTTATCCATGCCGGCTTTGATGGCAGCGATGTCCTCTGGCTTCTCCACTTGAATAAGGGTGGCGTTGACCAGCGCATTCCAATCGTGGAAATTATACGCAGGTTCGGCCGCGCGCACATTCTCGTAGTTGATCAGAAAATCGAAGCGAATGGTGAGGGCTTTTGGAAATTCTTTCGCTACGCCTGTTACTTTAAACTCCTTGCTTCGCTCTTGATCAAATTTTACCAACAGCGTCTGGCCAATGGGGTTGGATTCACCAAAGTATTTGGCTGCGATATCTTTACTCAAAATAATGCTGTTCACATCGTTCAACGAAGCAGCACTTCCTGACTGAAGAGGAAAGGTAAACATGTCCAGAAACTCCGGGTCAGTAAAGCGCATGCGTTCGTGGAAGACAGCATCGCCTTGCTTTACAATCACAGATCGATCTTCTACACGACACACTTTCTTGATCTGTGCAAAATCATTTCGCAACATCTCTGCCAGAGGTCGCGGAGTTTTGCCAAACTGTTGCTCAGTACCATCGCGGTTCGCAAAAAAGGTGGTGAGGTGTACGGTATTTTTATGTTCGTGAAATCGAAAATGCAAAACCCGATGGATACGGAGAGTCCTACGATGTTAATAGAAGGGCTCATGGGGTTTTTCAATAAGCCCCGGATGGAAACTTTAAAGTAATTTTTGAACATACCATATTGGGTTAAATATTGAAGCAGTTGAGTGTTCTTTAAAAGAGAAAGGCGCAAGAGTTTAAACATCTCCATCCAGTACAACCTGCGTGCTTTCCGCAAGGAATACCGCTCAAGATTATCTTGAAAGACTTCTTCCATGTCACCTTCAATTTCTTCCACAAATTCTTCCTTCACAAAAAAGCGCAGAAGCCGTAGTGGAAGCTTCGGAGGTTGTAGGGTGTTGTGCCCACTCATATCACTTTCAACTCATGAGCCAATGCAGGCATGGCATTCCATAAGCCTGAACGTATCTCTTTCATTTCGGCCAGTGTGCGCATCGCATACGAAGTGGTGGAGTAAATGCGCTTGCGCTTCCCACCTCTTCGCTGTGTGGCCTCACCAAATTCGGAGGTGAGAAAGCCCTTCTCTTCCATGCGCTTGAGTGCTGATTGAATTGAACCCACGCTCAATTTCTCTTTAAGGCGCAGTTCCAGTTCACGTTTGATCTCTACGCCATAGGCTTCTTGCTGCAGGGCGGCTACGGCCAGCAGCACGAGTTCTTCAAACTCACCGAGTTTCGTTTTCTTCATACGTGAGGTATTATTCGTAATTGCAGTAAATATAGTTACACTATTTTATTCGCAATTGCAGTTATATTCGTAAAGTGTTGATTAATAGACAAATAATTAATCAACCCTACTGCCTCGCCTCCCGAAGTTTTACGTAGGGAGGCGATCACATTGTTGGCAGCACGATACCCGAACCTGCCACTGAGCTCTTCCGAATTGCAAATTCGGAAGAGCAGCGTTTGGATCGGTTATGACGTTTTGTTTTCTAAAAAATGCAGCTTTTACATTTTCAAATTTCGTTGTTGCTCAGGCCGCAAGGCCTCGTCCGCTCGCTCAACGCTGAATTCTATCCGCTCCATTCTCTACCAGTCCAAAGATAGAATTAGGCGTCTCGCAAGCGGACTAGTAGAAAGATATTCAGTAAAATGGTTTGCAAACCAATCCATCATGTTATTAGTATGAGCGCAGGCCAGAGCCAATGGCGGGGGCGCGATGAAAAAAGCGTTGAAGCATCATTGGCTCTTGGGTTTTTTGGTACTTTTTGTGCCAAGACAAAAAGTACGAAAGAAAATGAAAGGAATCCTTTAGCAAGTATTCACCAAAGGAACACACTATCAAAAATCATTTGAGTCAATTAATTAGTAATAAGTGTTTCGCTCAGGCCGCTGGGCCCTGCCTGCGCGTAGCCGCTTCGGTATAGGCAGGCATACTCCTTCAACGCTGTATTCTATCCCTGCATGCGCTAAAGCTTCAGCGAAGACAAGCGCACCACCCCCTGCCAGACCAAAGATAGAATAAGGCGTTTCATGAGCATGCTGATAGAAGCATACGGAAATGCCTTTGCTGAAAACTTCTTTTAAGCTGAACACCATCTCGATGGACTGAGCCAATGTTGGGATTGTGATGGGATGGTCGGGGAAGGCAGCGACTCAGATTCCAACTCAGGATTTCTTAACTGGTGAAACGGAGAGGGGAATTACCCATCAACAGTCTATCTTTAGACATGACATTTTCCCTCGCCCACTCCCTCGAATTTTTAGAGCGAACACCCCTCCTGCTCCACCACTTGCTGGACGGACTTTCGGAAGAATGGACCCATACCAACGAAGGGCCTGACACCTGGAGCGCCTACGATGTAGTGGGCCATCTCATCCACGGAGAGAAAACCGATTGGATACCCCGCATGGAAATAATACTTGCCCAAAAACCGAATAGTGAATTTGAACCTTTTGATCGCTTTGCGCAATTCAACGCTAGCAAGGGCAAAACCCTGGCACAACTGCTGGCCGAGTTTAAAGCCTTAAGAACACACAACCTCGCGCAGCTGCGTTCTAAAAACCTGCGTGAAAAAGACTTTGCCTTGCTGGGCAAGCATCCAGCCCTCGGTCCGGCCAGCTTAGCACAACTCATCGCTACCTGGGTAGTGCACGACCTCAATCATCTTTCTCAGATTTCCCGCATCATGGCCAAACAGTATACCAAGGAAGTAGGCCCCTGGTATGCTTATCTGGGAATTCTTCAGCCAAAATAAGGTTTTACACAATTAATAGAACAGACCCCAACAAGGCGGTGGCGAGTGCGCATCCAACAAACCCTTACTGGTAATGGGTATACTCCCAATGCGCATCGAACGAACCCCTACTGGTAATGGGTAGACACCAAGTGCGCATCGAACAAACTCCCACTGGTAATGCGTATACGCCTAGTGCGTATTGGACGAACCTCTACTGGTAATGCATACACGCCTAGTGCGCATCAGACGAACCCCTACTGGTAATGGGTAGACACCAAGTGCGCATTGGACGAACTCCTACTGGTAATGGGTATACGCCTAGTATGCATCGGACGAACCCCTACTGATAATGGGTATGCGCTACGTGTGCAGCCGGTTATTATAAAAGAGTAATCCCAACACAAGCGTAGGTGGTGCTTACCATAACCATAACAGAGGCCTGGCACGCTTGTATTGCCCACCACTCTCTACCTATTCAAAAGAAAATATAACACCCGCACTATCCTTTATTCAGAAGTTCTTACTTTAGTAAAGGGCTCCAACTGACGGGGCTTGCCACGCGTGCCTTTGGATCGGTGGTACTAGTTTAAGATGTTGGACAATGGGGCGTGCGGACACAAAGCACGGATGTGGACATTTTTTTCAATCAGCCATTTGTAAAATACTTTTATGACAAGACTAATTGCGATCCTTTTGTCAATCTCCCTGCTTGCCTGCAAGCAAAAACAGGAATTATCTACCCATCACAAATTATTTTTAACTGCAAAGGTGTGGGGCTTTCTGAAATACTATCACCCCGTAGTAAATAACGGACAACTCAATTGGGACAATGAACTGATTGCTCTTATGCAAAAACTTCCTGATGTGAATAACCAGGAGGAATTGTCAACGCTCTACATCAATTGGATAAAATCTCTTGGAGAGATAGAGCCCCTTAAAAATAACATCCACTACAATCCCGACAGTTCTTTTAATGATAATTTTAACCTGTCGTGGGTCACCAATGATTATTTTACAAATGACTTAACGAACCTACTCCACTTTATTGAACAGAATCGAGCACAAAAACTTCATTATGTAACTTCTGGCTATGTTGGGCAGGTAGAGATCACGAATGAACCATCCCATTCCGCGTCTCAGTGGAGCGATCCAAACATTCGTCTCATAACACTTTTTAACTATTGGAACGTAATCGAATATTTTTATCCGTATAAATATCGCATGGATAAAAAATGGGATGATGTTTTGCACTCGTTAATCCCGAAATTTTTAGAGGTGAAAACAGAACTTGAGTATCATCTTCTTATCCGGGAACTAACCATATCCTTGTGTGACTCACATGCCTTCTTTACCACAGATTTAATCCGTACTTACGCAGGCAATAAATTTATTGCTGGCAAATTCAGTATCCTGAATGATAAAGCAATCATTACTGGCTTTGGGTGCTGTTATCTCGGAAGTTAATACGATTCCGGTCTCTGAAATCTATCTGAAAAATGAGAAATACATAAATGGCTCCAACGAAGCGGTGAAAAAATTAGGGAATTCCTTTCGTTGGATTTTTAATGGGGAAACCGATACGGTAAACATAACTTTTGAGCGAGACGGAATTGTGAAAAACAAAACGATACATAGATATCCGTATTCCACTTTCAACGCTGCTGATGTTCCTCCTGTGAAATGGAGAAAAATAAATGGTACAATTGGTTATGTTAACATGGAGGAGGGGTCGGTAGTAGCGGAAGATCTATCCACCCTGATGAAGGAGTTGGGAGATACGAAAGCACTAATCTTTGATTTCAGAAACTATCCCGAATTCATCATCGATGAACTACTGGGCTATCTAAATTCAGAGCCGAAAGATTTTGCCAAGTTTATACAACCCGATTTTACTTATACGGGTAGATTTCGGTGGACAAAGCCTGTGAAAGGTGGAAAGAATAATTCAAATCCCTATAAGGGTAAAGTGATCATACTCGTTAATGATGATACACAGAGCAGATCCGAGTATTTTGTGATGGCTATGCAAACCGTTGAGGGGTCCATCACCATAGGCCGGCAAACTTCTGGAGCTGATGGAGATGTAGTGGACTATACTTTTTTCGATGACAAGACAAGTTGGATTACAGGAAGAGGTGTCTTCTATCCGGATGGAAGAGAAACGCAGAGAGTAGGAATTGCTATCGACATTGAAGTACCGCTAACGATAGAAGACATCAGAAAAGGACGAGATGCCATTCTTGAAAAGGCTATTGAAACTGCCATGAATGTTAAGTAATAATCGTTGGACTTGGCTGGTGCGCGTTTGCAATGCGTGCAAGCTATTCCGAATTTGTAATTCGGAAGTGATATCCCAGGGTCTGAGACCCTGTATTACAATCAAACCTTACTCAACATTCTTTTGTCAACTCTAACCACCTTATTAGTTGGGATTAAAAATCCCCGGATAGGGCTTCCGTTTGCAACGCGTGCCTCTAGAGTGTGAGCAATGGGAGCGGGTTCACCAACAAACGTACGTAGGATTTTTTGTTGGTGGAGCCAATGCGTAGTTCCGACTCGCAACACCAACAAAGGCGCGAGTAGTTGGCGCAGACATGAACCACAAAGGTAGAGTCCGTAGAAATCTTTATCTTCGTTGGCACGCTGAAGCACATTGAATAATATGTTTACTGACTTATTATTACAGTCATTGGCTCAGTTACTCTAAATACGCAATATGAAAAAAGGAGAAGTTTTCATTTACAGCCTCTTTGCTATTGGTATCCTGTTAAAGGTGTTTAAACTACCCATGCATACCGTTTTCATTTTAGTAACCTTACTAACCCTCATAATTTATTATACAGTTTCTTTTTTCAGGAAAAATAAAGATACCTACTCCCTACTGACAGGGTTTGTTACGGTGCTTTGGTTGTTTTGCCTGCTTGCCATTTTAAAACATTTTTCTTTTCAGAAAATCACATTCGTGATTGCCATCTTCATAAGCATAGCACTGGCATTATTACTTTATAAAAACAACAAATTGATTTCTGGAAACAGTGTGCTTTGCGCTGCCGTAATAGTCGTTACTTTATTTGTTAAACTGCTACCCACACACCATACCTATTATGTAACGAATATCAAATTCAATTATGAAATTGAAAATGATTATTCCAGTTGGGACAGATACAGTTGGTTTTTATATACGGCAGGGCACAAAGAGGATGCTTTACTAGCCAATACAAATGCTCGTAAAGCCTTGGAAAATGGATTGTCGAATCCCATCCAATCACATGGACATGAAAAGGAATATATGACTATCCTTGAGGAGCATAGATTGGCCATTGAACAGGGAAATTGGAAAAAGAATAATTAGACTCCGAGCTCTTCCGAATGTGTAATTCGGAAGTGGTATCGCAGGGTCTGAGACCCTGTAGTACCATCAAACCTTACTCAACATTCTTTTGTCAACCCTAACCACCTTATTAATTGGGATTAAAAATCCCAGGATAGGGCTTCCGAATTACACATTCGGAAGAACAAAGGTTAAGGGATCGCGGAATACATCCGCGAAGGAGTAATCAAATCAATCCTCCCAAAAGGCCGGCTTTACATTGGTTGCATTGGGAAAGAGCTCCAAACAACTAATCCAGCCTTGACCGGGTCCATTGTTTCGTGGTTCGTAATTTACGACAGGTATGGGTATCTGCCCTGGAACATCGTAAGGTGTAATGTACATACTATTCGAGGAAATCCCTGCTGCATAAAATATTCCACTGATGGGTGCAGGTGCACCTGAAAGCTGCACGAAACCAGAAGGTACTTTTCCGGAGATGGGTTGAAACAAACTGCCGATGGCATCCTTCTGATCACGAATACTTCTAAAAAAGCGGAATGTATTATCTGTTAAGGTTGCTTGCGAAACTTGTATGTGAATTTTAAACATGAAGATCCATTCATTTAGCGGCACCCTGTAAATCGGAAGTTCTGAATAATCTGATACAGCGGTGAAGAAATCATCGCTTAGTATAGGGCTGGTCGTAAATACCTGATACCAGCACGTACAACACTCGCAAGGACCTATGACTTCAAAATCAATGGGATAATTGGGTATGAAATTTCGTGATGCTAAGTTTCGCAGACCTGTACAAAGTGGAATGTAATTACACTTGTTCAACTTATCAGGAATTGGATAACAGGATCCTTGCCCTGGTAAATATCTCCACGGTTGTGTATTCGCTTTGAAAGTTCCCGTCATACTCCACATGTAACGCAGGTCATTTTTCTCATTGCCTTGTGCATTAATAGAAATATCAAAACCGTAGTTAATCGCACCGGTGTAATCCTGTTCGGCATTAAATACATGGTACAAACTATCAATCTTCCCTGGAGCCAGGAGTGTATCCGGTATCGATTCATAAGTACTCCCATCCATCATTTCAATGTTGAGTTTATAAATGCCCCCGACTCTGCCCTGTGTTTGAATGGTTTGATATACACCCGTTTCTGTTTCCACCAACTCTTCCATGTTACCTAACTCATCGGAAAGCGTAACCTGCTTCGCAGAGACAGAGGTTTTAAGATTCACATTCGATTGTGTATCAAAGCTGGAGGTAATATATACTGTATAAGGACCGGGCTGATTACTGATGTACCCGGATACTACCAGGGGAAGTTGTTGAGGCAAATCAACATCAAATATAATTCGATCCACGCAGGAAGATGCGAGTAGAATTAAAAAGATAGCGAGACCCCTCCTATTCATCATATACTTTATTGCAGAACCGAATGCAGTTATATGGGTTGAAGATAGAAAACTTTTACACGAAGTGCGTCTACAGCGAGAATTACAAATTCGGAAGAGCAAAAGTAAGGGATCGCGGAATACATCCGCGAAGGAGTAAGCAAATCAATCCTCCCAGAAAGCTGGCTTAATGTTCGTTGAATTGGGGAATAATTCAAGACAACTGATCCAATCCACACCCGAACCTGGATCAACTTCAGGAATGAGGTTTTGATTCGGGACATCCTCAGGGGTGAGCAGGATCGTTCTCGCATCCACACCGGCTGCATAAAACAAGCCGTTGATGGGTGAGATCTCTCCTTCCAGTTGATTAAAGTTGCTGGGGATTTTGCCCGTGATGGGCTGAAAGATATTGTTCGTTGCGTCTTGCTGATCTTTGATGCTTTGAAAGAAACGAAAGGTTTGGTTGGTGATAGTGGCTTGCGAGACATCCACATAAATCTTAAACATAAAGATCCATTCGTTTACAGGTATTCTACCCAGGTAAATGTCTTTATAGTTTCCGGATCTTGGCAAGACATCATTGTTGAGCAAAGGCGAGTTGTTATAGATGTCGTACCAACATGTACAGCAAGTGCAAGGACCTACGCGTACAAATTGTGCTACCTGCCATGGGAAAGATTTATTCTGCAAGCCCGTGCAGGGAGGAAGATAATTACACCGTTGCGCACCATTTACGGTGAACGGAAAACATTGGGTTTTTGGTGGATTGGTAGGAATTAATTCAGGGTGGGTAATGGCCTTAAAAGTGCCCTTCATCTTCCACATGTACCGTGCACCTTCTTTAGTGCTTCCTTGTGAACTTAATCCAATATCAAATCCATAGTCATCCACACCTTTGTTATCCTCCTTTACGGTGAACGTGGAGTAGACCGATTCAATGGAACCCGGTGCCAGCAGCGTGTCGGGTAAGGATTCATACATCCTTCCATCCAATAACTCGAATTGTATTTTATACACACCTCCTACTCTACCTTGTATGCCCGTTACACTGGTCTCATACGTTCCTGTGCTTACTTCAACTAGTTCTTCTTCTTCCCGCTGGGTAAGCTCCATCACTTTTATCCATCGCAGTGATAGGGGAACGCGTTGCTGGAACTCCGATTTGGTATCGAAACCACTGCTGATTTTAATGCGGTACGGACCAGGTCGATTGGTGATACTTCCATCCACCGTAAGCGGTATTCCCAAGGGTAATTCCACATCAAAATCCAGGCGGTCAATGCAGGAAGATACTATCAGTATAAAAAGAAAGCTGAGGGTTCGTCTACTGATCATGAATAACATCAAGAGGCTTGTGAAAGATAAGTAGAAATTTCAGCAAAGGTCAAGTGAGTGTCCGGATGAGGTTTCATTCACCTGGCAACTTATTTATACAGGATAGACTACTCTCATCTCATTGGGGGTAGAGTAAGCCTACATTACGGTTGAGGCTAAAAGGAAATAGAAAACAAGCAGGCTGGCAGGGCGCCTACCGGGCTGGTGTAGTAGGAGAAAAAAAACAGTAAAGTCAATTCAAGACATCTGTTGCTTATAGTCTGTCCTTTATAAGGAAAAACATCAACAACGAAACTCTTTTAGTAGCTCCTTGTTCTTTGAACCCACTGGATAAAAATCGTCTGAGGAAATTTACAATCATAGCCGATAAGTGTTTAAACATACACTTGTTAACCCTGGAATGCTATACTTTTTGACCAATGGTATACTTGTGTGTATGTACGGACAGAAATGCAGATAAGGTCTAAAACCTACCCAAAAATTGCTTCTACTGGCTGAATAAACCTAACAAGTCATTACTTCAGAAAAGTAAAAGCTTCAAGGGTATTGAAAGGCCCCTACACTATAAAGAAACCCTAATATTTAGACTTTATCACATATTTATAAACCTCACTGATCCAAAATACTGACGAAGAAAGACCAATCATTACGATAAAATCTACCAGGGGAATAGTAGCAAAACCAAAGTACGGATGGAAGATTTCCACTTCCAGGATCGCTACAGTAGTAATCACCGAGGTAATCATGGCCAGACTCACAAATCGGTTACTGAAAAATCCTATCTCAAAAACAGATTTCTTCAGCGAGCGCATGTTGTACATATTAAACAATTGCGTAAACGACATGATGATAAACACTGCACTGCGCCCTGTTTCCAAACTCACGGGCAAATAATAGTGATAAGCCGCCAATGACAACACAGACATGAGCAACACATTGATAACCAAAAATGGAATAATGCTCTTCGACAATAAGCGCTCCTCGCGTTTAAGTGGAGGTTCGTCCATCACTCCCGGTTGCCCTCTCTCTGTAGCAATGGCCATGTCACCAATACCATCGGTTACTAAGTTGAGCCATAAAATTTGTATAGCCGTAAGCGGCATAGGTAAGCCCAGCGAGATCGCGGCAATCAGTGTAGTAATCTCCGCGAGATTGGTAGTGATCAAATAGAAACTGGCTTGGCGTGCATTATTAAAGACAATACGGCCTTCTTCGATGGCATGCACAATGGTGGCAAAGTTATCATCGGCCAGCACCAGTTTTGCGGCATCACGCGCCACATCGGTTCCCATGATACCCATCGCAATGCCCACATCGGCTTTCTTAATGGCAGGTGCATCGTTTACCCCATCACCGGTCATGGCAATTAAGTGTCCCAAAGCCTGAAGCCGTGAAGCAATCTTTAGTTTTGTCTGAGGGCTGAGTCGTGCAAACACATGTACTGTTTCTATCGCCCGATCAAACTCTGATTCATTCAGCACTAAAAGTTGATCTTCCGTTAGCACCACAGGCTTCGCATCATCCTTCTCTTCTACAATTCCCACCAGACGAGCAATGGCCACAGCGGTGCTGGCATGATCACCTGTAGCCATAATGATGCGAATGCCTGCCTTCTTACACTCTTGCACAGCTCCTTTTACTTCTTCTCGCGGAGGGTCTAACATACCCACCAGTCCGGTAAAAATTAATTCCTTTACGTCCTCTTTTTCAATGGACTCTTGTTCGGGACAAACTCTATAAGCTAGCGCGATGACGCGCATCGATAAGGCGGTGAAGGCTGAAATCTTTTGCTGAATTGTTTCACGCTGCGCCTCGCTCAAGGCAAACACTCCTTTGCTGCTGAGTACCTGAGTAGTGTGCATGAGTATTTTCTCAGGAGCACCTATCACAAACAACTCGCGCTGTCCTTCCTTGTCAATCAGGGTAGCACGGAATTTATTGGTGGAGTCAAAGGGCAAGTCATCTAAACGTTTGAAGGTATTCCTTACCCACCCACTTTTCTGAGCCAACACACACAACGCGCCCTCTGTTGGATCACCAATTAACTCATAGGATTTTGTTTCCTCCTTATACCTCACGGAGGCATTGATCGCTTCTGCCGCTATCGAGATGGCCTGAAGCAAGGGAGATTTGGATTCCTGAAAGTCAATCGTCTGCTGGCCCTGTTTAAAATCACCGAGGGGCGACCAGCCTTCTCCGCTAATGTGGATGTCTTCTTCATCGACCAGGTAAAGGATGCGGGCCGTCAGTGCATTTTCTGTGAGGGTTCCGGTCTTATCAGTAATTATAGTGGTTACGGCTCCCAGTGTTTCTGTAGTGGTAAATTCACGCACGATGGCTTTCTTGGCTGTCATGCGTTTGGCGCCAATCGCCAGTACGATGACGATGATAGAAGGCAGCCCTTCGGGGATAATGGAAACCATGGCCGCCACAGCGATGAGCAGCAACTCATGAAAGGGAAGCTCCAGGGTCACATAGCCAATAGCAAAAAACAGAATGGCCGCTACCAGAGAAGCCAAGCCCATTTGGCTCGCGAGGGTATCCACCTTTTTCTGAAAATGTGATTTCTCCGGTATAATAGATTGCAGACTCTTCGCCACTTTGCCAAGCTCTGTATTCATTCCGATACTGATGACAATGGCCTTGCCATATCCGCCAATGACAAAGGTGCCCTTGTGGATGATGTTGGTTTGGTCTGCCATGGAAGCTCCTGCAGGAAGTGCTGCAGCTATTTTGTTTTCGGGTAGTGACTCTCCGGTGAGCGATGATTCATTCAGTCGGAGGCTGCGTGCCTCTACCAAACGGGCATCGGCTGAAATGGTATCTCCTTCTTCGACCACCAGTAAATCGCCTGGCACCAGTTCAATGGAATTGATTTGCTTCAGTATTCCGCTACGCATCACTTTAGCGGTAGGGCTCAGCATTTTCCGCAGCGAAGCAAGCGCTCCCTCTGCCTTCCACTCCTGCACAAAGCCAATGATCGCATCGATGAGGATGACGATTAAAATAATGTAAACATCTACATACTGGTGTGTGACATATGACAAGAGGGCGGCCAGTACCAAGACCAGCACCATCAAACTCTTAAACTGCTTTAGAAAAATACGATACCATGATTTTTGAAGTGCATCGGGCAATTCATTGAAACCATATACCTTTCTTCGAAGCAACACTTCCGGTTCAGATAAGCCTTCTGGCTGTGTCTTTAAGGCATCATATACTGCCGCTGGTGGCAGCTGCGAAAAATAATAGTCTTCCTTCTTATTTGCTTCGTGTGCAGACATGACATGCTAGACATATTCAAGAACGCAAATTACCGACACTTCGCACCTGATAATTATCAGCCATCTGATAGAAGATATCTTCTGAAAACACCTTCCACTGCGAGTTGCATACCTATGATGAAAGTGCTGAACTGTGAATGACTATTATCAGCCCTTTATACTTGTTAACGTGTTAACTTCCTTCTCAAGCAAAAAGAGAAATTCAACGCTATCCTAAACGATTATGAACTCCTACATCCTTCCCTTTGCTGACCTGAGCGCAAAAGATGTGGCGCTGGTGGGCGGAAAAAATGCTTCGCTGGGAGAAATGATTCATCACCTCTCTCCCATGGGCGTACACGTACCCGATGGTTTTGCACTGAGTACGGATGCTTATTTTACCTTTTTATCCGACAACAAGCTTACAGAAGCACTGCAAAGCAAACTCAATGAACTCAACACGCAAAGCCTGGACAACCTTGGCATCCTATCAGCCGCTTGCAAAGCCCTGATATTGAAAGGTACTTTTTCAGAAAACCTGAGAGAACAATTGCGAAATGCTTATCACCATCTCTGCAATAAATGCGGTGCAGCCATTTCGGTAGCCGTGCGCAGCAGTGCCACAGCTGAAGATTCACCTACAGCCAGTTTTGCTGGTCAACATGAATCGTACCTGAATGTAACAGGGGTTGATGCGTTGCTGGAAGCCGTTCACCACTGTTACGCCTCCGTCTTTGCCGAACGTGCCATCAAGTATCGACTGGATAATGGCTTTGCTCATTTATCCCTTGGCTTGTCGGTGGGTGTTCAACGCATGGTGCGCGCTGATAAAGGATGTGCGGGAGTAGTCTTCACCATCGAACCCGAAACAGGAAATCAAAATCTCATCTACCTGACCGGTGCCTGGGGCCTTGGTGAAAGTGTTGTACAAGGAGCCGTGAACACAGATGAGTTCTATCTCTTCAAACCGGCTCTTGCCAACAAGAAAAAAGCCCTTATCTATCGCTCGCTGGGCAGTAAGAAAAAGCGGATGGTGTATGGCGAGACACATTCCACACAATGGGAAGAAACCCCTCCTGCTCTTCGGGATCAGTACATCCTCAGTGATGAGGAAATCAATCGTATCGGACAGTGGTGTTATCAAATTGAACAACATTATAAAATGCCCATGGACATCGAGTGGGCGAAAGATGGAATAACCGGAGAATTGTTTATTGTGCAGGCACGGCCCGAAACCATTCATGCGCAACAAAAAAAGATTACTTTAAAAGAATACACACTTAAAACAAAAGACAAACCACTCGTAACGGGTAAAGCCATTGGTAAATCCATCGTCAATGGAAAGGTGCGCATTATTAAATCTTTAGCGGATGCGGACAAAATCAAAAAAGGAGACATTATCGTAGCGGACATTACCAACCCTGACTGGAATGCCTTGTTGCGCAAGGCCATTTGCATTGTTACCAACAAAGGAGGGCGTACCAGTCACGCCTCCATTATTGCACGCGAACTCGGAATACCCGCAGTGGTTGGCACCAACAATGCCACCGAAAAATTAATGGATGATCAATTGATTACCGTCTCGTGCGCCAGTGGTGATGAAGGACTTGTTTACAATGGAGGCTTGCCCTGGATTGAAAAAGAAACTCCTTTAGAGAAATTGACGAAGACCAAGACAAAACCCATGTTTATACTGGCCGATCCGATGAAGGCCTTGTTGTATGCAGCCTATCCAAATGAAGGTGTTGGATTGTTGCGCATGGAGTTTATCATCACCAATAGCGTGCAAGTACATCCCATGGCTTTGGTGAAGTTTCACGAGCTGCCTGACACAAACGAGAAAAAACAAATTGATGCACTCACACGGCATTATGCCAGCAAAACAACTTTCTTTATTGAAAGACTTGCAGAATCCATTGCCTTAGTGGCAGCGGCCTCACTTAGACCAATCGACTGAAGGTGGCCACAAATATGAGCCT
>LNEN01000166.1 GCA_001464155.1 Cytophagales bacterium Ga0077538 | reverse complement strand
CCTTGCTATCGATGAGTTGCTTTAACTCCTGAACGGTAACCTCTTTCATAGAAATGATTATTCAACAAAAGTAGGATTATCTGGCAAAGAAAGGAACGGCTCATACTACATTGTACAAGCCGCTTTTTCTTACTCAATCAATTCAAACAGCGTGTTGAGCGTTTCCTGTGAATTTCCACCCACCATCACTTCGAACTGCCCGGGTTCTGCCACCCATTTCAAGTCGGCATTGTAGAAGGATAAGTCATTGATATCCAGTGTGAAGGTTAACGTCTTTTTCTCACCAGCTTTAATCAATACCTTCTGAAAGTCTTTTAGTTCTTTTACTGGTCGTGTTACGCTGGCAACTTTGTCGCGAAGGTAAAGTTGTACAACTTCTTCACCGTCAACAGCACTTGTATTTGTTACCTCTATGCTTACTTCAAGGCTTTCTGATTTTTTCAATTTAGCAGCGCTTACCTGTAGATTACTATACTCAAAGGTTGAGTAACTCAATCCATACCCAAACGGATACAAAGGACTGTTGGGTACATCGCGGTAGCGCGAACGGTACACTCTGTCTTTTAAAGATTCTTTTTCATGCTCGCCCTGGTAGGCACGGCCCGTATGCTTGTGATTATAAAAGACAGGAATCTGGCCTACGGTTCTTGGAAAGGTAACTGGCAATTTACCTGAAGGATTGTAATCGCCAAAGACTACATCGGCTACAGCCAAGCCAGCTTGTGAACCCAGCGTCCAGGTTTCAACGATAGCGGGTATGTTTAGGTCCATCCATTGAAGTGTCAGCGGTCTTCCATTGAGCAGTAGTACGACAATGGGTTTGCCTGTTTGATGTATTGCCTCCAGCAAGGCTTGCTGAACACCAGGCAAATTGATGTCTGACCGTGAAGCACCTTCACCATTCATGGGTGCACTTTCACCCAAGGCCATAATCACGACATCGGCTTGTTTGGCTGCCGCAACAGCTTCGTTGAACAGCGCGGTGCTGTTATCATAGAGATTGCATCCCTGCGCGTAGGTAATTTTTGTAGTTGAACTTACTTTCGATTGCAATCCTTCCAAAATGGAGATAGGATGTTGTGCTTCTCCAAAGAAGGACCACGAGCCGTTCATATCTTCTTTATTATTGGCCAAAGGACCGATGAGTGCAATCTTCTTCAGATCCTTTTTAAGTGGGAGTAAAGCATTTTCATTTTTCAACAACACGATGGATTTCTTTGCGATGTCGTGTGCGGCCTTCAGGTTATCTTCAGAACGAATGTCTTTCTTTTCCCGCTCTACGTCAGAATATTGATAAGGATTATCAAAAAGACCTAAGTCCATTTTTAATTTCAAAACTCTTTTTACGGCCTCGTCCAACACCTCAACCTTCAATTGCTTGTTCCGTACCATGTCTGGAATTTTCTTGAGATAGATGTCGGCCATCATATCCATGTCCGTACCGGCCTCTATGGCCAATTTACCTGCCTGAATACTGTCTGCGACATAACCATGCTCCAGCATTTCACCGATGGACTGCCAATCAGAAACGACCATGCCCTGAAAGCCCCATTGCTTGCGCAATACTTCTTGCAATAAGTATTTGTTGGCCGTGGCAGGTACTCCGTTTAATTCATTGAAGGATGTCATCACGGTAGCACTACCGGCTTCCACAGCTGCCTTGTAAGGCGGCAAATAGGTTTCATGCAATGAGAGCAGCGACATGTCGACCGTATTGTAATCGCGACCACCAAAGGGTGCGCCATACGCAGCAAAGTGTTTTACACAGGCAGCCATACTGTTGGCATCGGCCAAGGATTGTCCCTGAAAGCCACGAACACGCGCAGCGGCTACCAAAGAACCTAAATACGGATCTTCTCCGGCACCTTCTGAAATTCTACCCCAACGCGGGTCGCGTGAAATGTCGACCATAGGCGCGAAGTTGAAGTTGATACCGGCAGCAGTTGACTCAATAGCGGCTACACGAGCAGATTGCTCAATGGCTTGCAGATCCCAACTGGCCGCTTCCGCCAGGGGCAAAGGCATAACCGTTTTAAAGCCGTGAATGACATCGGCACCAAATAGTAAGGGGATACCCAATCGCGATTCTTCAACTGCAATTTTTTGCAAACGGGCTGTATACGCAGCACCATGCACGTTGAATAGACCGGTTATTTTTCCTGCGCGTATTTGCTCATCAAAGCGAGCGGACTCGGCTGTGCGAACGGTGGGCCCGGTGTTGAATAAATCACCTACCGGAAAGTTGAGTTGCCCGACTTTCTCTTCTAAAGTCATAACGGATACAAGGGAGTCAATCCGATACTGAGCTTTGTCAGTGTTACTTTCTGTGGAACAAGAAGTACTAAAAATATAGATTGAAAGCAGGGCTGTGAGTGCTATCCATTCTCTGCGCATAGTGTGGGTGGTAAGGACTTACGTTAAAAATCAGTTGGACATTCTCTTTTGTATTCTACCTGGCAGAGCCGATAGAAAAATGGGAGAAAGAAAATCCGAATTACTATAGGAAATGATCAGTCAATCGTGACTTTCATTACATACACTTTGTTTTCCTGTTTTAATAGAATAAAGTAAACGCCACTGATAATACTCTTAAGGTCTATGATCAAAAGGTTTCCATCATCCTGCTGATCGAAGGCTTGTGTTACTCCCCGAGCATTGTAAACTTTAAGGTCATTCACCACCTTACCATTCGTTTGAATGAAGAAGCGTCCATTACAAGGGTTGGGGTAAACCGATATGGAAGTGTCGTGACCTGTTTCAGAACCGGTAATTGTCGCGATGACTTCAGCTTGCTCGCTCAGGGTAGACTCTCCGGTATTATTCACACCGGAAACCTTGTAGTAGTTTATCGAAGCGGGTGGTAGAATGCTAAAAGGAATCTCTGATGTTAGAATGTTAGATTTTACTTTAACAAAGGGTTCATTCAAACTTCCTGTTCTGTAAAGATTGTACGATGATGCATTGACCTTGTCATCCCAACGAAGGGTTATGTCACCCGTTTCATTAACGCCTGCGGTTAAGTTAACCGGTGAGGATGGAAGTTCGTTGCTGTTATAAAGAATTATATTGTCAAGATCAAAATTGGATTGCCCTTGCAACATGTAAATGCGTAGCGACTTTATAAAACTCTGATCAACTTTAGGGGTGTAGAATTGACCATCGTTTTTAGAAACACGTACTTCGAAGTTAGTGGTAATCGTTTCATTGCCATTTCCATCGGTGAACGTGAAGAGTAAGTTGGGCAGGGGAGTGCCAGCAGCCACTCGGATGGGTAATTTTACTATACCGTGGTTTGTTAAGTCAATGGCTTTGGGAAAGGTGTATTGAATATACTTTAAGGCAGAAACATTGTACGCTACAGATAAAGAAGCGTTGTTGTTTTGTAAGGTTATGCCAGTATCATTTTTGGTCCAGCCAGTCAGTGTGGCATCTGCAAAATTCTCAAGATCATAGGTTAAACCCGTAGGTTCAACAATGGTAGTAATTGAGGCAGAAACAGAGTTGTTGGTACAGCCTGTGTTTCCTGTTAAGGAAAGATTGATAGGACCGTCTGTTGTGCCCCACTTAACGGTAATTTGTTTTGTTCCCTGTCCGCTTACAATGGTTGCATCTGACGGTACAGTCCATGTATAGGATACTCCTGCACCGTATTCAGGTGCGGTATAAGTCAAGGCCTCTTGATTTTCAAAAACAAAGAGAGGTCCTTGTATGAGCGGTGCGGTACGTTCTTCATAAACGCGCACGTAGTCAATTTCCATTCTGGCATTGGTCAGTAGCGGGTCTACAGCTCCTCCAAAGGTTCCACCAATGGCAATATTCATAATGAGAAATTGCGCTGCATCAAAGGGCCAGGTAGAAGCTGTTTTGGTGGTAGGATTAAAGGTATAATAGGGAATGTCGTCAATAGAAAAGATCATGCGTTCTTCGTTCCATGACACCGAATAGTCGTGGAATTCAGTACTGACAGTGTTTATAGTTTTAGAGCCTTTGTTTTGTGTATTTCCAAAACTGGCTGGCGTATGTAGCGCAGCTTGCACTACATTCTGATTTCTACCCACATGCTCCATCACATCGATCTCACCGCAAGCAGGCCATCCTACTGAAGTAATATTATCTCCAAGCATCCATAAGGCAGGCCAAGTGCCTACACCGGTTGGGAGCTTGGCACGGAAAACAATTTTTCCGTATTTAAAAGATTTCTTGTTTTGAGTTTTTACGCGAGCCGAGGTCCAACTGTTTCCTGACTTAATCGCGTCAATAATAAGCACACCATTGGATTGTCTCACATTCGTTGTGCTGTTGGTATAGCTTTGAATTTCACTATTGCCCCATCCGTTACTTCCTGTTCCAATATCATATCCCCAATTGGCGGAGTTCGGCAATCCCGATCCATCAAATTCATCACTCCAAACCAACACCTGACACTGCGTGTAAGCAGTTCGTGCATTTACTGAAAGTAGTAGGAATAAGATAAAGAGGCGCATAGCTAAATCTATTAATACGTAGTGATAAGAGAAAAAAGGCCGGGTTCACCGTTTAGGAAGAACCTATTCAGGAAACCCGACCATAACCATTATAAAACTAAAACTAAACCTAAATGCATTGTTCGATTATTGCTGAGCAACAACGGTTACTGACCACCAAGCTGTTTTATCAGCGTTGATTGGCACAGAGATATCAAGCGTTAAGGTGCCTCCGCTGTTCACAAAGGAAACAACATCGTAGGTTACACTTGTTTGAAGCGCAAGATCGTTTCCGTTGTATTCACCTCCATTATATCCTTTAGCAAAACCAATGAACGCTCCTGTACCAACCACTTTTACCTTTGCAGGCTCTGAAGCGGTAGAAGGAATTAATTCGAAGGTGTGTGTAGTGCTTGATCCGAGCCCTTGATAGATACCTGGTATGCTAGCATCGTTTACACAACCATTAGTAGCTACTCCCATGAAAGGCTCACCGTACACTTGACCTTTTGAAGCGTAGTCATATTCTAACGTTGCGTAGAAAATGAATTCGTCATCAAACATACAGGCTCTGTCTGTAACATCCGCAGCCGTAGAGGCAAACCATTCACCACTTCCTTTAGCAGGACCCACACGGAAGGCACCCGCGGCAGGTTTCAATTTCCACGTACGGGAAGTGGTTCCGGTTAAATCACCTAAGGTAATTTCTGCGGCACCAACAACCACTTCTTGCGTGGAAGTAACGCTACCGGTTGCATTGGTGGCTGTTAACACAACGGTGTACGATCCATCGTTAGCATAGGTATGCACAGGGCTTGCCTGAGTAGAAGAACCACCATCTCCAAAGTTCCAGCTGTAAGAATCAGCACCAGTAGAAGTATTTGTGAAGGTTACCGCTCTTGTTGCATTGTCGACTACATAGGTAAATCCAGCTACAGCAGGAGCTCCAGGAATTTCAGGCTCTTGCAAAGGATTGTCGTAGTGAACCAATACAAATCTCCAGTACCCCTGCATCTACTATTTTAATAACCTTATACGTTACAGATTGCTGTGGGACTTTAACTTCAGCATCAGTCGCTACTTTGGATAGACCCACGAAAGCGCCAGTACCTACTACACGCAAAGTTTTAGCGGTTACATCATACACAAATGAATGCGTACCATCGTTCCAGGCAGAGATATTAGCTCCGTCAACATTTACGAAATTTGAACTCAGGTTGTCAAGACAGCCTGGAGCTCCCACGCTTGTATTCCATACACCACCTTCAGCCCAGAAATCACCGTTGGTTTTGTACTGATAGGCTCCCGATAGACTGAAGATATATTCATCATTCAATAGACAAGGTCTCAAGCCAAGTGCCTCTTGTAAGCCTAGAGCATACCAGATCTGACTTCTATCCTGAGGTCCTACTTCGAACGGATAACGTTTGGTAGATACATCACGAATCAACTTCCAGGATTTGGATGTTTCACCTGTTAGTTTTTTAAGTTCAAGATTAGGATCGGTTATCGTAATCTCTTCTTCCTTCACAGATACATCACCACCTGCACCTGTAGCGCTTAAGATAACTGTATAAGTTCCTCCAGTAGCATACGTGTGAACTGGATTCTCTTCTGTAGACAAATCAGTATCATCTCCAAAATCCCAGCTGTAGCTTACAGAGTTTTGGGAGAAGTTTGAGAAAGTAACAATCCGGTAATCAGCGGGGTCAACTTCAAATTGGAAGCTGGCGATAGCCGGCTTTGGTGGCTCTTCATCCTCACACGAAAAAGCGAAGACAGCCATGGATAACACCAAGAGCCATCTGTTTCTAAGTAATTTATTCATAGGTTACTTGTTTGGTTATTGTTTACTTATTTATTGTTTATTGAAAAAGTGATGCATCTGGATACGCGGTTAACCCACCCCCTGTGAGATCGATTTCGCGTTGTGGAATAGGTAAGTACAAATCTTGATTGTCAAAGTTGGCATTGCGCACATCACCATTAGGGAAGAGTGAAGCTGCTGCACGACCTGAGCGAACCAGATCAAACCAACGATCACCTTCTCCTGCTAATTCTGCTCTGCGCTCATACCAGATTACCTCCAGTAATGACCATCCTTGTTCTGTCATCAGTGTTGAAGCTGTTTTGAAATTGCCTGTATTGTTTCCAGGACCTTTTGCACGTTCTCTGACTAAATCAATGTAAGTCATGGCTTCAGCATCAGTGCCTGTGCCTCTCACTTGAGCTTCTGCCAACATCAACAATACATCCGCATAGCGTATGACAGGTTGGTTGGCATCTTTCAGCACGTTAATCTCTCCACCGTTAGGCACGGTATAACTCTTGTAGTTGGCAAACTTTTGCTGCCAGTAACCCTGGAAATCCAATGGGTTCTGAGCAGCTGCACTTACATTGCATCCGCCCAGGGCCAGTTCTGTTTGTGAAATAATGGAAGCTTCTCTGCGGTATACATCATCTGCTAAGTAGGAGTTGTATAGACTTGATGTTGGCAACAAGAAACCCCAACCTTCAATGTATAACGGATGATTGGAGCATAAACCTCTGATACCGCACAGCTGTACCATCATGTTGCCATTGATAAATTCAAAAGGCGTGCTGAAGTCTGCAGGAACCTCGCTTGAGTGCTGAATTTCAAAAACAGACTCTGATGTGTTGGCAGCACCAAAAGCAAAGAGTTGTGTGTAGTCATCCACCAAGGTGTACTGATTCGAAGTAACGACTGCTTTCAGGTTCGCTGCAGCTTTGTCAAATAAAGCAACATCATCATTCTTCATGTCTGCCCAGTAGAGGTATACTTTGCCCAATAAGGCTTGTGCAGCACCCTTCGTGATTCTTCCCGAAAAATCTGCTGAATAGGAGAGCGGAAGTAAGGGAATAGCTTCTTCCAAATCTTTAGTAATCTGCGTAAACACCTCTGTCATGGTGTTGCGTTTTGCACTCTTATCATCGGGTGCAGGTTGTGATGTAATTACAGGAACAGGGCCAAAGAAGCGGAACAAATCAAAATGGTAAAAGGCTCTTAGAAATTTAGCCTCTGCCTGATACTGGCTAATCGCTTCACTTGTAATGGTAACGTTGTTCAGTACCTGATTGGCTTTGTTTATACCGTAATAGTTCTTCTTCCAAAAGCTGGTTGCCTCCGCTGTAGTGGGGGTTGCTGTGAAGTCATCAATTTGTTGCCAGCCTGGCTGATCGAAGTTAGAGTTATCTCCACCGGCATTGGCATTGTCTGACCAAATCTCTCCTAACATCACTGTAGAGGTCCAAAAACCATCCACGAAAGTCCATTGCATAGGATCGTACGCAGCTACTAGCCCCTGGAATACTTGATTCTCGGAGACATAGAAGTTAGTAGAAAGGTATTTGTTCTGAGGGTCTACTTTCAAAAAATCTTCACTGCAACCTGTGATCAACGACACTAGCAAGATGACTTTAACTATTTTGAAATTCGTTTTCATATAACTACCGTATCTATTTTAATTAAAAGGAAGCGTTGACACCAAAACCAACTGTTTTCACTTGAGGATAGAATCCTTTGTCAATCGCAGTATCCAAAATCCAACCACCGGATCCAATTTCAGGATCCAGACCTGTATAAAGTAAGCTTTAGAAACAAGGGAAGAGGGGAGCGTATACCCGAGTTGTAAATTTTTCAATCGCAAGTAAGAACCATCTTCTACATAAAAGTCTGATGCTCTTGAGTTGTTATTTAAATCGAGGGTTGTAACGCGTGGATAGTCACCATTCACATTGGTTTCAGACCACCGGTTCAACCATTCGCTTGTGTAATTATTATTAATAACATCCTGTCTTTCGTACGATCTGAAGATATCGTTACCGATGCTGGCGGAGAATAGCATGCGGAGATCAAATCCCTTCCATGATGCTGAAAGATTCAGTCCCAACGTAAGGTCGGCCCATGGTTTGCCTATTTCTGTGATGTCATCGTTGGTAATTTTTCCATCACCATTCACATCTACATATTTCAAGTCACCGGCTGAAGCATCAGGCTGCACAGGATCACCATCGCTATTGATGTAGGCGAATACATCTGCATCACTTTTGAAAACGCCCGCTGTTTTAAATCCTCTGAAATAGCCAATAGGGTTACCTACTTCCATGCGAGTGATAACGGTATTTCGAACCGGCCAGGTGTAGCCATCGATGTATCCGTTGTCAGTCACCTTCGTTACTTCGTTGGTAAGCGTAGCTGCGTTGAAACCAACATTAAAGTTTACATCTCCAATTTTTTGTCTGTAGTTTACTTCCAATTCAAAACCCTTGTTCACGACTTCACCCACGTTGGCTGTTGGAGGTTTGTTTCCAATATAAATGGCAGTGGTAGCACTCATTAATAGATCGGAGGTAGTCTTGCGGTAGTAATCCAACTCCATGGTCAGCTGATCATTGAATAAGCCCACTTCTACACCGATGTCCAATTGCTTGCTTTGTTCCCACTTCAAGTTGGGATTATCCAGGTACAACGATGATAAGCCGGGGTAAACGCCCTGACTATTTGGTTTACCGAATTGGTATGCGCCTGTATTACCAATCACAGCTGCATAGCCGAGGTTACCAATACGATCATTTCCATTCACACCATAGCTGGCACGCAATTTCAGAAAACTCACTTGATCAACTGACCAAAAATTCTCGCGCGAAACTACCCAACCCAACGAAGCAGAAGGGAAAATTCCGTAACGGTTATTAGCTCCAAATTTTGAGCTACCATCTCTACGAAGGGTAGCGGAGAACAGATAGCGTTCGCCAAAGTTGTAGTTAATTCTTCCGAAGAAACTTGATAAGGCTTCGCGCTCAGCATCAGAACCGGCAGAGCGTCTTAACGAATCGGGTGTATTGTCCAGGTATTGAAAATCAGGATCAAATTGTACTTCTTCTGGTATTCCTGAGGAAGATCCACTGAAGCCACCGCCTGTTCGTTGACGTGCCGTGGTTCCAGCGGTTACATCACCAGAGTGATTGCCCTTGCTGTAACTGTAGGTAACGTAATTTTCCCACTGCCAAATGAACGCGTTGGAGGAGTATCGATACAGATCATTTGTTTCATTGGTCAGCGGAAGCTGGTTGCCATTAGTATCAAAGAATTCATAGGAAGGTGTGAAACCATTTCCTGTGTAGTAGTTATAATCTATACCAAAGTCTGTTTTAAAAACAAGATTTTTAAGAGGCGTAATTTTTAAATAGGCGTTCGCAAGAATTCCATCTTGTGCAGTTTCTGTGTTGCTGATATAAATTCGGCTCAACGGATTGAGGTACTCCTTTTGTACGTAGGGAGATTGCGCAAAGCCGAAGGTTCCATTAGCGTCATACACAGCGGTTAAGGGATCGTAAACAAGGGCATCGCTAATAGGAGAGCCAAAGGAATTGTTTTCAGGAATACGCTGATTGCTGGAATGATTGATGAAAATATTCTCTCCGAACGAGATGTACTGACTTACCTGTTGGTCCAGGTTAATTCTCGCAGTAAGACGTTTTGCATTTGACTTATCGGGAGCGATAATACCTTTTTGATCGAAGTACGATAAGGAAGCAAACACTGTACTGCTTTCTGTTCCCTTAGAAACTGAAAGCTGATGGGTTTGTGTACTAGAAGGTTCAAAAATCTCCTCCATCCAATTGGTGTTGTTGGGGATGTTATTTTGATCTGGAAAACCTGTGGGTAGGGTAGAATTACCATTGGCATACTTTTCTGTTATAAGATCAACATACTGAGAGGCGTTCAGCATCTCCGGGGTTTTCCATGGCTTTTGTTGACCATAGAAGAAGGAGTAATTCATTTTGGCCTCACCAGCCTTTGCCTTTTTGGTGGTGACCATAATGATACCATTAGCAGCACGCGCTCCGTAAATGGCTGTTGAGGCTCCGTCTTTTAGAATTTGAACAGACTCAATATCAGAAGGGTTGAGAGAAGACAGGAAACCGTCATTTGCGTTAACACCATCAATAATAATAAGTGGACTGTTGTCGCCATTGGTACCGACTCCACGAATGAAAATGTTTTGAGCGGAGCCGGGTTGGCCAGAGGCAGATTTGAAAGTAACTCCCGCTACCTGTCCTTGAAGCATTTGATCTAAGCGAGCTGAGCTAAAGCCCTGAAGGTCCTTTGAATCAACCTTGGAAACAGATGCTGTGGCCACACTTTTCTTCTGAACACCATAACCCACCACAACGATTTCATCTAAAGAAGTGATGTCGTCTTCTAGCTGTATAGAAATTTGAGTTTGACCTCCAACAGGTACTTCTTGTGTTTTATACCCGATAAAACTAAAGACCAAAGTTGCTTCAGAGGCGGCCGAGACACGGTATGTACCGCTGGCATCTGTTACCGTTCCCTGGGCAGTGCCTTTAACGACAACATTTACGCCTGGTAATGCATTGCCGGCTTTATCAGTAATCTTTCCGGAGATGTCGGATTGTGCCCAAAGGCCACTGAAAACAAGCTGAAAACAGAGTAGTAAGTAAATCTTGTTCATAGAGTTTAGTTGTGTGGCTATAGTTATGTCAAATAGATTAGCATTTCGAAAGAAAGAATATGCAATCGTTTGATTTACTACACAAACGTCACGAATAGATCCAGTGTTATCAACTTTTTGACCACATCTAGGCTACATCCAAGCTTAAAAATGTCTACATCAAAAATACATCACACGGAATTAAAACTTGGTAAATGACCAATTTTAAGCCATTTTTGAACTTAGATGAATACATCTAGTTATTTTATAACACACATCAATAGTAATGATGGGAGAGCGCGAAAGACTTCTTTTGCGTTCCTTTTGATGTTTTTTTCAGCATTCGTTTGCGGAAATCAAGCATTTGCTCAATCTGGCTCGTCAGGACTTCCTTTTACCCGCACCTTTACACCTGTTGATTATAGGGCAGGCATTCAAAACTGGTCCATTGGTCAGGAGAAGCGGGGCATCATTTATCTGGCAAATAATTATGGTCTATTGGAATATGATGGTAGTGAGTGGGAAACCTATCAGGTAAGCAGTGGCAGCAAAGTCCGGAGCCTCGCCTTGGATGAGTCGGGCCGCATCTATGTAGGCTCGCAAGGTGATTTTGGCTACTTCTTCCCCGATTCACAAGGCAAGCTTACCTATACTTCTTTGGCGGATAGTCTGGCGCCAGAATTCCGAAATTTTGATGAAACCTGGAGCGTTTTTATTGACGAGCAAACCATCTACTTCTGTACGTTCACCCGAATTTACCGCTATGCAAAAGGGAGCTTCACTATTATAGAAGCCGACAATCCGCTGGAGTTGTCCTTTTACGTGAATCGCCAATTATATGTGTTGGTTAAAAATGTTGGACTTACTGCGCTGACCGGAAAGTCCTTAGTCCTCATTCCGGGCGGTGAGCACTTTGCTAAGAGCAGTGTTTCTTCCATCATCCCCATCAGTAAAGACAAACTGCTGATCAGCACCTTTCAGGACGGAATTTTTGAGTACACCAACAATGCGTTTCAACCATGGAATCCCGCACTGCAAAGCATTTTTAAAGAATCCATTGTGAACTGCATGATGTTATTGCGCAATGGCTCGCTAGCGATTGGAACGCAAAACAGTGGATTATATATTTTGGACCGTAGCGGAGAGGTGTTAATGCAGTTGACTAACGGAAAGGGTTTGCAAAACAGAACTATTCTAAGCTTGTACGAAGATGAGTTGGGAAATTTGTGGGTGGGGCAGAACAACGGCATTGCGTACGTGGAGTTAGGGTCACCTTTTTCTCATATCAACGAGCAGAGCGGTTTACCCGGTACGG
>LNEN01000165.1 GCA_001464155.1 Cytophagales bacterium Ga0077538 | reverse complement strand
ACGCTTTCGCCCGATGGAAAATGGTTGGTGTATGGCTCTCGTTACAATGACCAGACAGGGTTGATTTTGCAAGACTTAAAAACAGGTGATGAGAAATGGTTAGCCTATCCGGTGCAACGTGATGAACAAGAGTCCATCGCTCCCCTGGGCGTTTTGCCAGCAATGTCATTTACACCCGATAGCAAAAATGTAGTGGCTTCTTATGGTGGTAAGTTTTACAGTCTGCCGGTAGCGGGAGGTAATGCAGTAAACATTCCATTTACCATGGAGACTGAATTTTTAATGGGACCTGTTGTGAACTTCGATTATCCTATCAAAGACGACAAGGATATGATTGTGACACAAATACGCGATGCCGCAGTTTCGCCAGATGGAAAGCAACTCGCCTTTACAGCCTTGAATCGCTTGTATACTATGGACCTGGTGAATGGAACACCGAAACGTGTTACTACTGCCAACCATACAGAAGCACAGCCGGCCTGGAGTGCAGATGGTACTCAACTGGCCTGGACTACCTGGGAAGGCACTGGTGGACATTTATATAAACTGAATTTCAAAGTAAAAGGAGCAAAGCCTCAGCGGCTCACCAGTGCACCGGCTTTGTATTCAGATCCTGCCTGGAGTCTGCAAGGAAACAAAATTGTTTTCTTGCGCGGTAGCGCAAACTATTTCAAAGAAGATCCAGATCCGGTAACGTTTGCCAATCAGGAAGAATTGGCCTGGATCAGTGGTGATGGCGGAGCACTGACAGTTATTAGCCGTGCGAAGCGTAGCAGCAACCCTCACTTTGTGAAAGGAGAGGATAGAATTTATTTATACAACGGGCAAAAGGGTTTGATCTCCATTCGTTGGGATGGCAGCGATGAAAAAGTACATGCGAAGATTACCGGTATCATGACCTACGGTGCAGCTTATGGCGAACATAATTGCATGTTAGTGGAATCAGTTACAGAGCCTCAGCGTGAACCCTCTAATGCCAACATTGTAAAGATGGCCCCTGAAGGAGATAAAGCTTTTGCACAGATCAACAATGAAATTTACGTTGTTACCATTCCTAAAACAGGAGGCGAAGCACCAAAGATCTCTGTAGCCGAAGCAGACAAGGCTTCTTTCCCTGCTACCAAACTCACCAACATCGGTGGCGAGTTTCCAAGTTGGAGCAGTACTGGTAAAACCGTTTATTTCTCTTTGGGCAACGCCTTCTTTACCTACAATTTAGAGGAAGCCAAAGCGAAAGAGTTGGCAATGAAGAAAAAGAAAGCGGAAGAAGAAAAGGCAAAAGAAGAAGGTAAAGACACCAAGCCAGCGGGCGATCAAAAAGAGGGAGATAAGAAAGAAGAGAAAAAAGAGGAAGGCTATAAGCCGGCAGAACAGCGAATCAAAGTTACCGTGCAAAAGGATATCCCTGTTGGTAAAGTATTGTTGCAAAATGCCCGCATCATTACAATGAAGGGTGATGAAGTGATTGAACGCGGAGATGTATTGATTGAAAATGCCCGCATCCAACAAGTAGGAGCCGCTGGCTCTATTGCCACGGATGCCAGTGTTACGAAGATGGACATGAGTGGTAAAACCATCATCCCTGGTTTTGTGGATACACATGCTCACATGTGGCCAGCCTGGGGCATTCATAAGAATCAAGTATGGATGTACGCTGCCAACCTTGCCTATGGTGTCACCACTACACGCGATCCGCAAACGGCTACCACCGATGTGCTTACCTATAGCGATATGGTGGAGACAGGAGAGATCATGGGGCCTCGTGTGTACAGTACAGGCCCAGGGGTTGGCTTCTGGTCTTACAACCTGAAAGACTATGAGCAGACAAAAAGTATTTTGAAGCAATATTCCGAGTACTACAATACCAAGACTATTAAAATGTATTTGACAGGTAACCGTCAACACCGTCAGTGGGTCATCCAAGCGTGTAAGGAGCAGGGCTTGATGCCTACTACCGAAGGTGGCTTGGATTTCAAATTGAACATGACCAACCTGATTGATGGATACTCTGGGCATGAGCACGCTTTCCCTATTTATCCGCTCTACAGTGATTTTACCAAAGCGGTGGCAGAATCTAAGATGACCTATACCCCCACGTTGTTAGTGGCCTATGGTGGTCCTTGGGCAGAGAATTTTTACTATGCCACTGAGAATGTGAATGGCGATCCAAAGTTGAATTACTTTACCGCCAAGTCTGAGTTAGATCAGAAATCGAGACGCAGACCAGGATGGTTCATGAAGGAAGAACACGTATTTGAAGACCACGCTCGCTTTGTAAACGATTTGGTGAAAGCCGGTGGAAATGCAGGCGTGGGTTCTCATGGACAGCTACAAGGACTTGGTTATCATTGGGAATTGTGGAGTGTGGCATCGGGCGGATTGTCCAACCACAATGCCTTGAAAGTAGCGACTTTACAAGGTGCGAAAGCTCTTGGTTTAGCGAAGGATCTTGGCAGCATTGAACCAGGGAAGTTGGCCGATTTGTTGATCTTAGACAGTAATCCATTAGAGAATATTCGCAATACGAATACGATTAATAAGGTAATGAAGAACGGAAGGTTGTATGAGGGCAATACACTTGATGAAGTGTATCCACTACAACGCAAGGCACCTTCCTTTGCGAAGGAACAGGCAAAACCTGAAGGTGGTTTGCCTGGTATTCAGCGGTAGGAGAGAAGAGGTAGTGTATAATAGAAAAGTCTTTGCTGCATGCGGCAAAGACTTTTCTATTTAAGGTCTATAGAATGGTAAGCTTCGCTACTCAACAAGAGTGAAGGGCACATTCACCACCATTTTTTCCCAACGCACTGTTAGTACTGCGTTGTTCTGCTTAGCAGAAGCAAGGTAGTACACCAAGCGTTCCTGATGTTTTTTTACAAGTGCAGGCTTTACCTCCAGGCGAATCACATCTTCGGCTGCACTGTACTCATCGGCCAGATGCTGATCCCACTTTTTATTGAGAATGATAATCCATTTCTTTTTACCGGGTATTGTAAAAAAGGCATACTTACTAGCGGGTATTTGTTTTCCATTGAGTTCTACCGGTTTATCAAACTCCCAGGTAGTGGCTCGGTGCGCTCCGGTTACCCAAACCTCATCAAAGGGAACCAATCCACCCCAAATGGCGCGGCCACGTACAGCAGGTGAATAATAGTGAATCATATGATGTGCAGTGCCCAGTTGCGCGTGTACTTCCTTGGGAATGCTCTTTTTAAGTGTATCGGCTGCTACAGGGGTAGTTGTGGTATGTTCGTGTTGCGCCAGTGCAAAGTTGTTGAGTGACAAGATCGCTAGTGACACAAAAAGGGCAAGTCGGAATGTGGTCTGCTGAGTTTTCATGGCCCAAAAATAGAGTTTATTCGGCAGTTTAATAGATCGTTCAATTACCTGCAAGATTTCAATTTATCTTACATGCGTTTCATTTATCTTTAAGGAGTAGCGTATGGACCTGCTTTTTAGTTAGTATGGCCTTACTTTTGTTAGACTACAGTTCTCCTGATTACTCTTCACTATGGTGTTCCGTCTTGTTTTCCTATTTGTACTCTTCGCAACATGCTTTGCAGCTCAGGCCCAATCGATTAAGGACCTGGTGTCGGCTGGCGATCAACATTACGGAAGGAAGAATTATGCCAGTGCCTTGAACAGCTATTTGAAGGCATATGAAATTAACCCCGATGATGCAGCCGTCAATTTCAAGATCGGGTTGAGCTATTTGTATTCCGATACCAAATCAAAAGCAGCCGCATACATCGATAAAGCCTATCGTTTGAATCCTGCAGTTCATAAAGATATTGACTATCATCTGGGCGTAGCCTTTCAGAATACCAACGAATTCAAAAAAGCCATTCAGCACTTCGAAGATTTTAAACTGAAGAACAGCAACCTGGCGATGATCGCCAACGAAAAAATTGCTGAATGCCAAATGGCAGATTCTCTGGCAGAGAATGAACTGAACGTGAAGATTGAAAACCTGGGTGCGTTGTTAAATACGAAGTTCAGCGATTATGCGCCTATCGTTTCTGCCGATGGATCTACGATGATCTTTACCTCTAACCGTTCAGACAACGAAGCACGTGTAAAAGCAGGCGCAAACTTTGAAGATATTTACATTAGCAACTTCGATGGCAAGCAGTGGTCACAACCCAAGAAGCTCAGCGAAAATATCAACACCGATAAATACAATGAAGCAGCTGCTTCCCTTTCTCCAGATGGAAAAACTTTATTTCTATATAGCGAAGAAGGTGCCGGTGATATACACATCTCAACCTTATCGGGAGGTGTTTGGTCCAAGCCAATACCCTTGAATAAAAATATTAATACAGGTGAGTACTGGGAAACCAGTGCCACCCTTTCTGCCGATGGCAAGCGCTTGTATTTTACCAGTAACCGCGAAGGCGGCTATGGAGAGTTGGATATTTATGTGAGTGAACTAGATGCGAAAGGACAGTGGGGTAGGGCCGTCAATCTGGGCCCGGTGATCAATACTCCCGAAGATGAAGATTCTCCTTTTATTCATGCCGATGGCGTTACTTTATACTTCTCATCCATGGGGCATCGAAGATTGGGAAACAGCGACATCTTTTTTTCAGAATATAAAAATGGTAAGTGGACAAAGCCTGAAAACATTGGTTATCCCATCAACTCCTGGGAATACGATGGATTCTTCTCCATGTCAAAGGATAAGAAGAAGGCCTATTACTCCACTGTGCGTGAAGGAGGAAAAGGAGAAACCGATGTGTACTCCATTACTTTTCTGGAACCAAAGTATAAACCCAAACCAAAGCCAGTGGTAGTAGCTCCACCACCTGTTAAAAAGAAGGATGATTTCATTGCAGCCTTTATTCAGGAGCAAAAAAATAAAAAGGTTGTTACTATTCTGAAAGGTAAAGTAATTGATGAATTAAGTGCGGAGCCCTTAGCGGCTACCATCAGTCTGGTAGACAACGTTACCAATACGGTAGTAGCCAAGATTACCACAGATGAAGGTAGTGGTGATTTTGAATTGATCATTCCGCACGGTGGTAACTATGGTGTGACAACTGAAAAGACGGGTTACTTATTTAACTCCATCAACTTTAGTTTACCAGCCTTTGCTGAGTATCAGGAAATTGATACGCACATCATCATGGTAAAGGCAGAGATTGGTTCGAAGGTAGTCTTGAAAAACATCTTCTTTGATTCGCGCAAAACGGATTTAAAAACTGAATCGGTTTCAGAAGTAGAAAAGATACGTGAGCTCTTAGTGGGCAACCCAGCGCTGCGCGTACAGATTAACGGTCATACCGATAATGTAGAGTTAGCGGGTGGCGGAAATGCTGAAAGTTACAAAGCACTTTCGTTGAAACGGGCGAGTGCTGTAGTGGCCTATCTGAGCAGCCACGGAATAGAAGCTTCTCGCTTAAGTGCCAAAGGTTATGGTATGGAACGACCCATTGTGAGTAACGATGATGAAGAGAGTGGTCGTGAAATAAACAGAAGGACAGAGATAGAAATTATTCAGTAAACAAGACTACTTTTCTGGGTGCAGTAGAGTCCTTAAGGTATTCACCAAAAATCTTGCCTAGTAGTCATATTTCCTGTTTCTGTTGACGATGCGTTGCAATCGGTAGAGTAGCGATAGACTTTTTTTAGAAAAGTGAGTTATTGCGGCTGAATCTCACGCTCATGAAATACCGATATGCTCTATTAATTGTTCTCTCTGGTGCTTGCAGCAGTAACGATCCAGGTCTTATACCCCCCGTCATCACCACTGAAGAACCTACCAACATTACGCTAAGCTCTGCTACGCTTAGTGGTACAGTTGAATCTACCCAACCAGAGTTGATTAGTGTAAAGGGCATTTGCTGGAGTAAAAATCCTGCCCCGGAACTATTTAAACTTTCCAGCAGAACACAGGAAGGAGCAGGGGCAGGGGACTTTACTTCCGAAGTATCGAATTTAAGTTTAAGCAAATATTATGTTCGAGCTTACGCTATCATGCAAGAGCAGATTTTTTATGGAAACGAAGTTATTATTGATATACCTGCACTAACGCCAACCATTCTAACCACAAAGAAAACAACAAGCATAAATTCAGTGGAAGTAGAAACAACCGTTTCGTATATACACTCGTCACCCATCACCGAAAAGGGTATATGCTGGAGCACGACTAGCGACAGTCCGAGTATTACCTCAGGCACTAAAGTGGTAAACACTGGAGCGGATCTTGTCTTTAACAATGTGCTGACAATAGAACCCTGGACTGCTTATTCTATAAGAGGTTATGTGATCACAGAACTTGGTGTTTTCTATGGCGATCCAATTCAGGTGATTATTCTTCCACCGGTCAGTCTTGGAGAAGTAAGCGACATAGAAGGCAATAACTATATAACCACCACCATTGGTAGCAAAGTATGGATGGCCGAAAATCTGAGAGTAACTAAATACAATGATGGCACCAGCATTTCAGCAGCGAGTTCACAAGATCAATTTAAAACGGCTAATACTGGAACATACATTCCGTACGACAATGATGCTGGCAACCTGGATAAGTTCGGTTATTTATATAATGGCTACACGATTATCAACGAAAAGAAAGTGTGCATGACGGGCTGGCACGTAGCTACATTGTCTGACTGGAATAATCTTGCGAGCAGTCTGGGTGGGTTGGAAACGGCAGGGGGTCGTATGAAAGCCATTTCTACTTTATGGTCATCGCCCAACACAGCGGCAGACAATGCAAGTGGCTTCAGTGCTTTGCCTGGAGGTTCGTATTGCAGTGTCTGTCTGAGTAATGCAGGAACGTTTGCCGACAAGGGAACGGATGCGTATTTCTGGACATCCTCTGTTAGCAGTTTCTATTATGTCACTAACAACCTGGCCAGTATGCGCACGAAGAATACAGGTAACTTAAACGATGGCATGTCGATACGGTGTGTGAAAGACTAGCGCGTTCATGGTATGCATTGTCGGCCAAGGTATTATTAGGGATCTGTAGAAAATAAAAGCATTAAGAAGCACGCTATACATTCAGCCTGAAAGTATAGCGTGCTTCTTTTTATAAAGATGGTTGAATCTCCTGTTAGTGTTTATAGCCCTGGAGAAGAGCTAGGCCACTTTTATTTAAGTTGCTTGATGCCAAAGAGTGCGGCTACAATACCAAGCCCACTGATGAGTGCTGAAATTCTAAAGGCACTTTGAAATCCTTCATTGAGCGCTTCTTTCGTAACAGCCTGTCCTGCACTAAGATCATTGGTAGTAGTAATGGCAATGGCCACCACTACAGCCAGTCCGATGGCGGATCCAACCTGATAGGTAGTGTTCGCCAAACCAGAAGCCAAGCCAGCTTCGTCTGCTTTCGCACCTGATATGGCCGCCATCGTTCCTGGTATATAGGCTAAGGACATACCGATGGCACCTACTAAAGAAGGACCTAATATGTGGACAAGAAAAGATCCGTCAATAGGAGCGAAGGAGAACCAAAGCAGGGAGATAGTGAGTGCCACCAGACCCAACACTAAATTTGTTTTATATCCTAACTTCTCGATTAGCTTTCCACTGACACCCATCATCAGCACCATGATAGCAATGGTCATGGGTAATAAGGCCAAGCCCGATAAAAAAGCAGAGTATCCTAATGTTTGCTGGAGATAGAGATTCAGATAGAACCATAGCGGAATCCATGAACCCGCCAATAGTGCCAGTACCGTATTACCAATAGAAAGATTCGGTACGTTAAATATAGAAAGTGGGAGTAGGGGATTGCGTGAATTTTTTTGAATAAGAATAAAAATCACGAAGAGTGCGATGGATCCCAGAAATAAATAGCCAGTAGTGCTGGAGGTCCAACCGTTTTGTTCTACCATCACTAAGGTATACACCACCAACATAGTAGCCAGTGTAACCAACACCGCGCTGAGGTAATCAATTTTAGTTTTTTGTCTATTGCCTTTCACCAATAAGGAGGAGCCAAGCAACATCACAAGTATTCCCAAGGGCACATTGATGTAGAAGGTCCAGCGCCAGGAGGCATACTCGGTAAGAACGCCACCTAAAAATACACCGGCCGATCCACCCGCTGCTGCAGCGGCACCCCAGAAGCCAAAGGCTTTGGCCAGTTCTTTAGGATCTGTAAAAATGGTGAGGAGCAGGGTAAGTGCGGACGGGGCAATGAAGGCGGAGCCTAGTCCCTGTAAGGCACGGCCCACATTCATAGACGTCTCTGACCAGGCCAGTCCGGTCAATAAGGAGGATGCGGTAAGAATGCTGAAGCCCAGCATGAAGATGTTCTTCGGCCCATAGAGGTCCGATAGTTTTCCACCCAACAAGAGAAAGCCACCCAGCACAATAACATAGGCATTGAAAATCCATTGTAACTCGGAAGGGGTATAGGACAAGGCCTCTTGAATGGCCGGAAGGGCTACGCCAATAATGGACGTATCCATGATCACCATAAACTGCGCTGCGCAAAGCACCGCCAGTGCTGCCCATCGTTTGTTGTGTAAAGTCTCCTGACTTAACGTAATTGTTTTTGACATCGTACGGTTTGTTTAAAGAGTAATGATGTCCTTAACGAAGACGCGCTGCTTACGATTTGTACTTAAGCAGGTAGAGTTTATAAAGTTTACAAAAGAAATCGAGTGGCGGCCTTACGTGAGTTCTTATGATGCACCACACACAGATTCATATGATGATCTTTATAAACTATCCTGTGGCCGCCCGTATTTGCATCAACAAATAATTATTTAAGAATATTTTCAGGAATTCAGTATTTTCATCCCAAGCATGTAGTGTGTGTGGCTTGAAAATAGATATTTCTGAGTATGATGGAGCATCAAGATAAGTCGGTAGTCCCGGCACAATCTCCTGTGTCATTGGAAACAATACGCTTGTACACAGCAACCAACTGTACGCATTGTGCCAATCCTTTAATGATCAATGGGTATCAAGAGGATACCTATTGCCATCAGTGTAAAGGCATTACTACGATTGATCAGCAACAATGGATTACCGTATTCAAAGACATTGCTGATGAGTTGAAGAAGGGGAGGATTCAACAAGAAACCAGTTTCTATTCGATGGCACCGTCTTCTTCAAAAGTCAAATTTAGCTTTGCCAGAGAAGGGATTACGTGTCGTAATTGCCAGGCACAGTTTCCCTTTTCACTGAAGGATGAAACAGCGAATGCCTCTCTGGCGTGTCCTTCTTGCCAGACGGAAATTCCAATTAGAAAGCCCTCGCAAGCATTGCAGCATGAAGTGCGCGGACTTCAGTGGTTAGCGAATGAAGAGCTGAGTGAGACTACCAGTACGAATGTGAGTAGTCAAAACCTTGTACAGAAGTGCCCTTCGTGTGGTGGCAGTCTTGCCGTGGATGGAAAAAGCAGAGTTGTTGATTGTTCTTTTTGTGCGTCAACGGTAACACTGTCAGAAGAAATATGGCAACGGCTACATCCTGTTAAAATCAAAAAGCCGTGGTATCTTATTTTTACGAATACTAAAAGTAACTTCAAAACGGATCGCGAGAAGGCGTATGACAAAGCCATGGCGAAACGTTCTAAGAAAAAAGAGCGCACGGTACAGCCGCAGCCTACTCCACAGCCTGTTCGCGTTTCTACAAAGGTTACGACTGCTGGAGCTTTCAATGTTTGGTTTTTAAGACAAGGAGGGTGGTTGTATTCAATAATCTATCTAGTTTACGTGGGGCGTTTTGTTTACCTGCTTATGGAATCAGGATTGTCTTTTGGTATGTTTTTAAAAACCGAAGCCCCCGAGGGGGATTGGCCTCGTTGGATACTATTGCTGGGTGCCTTGTTAGCACCCGGTCTTTTGTTTATTAATTTCAAGGTGACGTTGGAAAAACTACGCAGGGGATGGACACCCGAAGACGACAAGGAGAGCGATGATTAATTTATTTAAAAAGGATCATAAACAGTAACGCATATATCTGTTATCGAGTGGAGAGATCATCATCCTGATTTACTCTTTGAACGTTGGACCGAGAATGGTGATGAAATAAAAAATGCTTCAAAGCTTATTGTTGGTCCTGGACAAGGGTGTGTATTTGTGTATCAGGGAAAGGTGGAAGCGGTTATTAAAGAAGAGGGCCTTACCACGCTGGCTACCGACAACATTCCATTTTGGACTACTGTGAAAAAAGTAATGCAGTATTTTGAAAGTGAACACAAAGTGGGCATTTACTTTTTCCGACAAACACAATTCTTGAATTTATTGTGGGGCACCACTAGTCCCGTCAAGTACGATGACCCTAAATACAAATTTCCTGTAGCCTTAGGCGCACATGGAAATTTTTCGTTGCAGATAGGGGACCCGGAAAGGTTTTTTAAAGAAGTGGTGGGAGTGGGCTCAGAGTATAAAATCCAACAGATACAAAGTGTATTGCGTGGACGCATCACGCAACCCCTTACAGACATCCTGGCTACTGCCGGTCACAGTTTTGCTGAAATTGATAAGTTTCGAGAAGAACTTTCGGATGCGCTGAAAGAGAAGAGTAGTCCTATCTTATCAGAGTTGGGTTTGGAGTTGACGGACATACGCATTGAAGGTACCAACTTTGATGACAACACGTTGCAACGGATTAATAAAATTGCCGATGCCATGGCCGACTCACAGGCCTTTCAAAATCTGGGAATTAATTATACTCAAAAGGAGCAGTTGGAGGCGTTGAAGCTGGCTGCTGCTAATGAAGGTGGAATGGCAGGCATGAGTGCCAATTTTATGGCAGGAGCACAAATGGGTTCGATGATGGGCAACCAAATCAACCAACAGGTCAATCAACCCAAACCAGATGATTCAGTTGTAAAGCTTCAAAAGTTGAAAACACTTTTCGAGCAAGGATTGATCGATGAGGCTGAATTCAAAGCAAAGAAAGCCGAGATTTTGAATACGCTTTAACGGTGTGTTATGAACAACTACCGCTCGGTAAGGGTTGATTGGTGTTACCGGGCTTTGCCGTAGGCAGTGATACTTTTTATATCAATGGGGAAATTCAGGTAATAGAATAGAACGGTATACAGACTAAGCTGAACCATTAGACTAACATGTTTACAGGATTCCAGCACATCAATCAACTTCCATCAGAACGACTACGTGTGAGGAGCAACCCACAGGATGAGATACTTTCATTTATGAATTATGGGAGGCGGGTAGTCATCCAAAAGAGTGGCAAAAATCAATTTAACATAATATAAATTATATAACTTTTGCCGAGCTAAGTTCCTGACACACAGTTCTATAATTATATTATGTTAACCATCCCAGCGTGCCATTGCGCACATGCCTTTGCTACGCTGGTCTGGGGGTTTTAGGCTTCGTATTAAGTTCTGGTAAGTTCCGCGCAAGCCAACCGCACAGTTATATAATTTGACGTTATGTGTAAATAGCCGCTCAAGGCCGCGCTCATCCGGGCCGTGCACACCTCGTCCTTGAGTGTCTATGCAACGGTAAGGATTGAGCAGGAAAGTTTTTTGCCCACGCGCATTTAATCCACCAACCGCACCAAGCATAAGTAATGCAGGCCGCGCTCCCCGATAGCTATCGGGACCAGGCTCAGACCAAAGCCAGCATTACACATGCTTGATCCATCGCTCTAAGATCAATTCAATTGAGTTGTGATAAAGCTCACTGGATTAGTTCATTAGGTTCGCCATAGCTCACCAGAACTTCAAAGGTGTTTCCGCCAGTGGTCGGACAGGCTACACCTGATTTTTCTTTTGTTCTTTTTGCCTTGATGCAAAAAGAACGAAAAAGATCAAGGCCCAAAGATGCTTCCACCCACATGCCACGCACCACCCCGCCTTTGGGCCGGGCCACCGCGCATGGTTACCCAACATAGATTTGACCAAACGACTCTGATTGTACGGAACAATCAACAGATTTTAGTTCCTTCAGCCAAAAGCGGCAAATTCCATCCAATTTCGCTTATATTTAAGGTTATTTGAGTTCCAAACCTTAGTTGATGGCCTCACACTTTTTCACCAACAGCAACGACAAAACACTCTTTGATAAATTCAAGGGAATCCTTGAACAGATGAAAGACTTGTATGCATTCCATGCAGCCGTTGGCTACTTCCGATCATCTGGCTACTTCGCGCTTCAACCTTATTTGAATAACCTCAAAGAGATAAAAATCCTTGTTGGAATCAATGTAGATGAGATGTTTGCCGAGGCGCAGCGAAAAGGACAACTCTTTCTTGGCGATGATGAAAGAACGAAAGGTGAATTTTTAAACTGGTTTGTTGAAGACATTAAAGAAGCTCAGTATTCTGAAAAAGTAGAGAAAGGAATTTTGCAGTTCGTTAATGACATGATTGACGGACGTATTGAAGTTCGTGCGCATAAGTCAAAGGCCATTCATGCTAAATTCTATTTATTCCT
>LNEN01000164.1 GCA_001464155.1 Cytophagales bacterium Ga0077538 | reverse complement strand
CAGAGGTGTTTACAAATCAACCGATGGCGGTAACACCTGGAAGAAGACTCTTTTTGTAAGTGACAGCGTTGGGATTATCGATATGGTCATCAACCCTCAAAACCCTAAACAACTCTGGGCTGCTTCGTGGGATCGTTCTCGGAAAGCTTCCAATTTTAAAGGAAACGGTGAGGGCTCTTCCATTTATCGTTCCGAAGATGGAGGCGAGACCTGGAGTAAATCCACTGCAGGGTTTCCTCAGGGCAAGCAAGTGGGACGCATCGGTCTGGATATCTGTTTTTCAAAGCCCAATGTGTTGTATGCTATTCATGACAACCAAGGGGAAGTACCTGACACCAAAGCAAAACCAACTACTAAAGATGAGGGTGCCTTGAAACTGGAAGAGTTTAAGACAATGACAAAAGAAGTTTTCTTAAAACTGGATGACAAAAAACTCGAGGCCTTTCTAAGAGATAATGGATTTCCAGAGAAATACACCGCGGCATTGGTAAAAAAGGAAATACAAAATGATAAGTATGGCCCGCAAGCAATTGCCGAGTATTTTGGAACAGACGCCAATGCCAATCTATTCAACACCAAAATCATAGGTGCCGAAGTGTACCGTTCGGATGATTTCGGAAACACCTGGAAAAAAATGAATAGCTATGATCTAGACGGTGTATTCTATACGTATGGCTACTACTTCGCTGAAATAGAAGTTACACCTTCTAATCCTGATGTGATTTATATCTACGGTGTACCCATGTTAAAAAGTAAAGATGGTGGTGTTACCTGGCACCGACTGGATACACTCAGTGGAGTGCGGGATATCCACGTAGACCATCATGCGGTGTGGGTAAACCCAACGGACCCTCAGCATGTACTCTTGGGAAATGATGGCGGCTTGTACCAGAGTTATGATGAAGGTGCGAACTGGATACACATTAACAATATGTCTGTAGGGCAATTCTATACCGTAAATGTAGACATGGAAACACCGTATAATGTATATGGAGGATTACAAGACAACGGAGTATTAAAGGGTTCAAGTAAATCCATCCCTAATGAAACACCTCATTGGGAACCCATTTTTGGTGGGGATGGTATGTATGTAGCGCCTGACCCTCGCAACAGTAAACTAGTTTACACGGGTTTTCAGTTTGGTAACTACTTCCAATTAAACAATGGAAAAACCAAACGCATTACGCCTGCTCACAATATCAACGAAGCCCCCTTCCGTTGGAACTGGCGTACGCCTCTCCTGCTCAGCAAACACAACGCAGATATTGTCTACATGGCTTCCCAGTTTGTTCACCGCAGTCTGAACAAGGGGGAGAGTTTCGAAACCATTAGCCCTGACTTAACAAAAAATCTTAAGCAAGGCAACGTACCTATCTCTACCATCTCTTCTTTTGCAGAGTCACCCTTAAAATTCGGATTACTCTATGCAGGTTCCGATGATGGGAACCTTTGGGTAAGTAAAAACGGAGGTGGTTCATGGGAAAACATTACAGCAGGATTGCCTGATAATCGTTGGGTGAGTTCTGTAACACCATCTTCCCACGAAGAAGGAACTGTTTTTGTGTCGCTGAATGGCTATCGCAGCGATGAGTTTAAAACATATCTTTTCATGAGTAATGATTATGGCAAAACCTGGACTTCCGTAAAAGGAAATTTACCTGAGTCGGTTGCGAATGTAATTATACAAGACCCTGTCAACGCAGACTTATTGTATTGCGGATTAGACAACGGAACCTATGTGAGTCTTGATAAAGGAAAGAGCTGGCATTTCTTTAATGCCTTGCTCAATGTAGCTTCATACGACATGATGGTACACCCAAGAGAAAATGAATTGATTGTTGGAACGCATGGACGCAGTGTTTACATCGCAGATGTAAAACCTTTGCAACAACTCAAAGAAGGAGCTATTACCAAAGGAATTGTTGCTTTTGCTCCTGCTTCCGTTCGTTACAGCGCGCGTTGGGGACAACAAGCCTTTGCCTGGGATAAGATGAACGAACCAACCACTAGTGTTCAATTATTAGCGTAGAAATCTTTGATGAGAAGAATGCACTTGTGCGTAAAGCAACTACTTCCGGAGATCAGGGATTCAATCACTTCCGATGGGATCTGAAAGTACAAGAAGCCACACCAGCCGTAAAAGGAAAATCAAAAACACCGGCAAGCGCACCTGTATTGAAATATGCAAGCAAGGGCAAATACAAATTAAAATTCACCAACGGAGCTGAAACCAGTGAGGTAAGCCTGGAAATTAAATAACAAACACTTCACAAATCATCTTACAAGGCAGGTCTATCGGAAACGGTAGACCTGCTTTTTTTATAAAACTTAATACTGTTTCCGTATCGCGTCTGCGTGTTCTTTTAATGCCGGAAAAAAGGTGTCAAACTCACTTTTAAAGGCTTCGTAATTTTCTTCTAAATCCTTTATCGACTCTTCCATCTTCGATACAAAGCTGGCCCTTCGCGCCATTCCACTCAAGGCACGATGAATCCCTTCCAGGGTTCCGTAGTTCACCAGCCAGTTACCGCGCATCATATGTGGTAACAGAAACTGAACCTGATCAGGTAGTGCGTACGGTCGTGTTTTCAAAATTTCATAACACTGTTCCGCGTAGTCGGGAAGCAAATCAGGATGATATTCCTGCCAACTGCGCGCTAGAAAATGATCATAATAAATATCGATGATCACACCCGCATAATGTCTGTAGATTGGAAAAAGGCGCTTCTTACTTTGGCTTACCACCGCATGTGAGTCCGTGAAAGCATCAATGCTTCTGTGCAACTCAATACCTCTTACTACCTCCAGTGGGTAGAGCTCTCCCCACGAGCGGCCCTTTACAAAGTCACCAATAAAATTTCCGGTCATCACATCCGGATCAGAACCAGACAAATACAAGTGAGCCAAAAAGTTCATTCACCTTAAAGGTATTGGTTATTTCTTATTTACTTCTTAGGTTGAGGAGAATTACCTAGCCCAAAACCTATGCCTTTATTAGCCCAAATGAAACTCCTGATCAATTTAGCCCGCATTGACGGAGAGGTGGCAGAGCGTGAACGTTCTTACATACGCAATATCGGGCTGGCCAATAATGTAGAAAAATCCAAAATCGATCCCTTATTTGACCAACGTCATGATTTGATTGTCCCTACCGACCTGAGTAGCGATCAAAAATTCAATTACATCTTTAGTTTGGTGCAGTTGATGAAGATTGATGAGCGTATGTACAAAGAAGAAATACTTTTTTGCTCAAAAATTGCCGCCAAATTAGGGTACAACGAAGAAGTGATGTTCGATTTAATGTTGCATGTTCGCGCTGCCGCTATGGAAGAAAATGAAATGGCTGCCTTGCAAAAACTTACCGAAAAATACCTCCATCAATCTTAAGTCAAATCTTACCAAAACTATATTCATGAAAATATTTTTACTATCCATTTTAGCTGTCTTCACGCTGTTCACTGCTCAGGCACAAAAAATATACCTGCATTGCGGATCGCTCATTGATGGAAAATCTAATGACGTACAAACTCAGGTCACCCTTGTTATTGAAGGCAATAAAATTGTGGGTATCGAAAAAGGATTTGCTAAGCCTGGGGCTTCGGATAAACTCATTGACCTGAGTAAGAAAACAGTAATGCCTGGTCTCATCGATATGCATGTGCACCTGGAAGGTGAAACCAGCAAGGATCAGGCCCTTCAGCGTTTCACCTCGAATGAAGCCGACCTGGCCTTTCGCTCTACCGTTTATGCAAAGAAAACATTGATGGCTGGCTTCACTACCGTGCGTGACTTGGGCGGTTCGGGAGTCAATATTTCGTTGCGCAACGCGGTAGCTGCCGGTTTAGTGGTCGGGCCTCGCATTATAACGGCTGGTAAATCCATTGCTACTACGGGTGGTCATGCCGACCCAACCAATGGCTACCGCAAAGATTTGATGGGTGACCCCGGTCCCAAGGAGGGCGTTATCAATTCACCCGAAGAAGCAAGACAAGCCGTGCGCCAGCGCTATAAAGATGGATCAGATATGATTAAGATAACCGCAACGGGTGGTGTATTAAGTCTTGCAAAAGATGGATCAGGGCCTCAGTTTACAGAGGAAGAACTAAAAGCGATTGTTGAAACGGCCAAAGACTACGGCATGCACACAGCAGCACATGCTCACGGGGCAGAGGGCATGAAGCGCGCAGTACTGGCAGGTATCACTACCATTGAGCATGGAACTTTGATGACAGATGAGATCATGACCTTAATGAAACAGAAAGGCACCTATCATGTACCTACTATCTCAGCAGGTATGTTTGCTGCCCAACAGGCAAAGGTGATGGGGTACTACCATCCGTTGGTAGTACCGAAAGCACTGGCCATCGGTTCTCAGATTAAAGAAACCTTTGCCAAATCCTACAAGGCCGGAGTTAAGATTGCCTTTGGCACAGATGCAGGGGTGTACCCTCACGGTGAAAACGGGAAAGAGTTTACCTACATGGTGGAAGCAGGTATGCCCGCCATGGAGGCTATAAAATCTGCCACCAGTGTAAATGCCAGTATCTTGGGTATGTCCGATAAAATCGGAACGATTGAAATAGGGATGCTGGCAGATATTGTGGCCACGGATGAAAACCCCTTGAAAAACATTAAGACAATGGAAAGTGTGAGTTTTGTGATGAAAGACGGTGTGGTGTATAAGTAAACCTTACTCATCTTAACATCTCAAGTAAAAGAGCCACAGTTTCCTGTGGCTCTTTTACTTTATGCAGGATATCTATCATCATCCTTTCGGAACCGTGAAGGAGAATGTGCTTCCTTTTCCTTCTTCACTTTTCACTGAAATAGCTCCTCCGTTCTTTTCTACAAACTCTTTGCACAAAATCAGGCCGAGGCCTGTTCCCTTTTCATTGGCGGTGCCTCTGGTACTGTAGGGAGATGTTTTATCAAACAACATTTTGAGTACTTCGGGCTTCATACCTACACCATCATCTTGCACACAAATGTTCCAGAAATTACCCTTGTCTTCAGTGAAGAGGGTTATGTGCCCTCCTTCGTTGGTAAACTTGATGGCGTTGGTGATCAGGTTACGAATTACCAAATTGATTGTGTTTGAATCCGCAAAGGCAATCGTGCCTTCTGCGATGTCATTTCTAATTTCAATCTTCTTTTCCTGCACAGTACCGAGCATCTGAATGTTCTCTGCACCTACCTTTTGCATATCAATTTTAGCAGGGTGCAAACTCAGTTTGTCCATCTGTAACAATGTCCAATCCAGCAGGTTGTTGAGAAGCGTCCGTGCATGATTAAAACGGGCTTTGAGTTCATGCACATTCTTATCCATGTCTTCAGGCCGAATGGCTCCGCGATCCATCAAGTCCAACAAACCGGCCAGCGCATTGATAGGCGAACGCAAGTCGTGGGAGATGATGGAGAAGAATTTATCTTTTACCTGATTCAATTGTTCCAATTCGGCACTGCGCTTCTCCATCTCTTCCTGATGATCTAGCAAGAGCTTGTTGATTTTGATTCTGCGTTGTCCGCTTCGGTAGATGGTTACCAAGAGTATGCCTGCGAGCGCGGCCAACACAACAAATATGTTTCGGATAAATTCTTGTTTTTTAATTTCTCCCTTTTGCAGTGCCTCCAGACGACTGAGTTGAGCGATTTGCGTATCCTTCGATTCAGTTTCAAAACGCATCTGATCTCGGAACAACTTCTCATTCATCTCCTGACTGAAGAGGGAGTCCTCCAAAAGTTTAAAAGATTTATAATATTCCAATGATTTTCTGTAATCGCCTTTACTCTCCCACAATCTGGATAAATTGTTATAGCAACGAATCTCAAGGGTTCGTGCATTTAATTGCTGTGCGCTTGCAAGGCTTTTTTCGAAGGAGGATTTTGCCTCCAGGAATTTATTTTGCTGAGAATAGATCTGACCGCGACCCAATTCGACTTCAGCTATTCCCAATTTGTTTTTAGTCTTGTTATATTCCTGTAATGCCGAATCATAATACAGAAAGGCCGTATCAAATTCTTCTTTTCGGTTATAGGCATTTGCGATCCGTGAATACGCACGAGGTTCCAAAATGGGGTCTTGCACTACGCGCAACGTAATGAGTGATTCTTTCAGCAATAGTAATGCAGAATCATATTTGCCTTGACGCATCATTAAGTCACCAAGCTCATCCAACGAGTACGGCTCTCCTAAGATATCCCCCTCTTCCGCACTCATTTTTCTAGAGAGCTCCAGATGCGCTTTCGCGCGGTCATATTGGCCAATCACTTTAAACACTCGCCCTACGTTGTGCAAGGCAACAGCCATTTTTACTTTATCCGCTTTGCGATTGGCAATGCGGTAGCTCTGGGTAAAATAAAAATAGGCTTCATCATATTCACCCAAGTCATAGTAATGATCGCCTATCATGTTGTAGGCCACTGCCATCTGAATACTGTCGCCCAAGCCAATGCTTAGTTGAAGATATTGAGTACTGTATCGAAGGGCTGTGGTATAGTCTCCCAGAACAATTTGGGTTATACCCATATTGCTGTAAGCAAGCCCCAGCGAACGTTGATTTTTCAATTGTTCAGCCAGGTCTACCGCTTTCTGGGCGTAATCAACACTTTTATCGAAATCAACAGACTGATATTCGAAAGAAAGATCTACGTATAAATTGATTCGAATCGAATCATTCATGGTCCGCTGCAGACTGGTCTCCAAGCTATCAATCCGGGGGCTTTGGGCGGTAGCCGAAAGAGCGGTGACTGCGCAAACAAAGATTAAAAAATACCTCAAGCGAGTAAAAGTTTCCATACAGCCGTAACAAGTAAAAAGAACAAGGCAAAGGGTGTTAAGTATTTCCAGCAAACACTCATCAACTGGTTAATTCGCAAGCGAGGGAAAGTCCATCGTACCCACATTTGAATTACTACGAAAAATAGGGCCTTCCCTATTAGCCAAAAGACTCCCCAAGCGGTGGCCGACCAGGAACCCTTTGCACCATTTGTCCAATCTGCCAACGCAACAGAACCAATGTTAGGCAAAGGGGAATACCAGCTACCGAAGAACAAAATAGCACCAATTATGCTAACGAGCAACATCATGGCATACTCTGCCAACATGATGGTTGCCCACCGAAAGCCTGAATACTCTGTTTGGATACCGGCCACTAACTCTGATTCTGCTTCCGGTAAATCAAAAGGTGCCCGATTACATTCTGCTAGAGAGGCAATAAAAAAGATGATCCACACAAAAAACAAGACTGGCATGCGCACCACATTCCAGGAAAAAAAACCACCCCACGAAGCAACCTCTCTCAACGCTTTGATGCCCAACACATGGTTATCGCCATCAACGATAATACCTTGTTGCAGAGATATTTGATACAAATCCAGTGTTCCTGCGTAAATGCAAACCGTTAATACGGTCAAGCCCAAGGGCACTTCGTAAGAAAGAAGTTGAGCAGCCGCACGAAAAGCACCAAGAGTACTGTACTTGTTATTTGAACTCCAACCCGCCATCACCAGCGCAATCACATCGAGTGACACAACGGCCAATAGAAAAAAGACTCCTGAATGAATGGCTGCCCCCTGCCATGACTCACCCACCGGCACAACACTGAATCCAGCAAACACTGCGGCAAAGGCGAGCAACGGTGACAATAAAAAAAGCAAACGCTGCGCAGCGCTTGGCACAATATCCTCTTTTTGTATAAGCTTCAATAAGTCAGCAACAGTTTGCAACAATCCATAGGGTCCTGTTTCCATAGGACCCAGGCGATCTTGCATAAACGCAGATACCTTGCGCTCGGCATAAATGGCGAAGACCACATAGAGAAGAAGAACCGGCAGGTAAAAGAAGAAACTCAAGCTAAAATGAAATTTGATAAAGATAGGTTAGGGAAGGGAAGATTCAAGATTTTGAATTAAAAATTCAACCTGCTCCGCACTTACTCCCACAAGCGATGTTTCTCGAGGTGAACTACTTCCCCAAAAAACAACCTTGTACTCGCTTCAAAGGACTCGGTATAATCAGACACCAGGAATTGATGCTGAGGATTGGGTATTGTATTTCTCAAGTGTTCTTCTTCCAGGTAGTTTAACAATGAAGTAGCTACTGCTTCTGACGAATCCAATACGGCCACACGTTCATGATAATACGCACTAATCTCAGCCTTGATAAGCGGATAATGCGTACAGGCTAAAATGAGAGCATCAATGTTTTGCAACGAAGGGTCTGATAAATATTGATCTATGATATCATGGCTGATGCGGTTGTCAAAGAAACCCTCTTCAATCATGTGTACCAACAAAGGGGTGGCCAATTGATGGAGGGTAATGCCTTGGTCTAAAGCCTCCAGTTTTTGCGCGTAAACATTGGATTGCACCGTTCGTTTAGTGCCGATAAGACCCACACGCTTGTTTTTAAAACGTTGAGATACCAGGGACACCATAGGGTCGATAACATTGATAATGTGCGCACGCTTGCCAACGTATTCCCTTAACAGATTATAAGCAGCAGAGCTGGCAGAGTTACAGGCAATCACAATTACCTTGCAATTCATTTTTAACAATACATCTGCTATTTTTATAGAGTATGCCTGAATCGCTGCTTCGGATTTATCCCCATACGGTAGGTGGGCAGTGTCTCCAAAGTAGATCATTCGCTCGCAAGGCAATGCCCTCTGAATGGCATGTGCAACGGTCAATCCACCAATACCACTATCAAAAATACCAATTGGTTGAAGCGCTCTGTTTTCCATAATGTGTTTGCAAATTTGTCATATTTAAAGTAGAAGCCCACACAATGTTGTGGTTCTTTTTTCTACAACTAAAGCGGCCACAAATCTTATACTTTCAGGCCTCTGCAACAGCGTTCAAAAAATTCTACCTTTACCTGTGCTAATCCCTGTTGATTGAACATAGCTCAATCTTGTAGTTTTATAACTGATACCTATGATTGCTTTTCCTCCTTGTAAAATAAACCTGGGCCTGAATGTGCTTGAGAAACGGAATGATGGTTACCACAATCTAGAAACATGCTTCTACCCAATACCTCTCACGGATATATTGGAAATACTTCCTTCTCAGCAGCTTTCCTTCATCCCCACGGGCACTGTTATACCAGGCGACTCCACTGACAATCTTTGTCTGCGAGCGTACGCTCTGTTACAAAAGACTTTCGACATTCCTCCGGCAGACATTCACTTACACAAGGTGATTCCAACAGGAGCAGGCTTAGGAGGTGGCTCTTCCGATGCGGCTTACACCTTGCGTTTGCTCAATGACTTATTTGCTTTACAGCTCACCACCGATCAACTCAGTCATTATGCACAGCAACTCGGCAGCGACTGTTCCTTTTTTATACAAGATGAAGCCATGCTTGGTAAGGGTCGTGGTGAAATCTTAGAACCTGTTCATTTTTCGCTTAGCGGAAAATATCTTGTGTTAGTAAAGCCTGCGGTACATGTTTCCACCGCAGAAGCGTACCGAGGTGTGATACCCCAAGCCGCAAAGCAATCCGTAAAAAGTATTTTAGAAAACACTTCCCTGCCCAATTGGAAAGGCGTGTTGAAAAATGATTTTGAAGCTTCTGTATTTAACAGTCACCCAATTATCAAACACTACAAAGAAAAACTCTATGAACTTGGTGCTGTTTATGCCAGCATGAGTGGTTCTGGCTCTTCTGTCTTCGGAATTTTTGACCACCCAATCGAGTATGCAGACGAGGCCTTGATTTGGAGTGGTATGCTAACCCGTTAATCCATCAGGGTTAAATTTTTTCTTAAGAACCGGATAGCCCGCAACGGCCAACAGAATTATGAATGTTCCGAGGTAAAACTGCGTATTCATCTTTTCTGTTTTACCAAAAATAAGTACCGCCAGAATAATTCCGTACACAGGTTCGAGGTTCAGCGAGAGCTGCATAAAAAAA
>LNEN01000163.1 GCA_001464155.1 Cytophagales bacterium Ga0077538 | reverse complement strand
ATCAAACAATGACCAATGACTTTAAGCCATTCGGTTCGGCTATGACTAAAATTTCTAAGCGACAAGTAAATAAGTCGTATGAAATCTATCTTTCCCTTTATCAAGCAGTGACTGGTAACGAAGAAGAGAGCAATATTTACAAGCAATTCTCACCCGAATTCTTCGATCTAATTGTTGTCGATGAGTGCCACCGGGGAAGTGCAGCGGAAGATTCTAACTGGCGAAACATTCTTGAGTATTTTAGTGCAGCAACTCAAATAGGATTAACGGCAACGCCAAAGGAGACCAAGGAGATTTCTAATATTGACTATTTCGGAGATCCGATCTACACCTATTCATTAAGACAGGGCATTGACAATGGATTCCTGGCTCCATATAAAGTTGTCAGAATTGATATTGACAAAGATGTGACTGGTTGGCGACCAGATCGCGGAATGAAGGATACATACGGAAATGAAATTGAGGACAGAATTTATAACCAAAAGGATTTTGATAAAACCCTTGTCCTCGACAAAAGAACAGAATTGGTAGCTAGGAAAATTTCGGACTTTCTGAAGCAAACAAACCGGTTTGACAAAACAATTGTGTTTTGTGATAATATCGATCATGCTGAGCGAATGAGACAAGCTCTTGTGAATGAGAACAGAGACTTGGCCGCTGCGAATCCACGATACGTTGTTCGCATTACCGGAGACAACGAAGAAGGTAAGATGGAATTGGACAATTTTATTTTCCCTGAATCAAAATATCCAGTAATTGCAACGACTTCAAAATTGATGACAACAGGAGTTGATGCCCAAACCTGCAAACTCATAGTACTTGATCAACGAATACAGTCCATGACTGAGTTTAAGCAAATTATTGGACGTGGTACTCGCATTAACGAAGACTTTAACAAATTCTATTTTACCATTATGGATTTTAAGAAAGCCACTGAGCTTTTTGCCGATCCAGATTTTGACGGGGATCCTGTAGTTATATACACACCTAAGGATGGAGAATCGCCAGTGCCTCTAGTTGATGCCGGTGGTGGCGATATTACGATTGTCGAGGATATTCCTAATGAACCATGGGGTGGGTCAACTGAAAATGGAGAAGATCCGGAAAGAGTAAAGAAATACAGAGTATCAAATGTTGAGGTATCAGTTGTAGCGGAACGAGTCCAGTACTTCGATGCCAACGGAAAATTAATTACCGAATCACTTAAGGATTATACAAGGAAAACTCTCGCAAAGAAATTTTCTTCTCTTGATGATTTTTTGCAGCAATGGAGCAAATCAGAAAGGAAGCAAGCGATCATCGCGGAGCTAGCAAATGAGGGAGTGTTTTTTGAAGCGTTAGCAGCGGAAATCGGAAAAGACATTGATCCATTCGATATCATCTGCCATGTGGCCTGGGATAAACCACCACTCTCCAGAAAGGAACGAGCAGAGTACGTAAAGAAGCGTAATTACTTCACCAAGTATGGAGAACAAGCTCAGAAGGTTCTCTCAGCTTTACTTGACAAGTATGCTGATGAAGGCGTTGAGAATATTGAAGAGACAGAAATCCTTACTATTCAACCATTTGATCAGTTCGGCACCCCTATTGAAATTATTAAAGACTTTGGAGGTCTAACCAATTATGAAAAAGCTCTCCATGAACTGGAGCAACAAATCTACTCAGCGTAATACGAACTAAAACCTATGGCTTTAAGCACTCTCATAAAAATTATTCAAGATATAATGCGGAAAGACGTTGGTGTTGATGGAGACGCACAACGTATAAGCCAGATGGTGTGGCTCTTATTTCTGAAGATATTCGATGATAAGGAACAAGAATGGAAATTAACCAATAAAGCATACAAGTCCCCACTGCAGAGTAGATTTCAATGGTCTAAGTGGGCTGCAAATGCAGAAGGTATGACAGGTGAAGAGTTAATTGATTTCGTTAACAATGATCTTTTCCCCTCACTTAAAAAATTAGCAACCACCGCTGGAGTAACTCCTCATGGAAGAGTGATTGGGAGTGTTTTTGAAGATGCCTATAACTACATGAAATCAGGCACTCTCTTAAGGCAAGTTATTAACACGATTCAAAGCGATGTCGATTTTAATTCTTCTTCCGACAGACATGTTTTTAATGACATCTACGAAAAAATATTAAGCGATCTCCAATCTGCGGGTAATGCTGGTGAATATTATACCCCACGTGCTGTTACTCAGTTTATGGTGGATATCTTAAATCCTCAATTAGGAGAATCAATTTTTGATCCCGCGTGCGGTACTGGAGGTTTTCTTGTTAATTCCATTGAGCACATTAAGAAGCAGTTTAAAACTGCAAAAGACAGCGCGAAACTTCAGGGTACAATTCATGGTGTAGAGAAAAAGCCTTTACCTCACATGTTAGCAATGACTAATATGATGTTACACGGCATTGATGTTCCTACCAACATTCGACATGACAATACCCTTAGCAGACCTCTGAAGGATTACGGACCTAAGGATCGTATTGATGTTGTAATTACAAACCCACCTTTTGGCGGAATTGAGGAAGACGGGATAGAGAAAAACTTTCCTAAAAAATATCAAACCAGGGAAACTGCGGATTTATTCATGGCATTGATCATGCATCTCTTAAAGCCAGATACGGGTAGAGCGGCTGTTGTTTTGCCTGATGGCTTTCTATTTGGAGAAGGCGCAAAAACTACCTTGAAAAGAGAACTTATTGAAGAATTTAATCTTCACACTATTATCCGTTTACCAAATGGTGTATTTAGTCCTTACACTGGAATTAAGACCAATATTCTCTTCTTCGACAAAGCTGGTCCA
>LNEN01000162.1 GCA_001464155.1 Cytophagales bacterium Ga0077538 | reverse complement strand
CTGCTTTCGATGTGAAAGACTTTTTCAAATCCTATGCCCTCTTTAAAAAGCTTCCCGAGTTGAGTCAACGGCTTCGTGAACTAGAGGGTAAGCTTGTGGCTCAGCATAGTAATGGACACTGAAATCGTTTGAATTTAGCCCAAAATACCTTTGTTGGATTATCCCAATAAATGGGGTTAAATTGCCGCCCTTTCGGGAACTTAGCTATGCTAAATATCAAACAACAGACAATTCAAAAATCGGTTACGCTGTCAGGCGTAGGCTTGCACACAGGGGCTCCTACTAAAATGACCTTTGTGCCGGCAAAACCTAACCACGGCATTAAATTTCAACGAATTGACCTTCCCGGATCACCTATTATTGATGCAGACTGCGACAATGTAGTGGATGTTTCCCGGGGTACTACCATCGAACAAAGTGGCGGTAGAGTAAGCACCATCGAGCATACGTTGGCCGCTTTGGTAGGATTAGAAATCGATAACGTATTAATTCAACTGGATGGTCCAGAATGCCCCATTATGGATGGCAGTTCCATCGAGTTTGTCAATAAATTGAAAGAAGCCGGTACTGAGGAGCAAAACGCCTTGCGCGATTTCTTTGATGTACAAGAGCCTCTCTTTTACCGCGAAGCAGCCCGCAATGTTGAAATTGCTGCCCTTCCTCTAGATGATTACCGCGTCACCGTAATGGTAGACTACAACTCTCCAGTACTCGGTAGTCAACACGCTTCTATCACAGATATTCGCCAGTTTGAAACTGAAATCGCATCGTGCCGCACCTTCTGCTTTTTACATGAGTTGGAGATGTTGTACAAGAATAACCTCATTAAGGGGGGCGATTTAAATAATGCCATCGTAATAGTTGACCGTGTGGTGAAGGAAGACGAACTGGATAACATTGCTAAAATGCTTGGAAAGCCGAAGGTGGAAGTACGACACGAAGGCATTCTAAACAACATCGAACTGCGTTACAAAAACGAGCCGGCACGTCATAAACTGCTGGATGTAGTGGGCGATTTAGCCCTGGCCGGAAGACCGCTGAAAGCTCAGGTGCTCGCTGCGCGTCCAGGGCATGCTGCCAACGTTGCCTTTGCTCGTAAGTTAAAAAAGGCCATGCATGAAGATGACAAAAAGGGTAGACCAAAGTACAACCCCAGTCTGCCGCCTGTCATGGACATTAATAAAATTACGAGCACGCTCCCCCATCGCTATCCATTTTTACTAATCGATAAAGTAATCTATCTGGATACCGAATCGGTGGCCTGTGTAAAGAATGTAACGTATAATGAACCCTACTTTCAGGGGCATTTTCCCGGCAATCCTGTAATGCCTGGAGTGCTGCAAGTAGAGGCCATGGTACAAACTGGTGGTATTCTTGTTTTAAACACTGTACCCGATCCAGAAAATTACTGGACCTACTTTATAGGCATTGAAAGCTTCCGATTTAGAAAAATGGTTTTACCTGGTGACACCCTCGTCATACAGTGCGATTTGATTGCCCCCATTAAACGAGGCATTGCTAAAATGCAAGGCCGCGCCTATGTAGGCAATACACTTGTATGTGAAGGAACAATGACAGCCAGCATAGTCCGAAAAAATTCATGAGCCAGTATCCATTAGCCAACGTACATCCTGAAGCCAGGATTGGTAAGAATGTAGTGATAGAACCCTTTGCAACAGTTCAAAAGGATGTGGTGATTGAGGATGGCAGCTGGATAGGTCCAGGCGCCATTGTTTGGGATGGAGCCCGCTTAGGCAAGAATGTAAAAATCTACCCAGGTGCTTCCGTTTCCTCCATACCGCAAGACTTAAAATTTGCTGGTGAACAGACAGAAACATTTATTGGTGACAATACAGTCATCCGCGAATGCGTAACCATAAGCCGGGGCACTACCGATAAAATGAAAACCGTTATTGGTAAAAACTGCTTGCTAATGGCCTATGTGCACGTGGCACACGACTGCTTAATTGGTGACCATTGCATTTTGGTGAATACCGTTCAGGTAGCAGGCCACGTTACCATTGATGATTGGGCTATTATTGGTGGAGCCAGTGCTCTTCATCAGTTTGTAAAAGTAGGTGCTCACGTAATGGTTTCTGGTGGCTCTCTGGTACGCAAAGACATCCCTCCCTTTACAAAAGCTGCGCGTGAACCTCTTACCTATGCTGGCATTAACTCTGTTGGTTTAAAGCGCAGAGGCTTTAGCATGGACAAGATCACAGAGATTCAGGAAATTTACCGATACATCTTTATGCGAGGGCTTAACAACTCAAAAGCACTGGAGTTGATTGAGGCAGAAATACCACAAAGCACAGAAAGAGATTTAATTGTAGCCTTCATCAAAGAATCTGAAAGAGGTATAATGAAGGGATATGGCAACTAATTGACAATTGACAATTAACAAAGACCTTTCTCTCCACACACATCAGCTCGGTAAGCGTTACAATCGCGACTGGATTTTCAGAAATCTTTCTACCTCATTCGAAGCCGGGAAGACCTACGCTATTACAGGACCTAATGGTTCCGGAAAATCGACCTTATTGCAAGTCCTTTGGGGGCAATTACCTCCTACAGAAGGCAGCCTAGAGTACAAAATAGAAGGCACCCCTATACCGGTTGAAGACATCTACAAAGAGGTTAGCATCGCTACACCTTACCTGGATTTAATTGAGGAGTTCACCTTGTTGGAGATCCTTGATTTTCATTTTAAGATGCGTAAACTCCAAAGTGGCCTAACACTGGAAAGCATTCCTGAGCTTTTAGAACTCAGTCATGCTCAGCACAAAACCATTGGTTTTTTCTCTTCGGGTATGAAACAGCGGCTCAAACTGGGGCTTGCACTTTTCAGCGCCTCCAATTTTGTGTTTTTGGATGAGCCCTTTACAAACCTCGATGTCAATGCCATTGCCTGGTACAAACGCCAATTGAAACATTTAGAACAATCGATCGTTTTTATAGCCTCTAACGAACCCAAAGAGTACGAAGGAGCTGATAGCATTATTCGGGTAAATGAAATAAGGTAGGATGAAGGGTTACTTGGTGCGTCCGCGTAAGATTTACTCCAAAACCCATTCATTTCTTTCATTAACCAACATTTTTCATATTTTTGATATCTAATAAAGTTTAACCTATGCGTTTTATTAAAAAATCAGGTCTCTTACTTATTCTCGCTGCAGTAATGCTTGCCACCAGTTGTAAGAAGGATGATGCCCCAGACCCAACTGAAAAAGTACAACTAGACAAGCTTTCTGGCACATGGAGTGTTTCCTCGGCAGAATTAGATGGCACTAACCGAGACGACTTTAGCACAATGAAGCTTGTTATTTCCGGAACCTTCAATAGCAGTACTCCCGAAGGTCCATATCAATATGTAGTCAATGGTACTCGACCAAACCCAAGCCCATGGCCTGCTTCTGGAAGCTGGATTTTTGGTGATGGTGAGGCTGCCAAAAGCATCATTATTCGTGATGCTGGTTCAGTGGATGAAGTTCAAATGACTTACTCAACGGATGGAACTACACTTACAGTATCTTTTAACGTGACTGGTGCTGGTTGGACTGGCTCCGCTCGTACCGAACAGGTAGAGGGCGACTGGGTGTTTGAATTTACCTTGGATTAATTCTATTAACAAAGCATTCTAAATCCCTTGCTTACCTCGTAGGCAAGGGATTTTTATTTTAGTACCACAATCGTAATTCCGTCCCCTCCTCTTTCCACGTGCTCATCTTTGAAAGAAGCTACCTCCTTGTATTTTTTCAATTGCTCACGAATAACCTTGCGAAGTACGCCCTCACCCTTGCCGTGAAGAATCTTTAATTCTCCATGGCCCAGTAAAATGGCAGAGTCCATAAACGATTCCAGAATCTGCATTAACTCCTCCACTCGTTTTCCCCGAACATCTAACGTTGGATTAAAGGAGGCTTGTTTCTCGTAAAGATTAATATTGGAACTACGAAGTTTCGTGGCCAGTTCTTTCTGAACAGCCCCCTCAACTTTTTCTAGTTTTGATAAACTTACTGTTGATTTCAATTCGCCAAACTGGATCAAGGCATTTTTACCCTGAAGGGAAAGTACAATTCCGCTTCCCAGTTGCCCTATAATGCGTACACGGTCGCCTTCCTCTACGTTACCGGGTTCTTTTACGCCAGGCTGCAATAATCCTTTAGCCACAGAGTGAGACAAGTCCTGCAGGGTCTTTCTCACCTTCATGGTCTCTTTCTTCTCCGCCTTGTTCTCTTGAATGTGCCGGATTGTTTTTTCAATCTCGCGATTGGTGGTTTTCAGTAAAGTCATAGCCTCCTCCTTTGCTTTGCTGAGGATGTCCTTCTTTTTACTTTCCAGTTCCTTTGAAAGTGAATGGTATTTTTCCAACACCAACTTCAATTCGGCTTCCTTCTTTTCAAGTTCCTTACTTCGTGCTTCATGCTCCGCACGTTCTTGCTCTAAGGTTCGCGATAGCTTTTCAAAACCTGCCAACTCCACCCCCACTAGCGCTTCTGCTTGCTTAAGCGTGTGTGGTGGTAAGCCTGTTTTCTGTGCAATCTCTAAAGCAAAAGAACTACCGGGTTTTCCTATCTCCAGTTCGTACAGGGGCTGTAAGTGTTCCTGATCAAAACGCATGGCCGCATTCGTAATACCTGAATGCTCATCGGCAAAAAGTTTTAGGTTGTAGTAGTGAGTCGTGGCTACACCCCACACATTTTTCTCCAATAACGAAGCAAGTATCGCCTGGGCAATCGCTCCACCAAAGTTTGGATCTGTGCCTGAGCCAAGCTCATCCAGCAACACCATGGAATTACGATCTGCGTGTTGAAGAAATACCTGCATGTTCTTCAAGTGACTGCTATAGGTACTTAAATCGTTCTCGATGGATTGCTGGTCACCAATATCCAAAAAAAGGTCATTGAAAATTCCAAACCTTGAATGATCAGCAGCCGGTACTAATAAACCGCATTGCAACATATATTGAAGAAGGCCAACAGTCTTTAGACACACTGACTTACCTCCGGCATTAGGACCAGAAACCAACACCATTCTGGCTGTGGCATCCACCCGGATGTTCAAGGGAACTACTTCACGCTTTCCTTTATAACTCAAAAAGAGAAGTGGATGCTTCGCACCATACCACTCCAGAACAGGTGTTTTCTCCACCAACGGCAAGGTGGCTTGCAGGTCTCTGGCCAACCGAGCCTTAGCTCTGATAAAATCGAGCAGTGCCTGAAAGGCAAAAGAGACGCGGAGTATTGGCAACTCCACACGAACAGCACTTGTCAAGCCCACAAGAATTTTCACAACTTCTCTTCGCTCGGCATGTTCTAGGTCGCGTATTTCATTGTTGGCATCCAGCATTTCGGCTGGCTCCATAAATATTGTTTGGCCTGTAGCCGATTCATCCTGAATAAAGCCTTTGAGTTTTCGCTTATGCTCCGCCAAAATGGGAATTACAATTCGTCCATCGCGTACCGTAGGCAAGGCACCTTCCGGCACCCACTTTTCCTGTACGGCCTGTCTGAAGATATGCTCAGCCGTTTTGCGAAGGCGAATCTGTTCTTCACGCAACCTTCGTCTGATGCTTTGCAACTCAGCGCTGCCCGTATCTTTTACTAAGGCCTGATCATCAATCTTAGAAGCAATCTCCTTTTGCAAGGCGCTTGTATTTCCCAACGGTAAGGATAGCTTATGAAGTTCCGGAAATTCTTCCTGTTGCTTTACCAAAAAAGAACGACAGAGATGTATGCTTTGAAGGGCCTGACTAAGCTGTAGCAATTCACGCTCCTCCAAAAAATTGCCTTCAATAGCCGCTTTAAAAAACCAGCTTTCAGGGTCGTAGAAATGACGAGCTGGAAAATCCAGAGAACGCTCTTCAATCGCCTTAAACTCCGATACCTGTTTCAGATGTAAAACAACGGACTCATAATGAGTCGAAAATTTCATCGCCTCTACCAGACGTTCACCTGCGGGTGAAAGGCAATAACTTGTGATTCGCTGCCGAAGCTGTTCGAATCCTAACTTGCTCTCAAGCGTCTCTGGAAAAATCATTGCAGCGGAGCTCCTTTGATCAATTTCTGTTCTCGCAGGTTTAAAGAATCTACCACAACAGCATAAATCTTATCGAGCGTTTCAGGGTGGGCCACGTAGTAATTATAGGACTCAAGAAAAACAGAATCTGGCACACCAATTCGTTCAAAAATATAGGGCTTTGCCAATTCAAAAATCTTTTCTGCCGAATCACGATTTAGATTTAGACGACTGATTTTCTCCTCGCTGATATATACTTCCATCAAAACCCGGGTCATTTCTGCCTCATTAAGCAACTGGGCAGGCTTTTCTTCGTTTTTACAGCGGGTAAGTAAAAGAATGACAGTCAGGCAAATAAACCCTTTATAAAGTGTAATTAGCGGTAGTCGCATAAAATAGGTTAAAATAGA
>LNEN01000161.1 GCA_001464155.1 Cytophagales bacterium Ga0077538 | reverse complement strand
CTGATCAATAGCATCAATACCTGTTGTGGCATTGGCAATGGATTCAATCATCTGGTGATGCACGACATTCGATTGAGGGACTTTAATATCTTCAAAAAGTGCATCTCCCTTTGCCTGCCACACGCGTTGAAAATATTCGCGCCACGCCAACTCCTGCAAAAACTTTTCAATGGTTCCTCGAGAGAAGCCTTTTGCCAGGATGATTTCTTGCACTTGTTTTACACTAATAACACCGCGAGAAATGTAAGGCGAGAGATAGGTGACGGCACCCTCGACAAAGTTGCGTGTCTTGCCATATTCAACTGGATCGATCTTATTGATTCGGTCAAGGATCGATGCATAGTCGGTAGGAAACGTGATGACCGCTCTTGAGGTGCCCGATCCTACAAAGCTCATCGCTTGCTGATTTTATTATTGGTAATCATTCGCTGCAAGGAAGATTTAAATCGCCCTTTGTCAAGATTACTCAACTCCTTATGCTTGGTAGTTCTTCCCGTTGTTCGTTTCCTCCATCGTCTAAAACTACTGCTTGTTAATTGCGAACGCATCAGCTCAATTACTTCTTTATTCAACAATCCGAATTGTATTTCGATGGCTTCGAACGGGGTGCGATCCTCCCAGGCCATTTCGATAATACGGTCGATATCAACGGATGTTAAGTGATGTTTATCCATATGGCCTATTCTCTGGTTGCATCTACTGTTTTCAAATAATCATTTGCTCTTCGGAGGTGATCGCTTCGTTTCTCTTCTGGCATTTTATCAAACGTCTTTACCAACATGCTTAGGCGGGGGTTCTTCAAGAAAAAGTCGCGGTGAGTATGCATGAAGCGCCAAAACAATCCGTCCCAAATCAATTGCCAGTCTCCCTTTTTATAATCACTCATTTTCATCAGGTAGTTGCTTCCGCTGATATAAGGTTTGGTGGCCATCAGTCCGCCATCAGCAAATTGACTCATTCCATAAACATTAGGGACCATTACCCAGTCGTAGGAATCGATGAATAATTCCATGAACCATTGATACACTTCGTCTGGATCAAACTCGCAGAGCAACATAAAATTTCCGATCACCATTAAGCGCTCAATGTGATGGCAATAACCGGTCTCTACTACCTTTTTAATAGTGGCATCAAGTGGAGCAATTCCCGTGGTGGCATTCCAAAAAGATGGGGGGATTTTTCGTTTGAACTTCCAGAAATTAGTGGTGCGTTCCTCCACGCCCTTTGTTTTGTACACTCCTCGGATAAATTCACGCCAGCCCATAATCTGCCTCACAAAACCCTCTAATGAGTTTAAAGGGATAGTCTTTCCTTGTGCAAATGCAATGGCCTCATCAAGTACTTCCTGAGGTGTCAGCAGTCCCACATTCATCATTGGTGTGAGCACGCTATGATGTAAAATTTTCTCACTGGTAACCAATGCATCTTCAAAGTCACCAAATTCCTCAAAGCGTACCTGTAAAAACTGTTTTAGCCACGCGCGACTTTCTGCAAAAGTGGTGGGGTAAATAAAATCATCCGATACTTCGCCATAGTTAGAAGCAAAATTCTTTTCTACATAGCTGACTGCCTCCTTCCTAAACTCATTTGGCTGTGGGAAGTGAATGGTGGGTGGTGTTTTTCCTTTGGGATACTTCAACCGATTCTCCGCATCGAATGTCCATTGCCCTCCCTGGGGTTGCAGCTTTTCGTCCACCAAGATTTTAAAATGCTTGCGTTGCTGTGTGTAGAAATCCGTTTGATAGAAACGTTTTCTGCTATTGAAATACGCATCGATTTGTTCGGATGTTAATAGGAAGATGGGTGAATCGCTGACCACTAACGTCAGATTCAATTGCTTTGCAGTTGTAAGCAGTCGTTGTTGCAGCCAATAATCTGTTACATCGGCATACTGAATCTCGGTAATGCCTTGCTCTTTTAAGTTCGGCAATAGATTTCTTACATCTGCATTTCTTTCATGGGCCTCTATGTATGTAACGGTATACCCTTGGCTTTGCAAAAAAGAACTGTAAGCTTTCATGCTGGCGCGATGAAATACCAACTTTTGCTTGTGAAAACTATACTGTTTGAAAAACAGATATTCCTCAAGCATCAACACAGGTTGACCGGTTTTTAAGGCCGGATTCTTTTCAAAAAGTTGGTGCGGAAATAACAACGAGATTGCGCTCATTTTTTGGATTTATTCATTCGGCACTTGTCGCTACAATACTTCACCTCTTCCCACACCTTTTCCCATTTTTTGCGCCATGTAAACGGTCTGCCACAAACATGGCAGATTTTAAAAGGAAGGTTTTGCTTCTGTCTCACCGCCAAGTAATGGGTAGTCGCTGCTCATAACAAGCAAATTGTAGCGAGTGTTTTGTGATCGATTCAATCGTGGAAACGGTAAGAGTCTTTGAGTTGAAAATCTTTACCCACCTCCACATGCTGGTAGATCTAAAAAGGAATCTTCTAGAGTCCATTTTTACCCCAAAAGGGTTAATCTTTATAGAATTTCTTACATCCCTCAGCCTTGAAAAAGGAAGAAACATTCCCATTTTGGAATTAAAAAATACTCATAATAGCTTAATTTGATTGTTTTTGCCTAATTTTCATTTGGCATTTTTTTTACGTCCCTGTCATTTTATTACATTATATCATGGATTATAGAACCACGATTACCAGTCTCTATTATCTGCTAATCTATGCAGATGGTAAGGTGAATGAGCGAGAACTTGACTTGGGAAGAAAAATGATCGAAGCAGAAGGCTTTGATGTAGTCAAGTTTGAGGAGCAGCTGGAAAGCCTTAAAACAAAAAATCAAAATACTCTTTATACTGAATGTCTGGCTGCTTTAAAAAAGCTGGACCGTACTCTTCAAATCAAATCCATTGCCTGGCTGTGTGTAATTGCGAATTCAGATGGATTTATGGATAAAGAAGAGTGGATTCTCATCTATAAAATCTACCATACAGAATTGAAACTTTCACTGGATGATGTGATGAAAACTCAAAAGGAGCTTAACAAAATTATACACGGCAAATCCTTCCAATCCTTAGGCGTAAGAGTCGCCAAATAAATTCCCACACTCCTTACTATTGCCACCATTTTTCTGTGGGCATGCTTTTCCCAACCTGCAGTGGTTCACCAATTTTTGGGGTCACAACTATTACCTGATGCTGTTCTGCCTTTTGAAGCAGGCGATCGATTGGTTCATTCCAGGCATGATATGCCAATGCAAACTTAGCCCAATGTACGGGCATCAAAACTTTAGCACCCAGATCCTTGGCTGCTACGGGAACTTCTTCTGGAACCATATGAATACTTGGCCAGTCATCACCATATTGCCCACACTCTAACAATGCAATGTCAAAGGGTCCGAATTTTTCTCCAATATTTTTAAACTGACTATCATAACCAGAATCTCCTCCTATAAAAATTGAATAGCCGTGAATGTTGAGCACAAACGCACTCCATAAGGTTTTTCCCCTGGCAAAGCCACGGCCTGAAAAGTGTCGCGCTGGAACAGCTATTAGCATAACGCTGTCTCCAGCCGATTTGCTCTCCCACCAATCGA
>LNEN01000160.1 GCA_001464155.1 Cytophagales bacterium Ga0077538 | reverse complement strand
CCCGAATATTTTGAAGACCAATGCCATGGGCTTTGCTTCCCACATCAAAACCTTTTCCATTGTCTTCTAAGGTCATCACCAATTCCTGATCGTGCACAAAAAATTGTAAATCCATTTCACTGGCGTGCGCATGCTTTAGCACGTTGGCAACGGCTTCCTGTACAATGCGAAACAGGTGATGTGTAGTTTCGGCCGAGAGATTGTCGGGGATATCGTAGAATTGAACATCCAGTTGCAGAGACTCAAGGCTTGCCACCTCTTGCATGTGTTGCTGCACTAATTGTCGGAGGCCCGTGATGCGCATGGAAGGCGGTGTAAGTTGATGAGACATACTTCTTACATCACGGCAGAGAATATCGATCTGTTCTTCCAGCGTTTTATTATGTGTTTCGTTGGTAGAGATAAAGCGTTTTAAACTCCCCAAGCGGCTCCCAATATCATCGTGCAATTCTCTGGAGATACGCTCGCGTTCTTTTTCAGTCCCTTCCACATAGGCTTTCAATAATTCCTTTTGTTGTTTGGCCATGCTTAACGAGAGTTGGTTTCGCTCGTTGTAAACATTTCTAATTTGATAGGTAAGACCTATGGAAAAGATAAACAGCTCAACCATCGAACCAACCATTACCGGATTCATAGCAAAATGCTCTTCTGCAATCCATCCAAATTCTGAAAAGATTACGAGCCCAACACCAATTGCCAGAGAGCTAAAAGCCAAAAAGAAGAAAACAGCGGTGGAGCGTTGTTTGGAAAAGGAACCAAAGGCTGCATAAAAAATCAAAACTCCAATAATGACAAAACAAGCATTAATCAGTGGTAAGAGAATGGAGCTTATTTGAGAGAAGAATCCCAATGCAACCGGACTTATTATGATCAATGATAAAAGAGAGAGTAAGATATAATTGATCCATTGGTGAACCCAAGGGAAATGGTAACGAATGTTTAAAAATTGCTGCGCGAACTTGGCGAAGATCAGACACCCAAAAACTTCGAGGTATACTCTGAAGTAACTGTTAACAGTAGAAAAATCTGGATACAAGTATTGAAAACTAAAACCCAGAGCCGTGAAGATGTACAAGAAGGAAAACGTAATCCATAAGAAGTACCAGAGATAGATAGGGCTTCGCAGGAAGATGAAAACGAGTAGCGCATAAAGAGCACACAAAAGGCTCATGCCAAAGAACAAACCAAAGCCGAGGTTATCTTTATAGTCTTTGGCAGCATATGTAAAAGGATCCCACAAAAATGCAGGCATGCTCAGTGCGCTATCATGCTTATCAATTTTTAAGAGGAAGCGAACGGTCTCACCCGGTTTTAAAGTGAGAGGAAAAAGAAAGTTCCTGTTTTCAACCAGGCGTTCCTGAAAGACTTTCTTGTCACCTGTTTCGTTTTTTAGGAGTATGCTGTCTTCGGGCAATACTTGATAGAGGGTTACGAAATCAATTTGAGGATTTTCAACGGTCAGTAGGCGTTGTTGAGTTTCTGGACTGTCGTTGTATAAAATAAATCCTAACCAGTAGATGTCGTTGGTAAATCCAATAGTAGGCGAAGAGAATTTCTTTTTGGGCTGGGTTGATAGTTGTTTCCAGGCAGTGAGTGTTGAAGTGGTAACAGGGGTGTTGGTAATGGTTCCTGCGCTGAACAAGTCAGCCTTGCTCCCGAGTTGCGATATACGCAAGGTATCAAGAGATTGACCCAGTATGGGTTCACTACTGATGCAAAGTACGAACAGTAAAAGGCTATATGATTTTATTGTCATGGGCAAACCGCACCAAATCGGCAATACTATTTATTTCCAATTTGCGAAAAATATTTTTGCGGTGTGTGTCTACGGTGTGCGAACTAAGAGATAATTCGACAGCTGCTTGTTGCGAGGTCATTCCCAAAGCCAATAATCTGATAATTTCCAACTCCCTTCGGGTCAACTTCATTTTTTGAGCGAAGTCGTCCTTGAACAATTTTTTACGCGTTAGTTCCTGAGCCAACTGTTCAGCAACATAAAAGGGAACCTCGTCTAGTTTGTCAAGTGCTTGGATCAGTTCATCATTGCCTGAATTCTTCAGCAGAAAGGCATTAGCTCCTTCTAGGCGTGCACGTTCTACCAAAAACTCTTCGTGGTACATTGTCAAAATGACAATGTGTATATGGTTATCAAATTCACGTATTTCTTTTAACAAGGTAAATCCGTCTGTATCTGGAAGATTCAGATCAAGGATCAGAATATCAACTTTTTCTTTTTTTAGCAGCGGGATGAGTTCCTTTCCGTTGCTGGCGTACCCTGAAAGGGTGTAATTTTCCGATTGCTCAAGCAGGAGCTTTAAACCGACATAAACAATGGAATGGTCTTCACAGATGACAATATTTTTTTTCTTCTGAGGATCGTTCATTAAGTAAACTTGGGTGTTTCAAAATAGTCAAATCTTAGATATGTCAAACAATTATATTTGACGTAATGTTTTCTTCAATTATGCTTACAATACAGAATTATATAAATGGTGCCTTAGTAGGGGCAGTGGGCAAAAATTATCTCGACAATATAGAGCCAGCCACAGGCAAGATTTACAGCTATTTACCCGATTCCGATGCACAGGATGTGCAATTGGCTGTAGAAGCAGCTACTGCTGCCTTTCCGGAATGGTCTGCTATGAAGGTTGAAAAGCGATCTTCTATTTTGATGCGGATAGCAGATCTGATTGATAGAGACCTGGACTCTTTAGCCCTTGCTGAAAGTACTGATCAAGGAAAGCCAGTGAAATTGGCAGCCAGTGTGGACATCCCAAGAGCTTCTGCGAACATGCGTTTTTTTGCAACGGGTATTGAGCATTTTGCCAGTGAAGCGCACCTTACAGGCCAAGAAGCCATAAACTATACTTCGCGTACACCTATTGGTGTGGTCGGATGTATTTCTCCCTGGAATTTGCCCCTCTATTTATTCACCTGGAAGATAGCACCTGCGTTGGCCGCTGGTTGCACCGTTATTGCTAAACCATCTGAGCTGACACCCATGACGGCCTTCTTGTTTTCAAAACTGTGTATGGAGGCTGGCTTGCCAAAGGGTGTGTTAAACATTGTGCATGGCTTAGGACCGAAAGTAGGACAAGCCATTGTGGAGCATACGAATATTCCAGCCATTTCCTTTACAGGAGGCACTGTTACTGGTAAACGCATCGCTGCTACGGCTGCCCCTATGTTTAAAAAACTTTCCTTAGAACTCGGGGGAAAAAATCCGAATATCATTTTTGCCGATTGCGATTTTGAACAAGCACTTTCTACATCCATTCATTCTTCCTTCTCCAATCAGGGTGAGATCTGTTTGTGTGGATCACGCATGTTTGTAGAGCGTAGTTTGTATGACCGCTTTGTAGCGGAGTTTGTGAAACGAACGCAAGCATTGACAATCGGAGATCCCTTGGAGGAGAGTACACGTATCGGGGCCGTGAACTCTGAAGCGCATATGAGAAAAATTCTCTCCTATATTGATTTAGCAAAACAAGAGGGAGGCAAGATTCTTTGTGGTGGAAAACAAGTTACA
>LNEN01000159.1 GCA_001464155.1 Cytophagales bacterium Ga0077538 | reverse complement strand
CCGATCTCTTCCAACGTCATGGCATGTTCACCATTTAATCCGAAGTAAAGGGTAATCACATCTGCTTCGCGCTGCGTTAGTGTAGATAAAGCACGCTGTACTTCTTTGCGAAGTGAATCATTCATCAGACCAGAGTCTGGTGTCTCTTCACTATCGTTTTCCAGTACATCCAATAAGCTGTTCTCTTCCCCTTGTACAAAAGGCGCATCCATGGATACGTGGCGACCAGAGATCTTCATGGTATCCACTACTTCTGCAGTAGATACATCCAATACTTCCGCTAATTCTTCCGGAGAAGGTTCGCGTTCGTACTTCTGCTCTAATTCAGAAAACGTTTTTGAAATTTTGTTCAAGGAGCCAACACGGTTCAGCGGAAGGCGAACAATGCGCGATTGTTCTGCTAAAGCTTGAAGGATGGATTGACGAATCCACCACACTGCGTACGAAATGAATTTAAAACCACGGGTTTCATCGAAACGCTGTGCGGCTTTGATCAAACCCAGATTTCCTTCGTTGATCAGGTCTCCCAAAGAAAGACCTTGGTTTTGATATTGTTTGGCTACCGACACTACGAAGCGAAGGTTAGCTTTTGTTAGTTTTTCTAAAGCGATCTGGTCGCCTTCTTTAATGCGCTTGGCCAGTTCAACTTCTTCATCCGGGGTAAGAAGATCCACCTTACCTATTTCCTGCAAATACTTATCCAGCGACTGGCTTTCGCGGTTGGTAATCTGTTTGCTGATCTTAAGCTGTCTCATTCAAGTAGTGCCTGCAACTGTTCAACAATATACTTTAATTTCTTAGTTCCTCTCAAGCTCCATTTAAGAGGATAAAATCCTGCATAAATGAAGCTTAAAATTAATTAATAATCAACGTTAGTTTGAAGGAGAAGTTGGGGCCGGAGCACCATCTTTCTTTTCAGGCTTGGGTAACAGCACTTTACGGGATAAGCGATACTTACCCGTTTTCTTATCGATCTCTACTAATTTAACCTTTACCTCCTCACCGACTTCTAATACACCATCCATGGTCTCCAAACGATCCCACTTAATTTCAGAAATGTGGAGTAAGCCATCCTTACCAGGCATGAACTCAACAAAAGCACCAAATTGTACGATTGACTTCACTTTGCCAGTGTAGACTTCACCAATTTCTGGTACCGCAACAATACCCTTGATACGGCTAACCGCCTTATCCATGGATTCTTTAGTGGTGGCAAACACACTTACAACTCCTTTATTATCAACCTCTTCAATTACAACGGTTGCACCTGAAGTTGCCTGGATATCCTGCACTACTTTTCCTCCTGGGCCGATTACTGCACCAATTTGATCTTTATCAATGGTGATCGTTACCGCTCTTGGAGCATGGGGTTTCAGATCTTCATTTGGTTTCGCCAACGTCTTCTTCATTTCATTCAAAATATGAAGACGACCTTCTTTGGCTTGTAATAAGGCCTCGCGAAGTGTTTCGTAGGTTAAACCATCCACTTTCAAGTCCATCTGGCAAGCTGTAATACCTTTTTCGGTACCAGTTACCTTAAAGTCCATGTCACCCAAGTGATCTTCATCTCCGAGGATATCGGAAAGAATAGAATACTTGCCGGTTTTACTATCGGAAATCATACCCATGGCAATACCTGAAACTGGACCGCTAATAGCAATACCTGCATCCATCAAGGCCAGTGTACCTGCGCACACCGTTGCCATCGAAGACGAACCATTCGATTCTAAAATATCAGAAACTACACGGATCGTGTAAGGATTGTTCTCAGGTGCAGGAATTACTTGTTTCAGGGCGCGTAGAGCCAAGTTACCATGACCTACTTCGCGTCTTCCGGGGCCACGGTTTGGTTTCACCTCACCTGTTGAAAAGCCTGGGAAATTGTAATGAAGAATGAAACGATTAGAACCTTCAAACATGGCACCGTCAATCATCTGCTCGTCACGGTTCGTTCCTAACGTAACAGTAGTCAGGGATTGCGTTTCACCACGGGTGAAAACTGCAGATCCGTGAGCCGATGGAAGGTAATCCACTTCACTCCAGATAGGGCGGATCTGGTTGGTCTTGCGACCATCCAAACGCAAGCCTTCATTTAAAGTAAGGTCGCGGGATGCCTTGTTTTGAATTTCGTGGAAATACTTCTTTACAAGACTCTTGTTGATCGTGGTGTCTTCCGGCAAAGAAGCTAAATATTCTTCTTCTACTTTATGAAAAGCTTCAGCACGTTCGTTTTTGTTAGTAATCAACTGACGCGCTACTGCATATACCTTTGGATACAATAACTCATTTAACTGCTTGCGCAAGTCTTCATCATTCACTTCATGATTAAATGGACGTTTGGTTTCTTTACCAACCGCTTTGGTTAACTCAACCTGAAGGGCACACTGATCTTTAATTGCTTCATGGGCGGCACGAAGTGCATCGACCATATCCTCTTCGCTCACTTCCTTCATTTCACCTTCTACCATCAACAGCTTGTCGATAGAGCCGGCTACAATCAAATCGATATCAGCGGTTTCCTTGTCTTTTAAGGAAGGATTGATCACATACTTTCCTCCAATGCGTGCAACACGCACTTCAGAAATTGGACCTTCGAATGGTATATCAGAAACAGACAATGCTGCAGAAGCCGCAAAGGCAGCCAAGGCATCCGGAAGAGCCTTCTCATCACCAGAGATCAGCGAAAGAGCTATCTGCACATCGGCATGGTATGTACTTGGAAATAAGGGACGAATGGCACGGTCAACCAAACGGCTGATCAGGATTTCGTAATCAGACAATTTGCTTTCGCGTTTCAAAAAGCCTCCAGGGATTTTACCCGTAGAAGCGAATTTTTCTTGATAGTCAACAGACAGTGGCAAAAAGTCAACGCCTTCTTTGGCATCGTGGTTGGCCACAACAGTTGCTAAAATCATGGTGTTTTCCATTCGGAGAACAACGGCACCGTCAGCTTGACGGGCAAGTTTACCTGTTTCGATGGTTATTTCACGGCCATCGGGCAGCTTACAGGTTTTGGATATAACAGTTGGTTTCATACAAAATTTGGTGAAAGGTAGCCTTTTCTACAGCAGAAACAGGCATGTTTAAAAATGCAAAAAGGGAACCTTTGGTAAGGTTCCCTGTATTGAGTTGAGAAAAATTACTTGCGGAGATTAAGCTCGGCAAGAATCGCTCTGTAACGGTCGATGTTATTGTTCTGAAGGTAGCTTAACAATCTCTTGCGCTTACCTACCAGCTTAATCAAGCCCTGCTGAGATGCGAAATCCTTCTTATTTTCTTTCAAATGCTCAGTGATGTGGTTGATACGCTCTGTGAAAAGAGCCACTTGAGATTCTGGTGAACCTGTATCCTTGTCAGACTTGTTAAAACCGTGCTTCTTAAACAGTTCTTTTTTGCTTGCTGATGTTAAAATCATTGCTTTTACACTTTATTCAGGCTGCAAAAGTATGAAAAAACATTGTTTCTGCAATACCCAACGTCATCATATTCCAATATTAGCTCACTTTTTTAGTCAAAAAACGGGTTTTCAGCTTATCAAATACCACTGAATAGAAATCAGTTTCGAATAATCTGGCATCCGCCCTGGCTTGTCTTAAAAAGAAAAGCCCAATAACTAAGAGCACCATATCGGCTGCCCAGACCCCTCCCCACACACTAATGGCGCCCGCTTTGGCCCATTTTTCACCCTGCATGGTAAGCAGGTAGAATACAATGAAGAATAGGATAGAAACCAGAAAGGGTACCCCTAGCCCGCCACGTTTAATGATGGCACCCAATGGAGCACCTATTAAAAACATGACAATACATGCCAAGGAATTGGACATAATCTTATGCCATTGTACTTCAAAGATGAGACTACTTTTCACATAACTATTTTCAGACTCAATGTTATTGTTGATCTGTGTTTTAATTTGTCGGGCATAGTTGGCTGCGCCCTGTATGATATCTCTTGTCTCAGGCAGACTTAAAACACTATCTATATTCAGCTTTACTGAACTTGCTACTTGCGGTGCAGCACTTATTACTTGCAGTTTAGCCTGAGATTCTCTTTCTGGATGTACACGAGCTTCTCTATCCTTTTTCCTGTTCATTTTAAACTTGGAAAAATTCAATTTTTCTCTTGTTGCCGCTTGTGGCTTCTCACCGGTCGGTTCAGCAGTGGCCGCCACCCGCGCAATATTTTCAATTGTTTGCACAGAATCCCGGTAAAGTTTATACAAAGTTAACTCAGGTGTTAATTGTAAAGAGTCTTGTCTGTGATAGTAAATAAAGAAGGTTGGCCGGGAAGTATAATAGTTCAATTGATTATTCAGCACAAGTAAGTTCACCGAGTCAATATCACCCTGTAACTGGTTCATGTTTCGCATCATCCGGTCGCTCTGAAACCACTTCTGATCCGTTCTGCTTAGCTGAAAGGAGGATAAGTCAAAAACGATCTGTGACTTACCAAAACTAGTTCGGCTAAGGGTTTCCTTTGTGTTGGCACCCGGATTATTCTTTCCCGTCATTTCCTTTTCAGTGCTGGATCCTTCATCGTAATAATAACCATTAAACAATTCCAGCTTAAGGTATTGTTCGTTCATGAACGTTGACATGCGACCAGAATCTGCTAACGTTACCTGTTTATTTCCTTCACCCTTACGGTGATCATAGATAATTACTTCTTTTAGAGCTGCATCATCCTTAGGGAATTTCTTATTGACTTTAATGCTTACATCGGGAATGCCTGTGTAAAAAGTGCCCTCTCTGATTTCGAGGGCTGGCTTTTTTTGCTTGATATCATACATCAGACTATAGGCTTCCAGAGCCGCATTCGGAACGAGGTAATTATTGGTGTAGAAAGCAATGCCCGTTAGAAAAAGGACAAAGAAAAAGATAGGGCGAAGGATACGAACCAGTGAAATACCAGAAGCCTTAATGGCTGTGAGCTCAAAATGTTCGCCCAGATTACCAAAGGTGATGAGAGAAGAAAGGAGCACCGCCAAAGGCATGGCGATGGGCATCATAAAAATGGCAAAGTAGAAAAGCAGTTGCCCGATGGTAGCCGCATCCAGTCCTTTACCTATAATATCATCAAAGTACTTGAGCATATGCTGCATGAGCAGAATAAACACCACTACTAAAAAGGTGAGGATGAAAGGACCTATAAAGGATTGGAGAATGAACTTATCCAGTTTTTTCATGCGCTAGTAGAAGCAAGCTTTGCGCCAAAGATAAGGGATTAACAACGAAGCCTTTGCTAAACTGAGAACTTAGCCTCCGACAATTTTTTTCAGCTCGCCTACCAAGTCATCCCATAGGTCTTGCAATTCCTTTTGATCTTCAAAATCAGAATAATCAACAATGTGAAGAAAAACGGATTGAGTTAGATCATTCGTTTCCAACCTAAACTCGAGATAGGAAGGATCGGCCTGATCATCAGAATTCTCAGGCAAGAATTCAAACTTTACGGAGTGATTAACACGGTGCGCTGCCTGAACAGCCTGGTGTTCTTCATTATCCCAAAAGAAGGTTAACGTTTTACTCTCGTTATTGATTTTAACATCATCACAAAACCATTCGGAAAGGCCGCTGGCTGATTGCAAATAAGGATAAAGCATTTTCACGGAAGCGTGAAATTCGTAATCGGCACTAAAGAGTCTCTTTTTTCCCATGTGATGTGTTGAAATTAGAATTTTTTATCGGCAACACAAATTTGTAGAGAACTTAATAAGGCTTTTGGCGGAAAGTTTAAAATATTCTAAACGAAATCTGCTAATCCGTCTTCTTACCTAAAACACCTTGCCGGACTTGTTCCGGCATCCCATGACTAAAAATGGGATCGCGGGACAAGCCTGCCTGCGCGAAGCCGCTTCGGCATAGACAGGCCCGCGAAGGGCTAAATAAGTTATGTTAGGTATGAAAGCAGACCAGCAGAAAACAAAAAAAACATTGCTAAGCAGCAATGGCTTTTTTTGTAGCGCGGGGGGGAGTTGAACCCCGTCCGCCAATTGGCGGATATGAATCCAACGCTCTAACCACTACCATTTTTTCGAATCAATTCCCACATGAAAGTTCTTCCCCTCGCAGATTTTAATTCCTTCTCTCTCCTCTTAGCCTCCGATTTTGTGTCAAATCCTTCCGAATAGAGTAATTCCCAGGGCCGATATTTTACTGTGTAACCCTTAGTAGCCAAAGAATTATGTGAAGCCATTCTCTTCTCAACATCAGAAGTAAATCCAATGTAAATTTTGTTAAAGGATGGGCTAAATAGAACATAGACCGTGAACATAAAAAAAGCAGCAGGGAGATAGTCACCTGCTGCTTTAGTAGCGCGGGGGGGAGTTGAACCCCCGACCTTTGGGTTATGAATCCAACGCTCTAACCACCTGAGCTACCGCGCCATTTATTTACCAATCTTTTTCTTTTCGCATTCTTGCGAACCCCGTCCGCCAATTGGCGGATATGAATCCAACGCTCTAACCACCTGAGCTACCGCGCCTTGATTGGGGACGCAAATTTACAGGTTGAATTTGAATTAACAACAGAAATAAAAAAATCCACATCTTTAAAGCTCCTATGTTAACTCAGCTGCTTACAAAAGGGCAATCTAAAAACACGGTGCAAGCTATTGTAGCTTATGTCGGGGACAATCCAGATCGCTTTGCTGCCTTACTAAAGATAGCGCTCTCCGAATCTCCCAAAACAGCCATTCTCGCCACGTGGTCCATGAGTTACTGTGTGGAGTATTTTCCAGAATTACTAAACAAACACTACCCTGCTCTTTTAAAAGCTTCTTCTCAAAAAAATGCATCCGATGCCGTTAAAAGAAGTATTGTGCGATCACTTCAATTTGCTGTCATACCCAAACGCTATCAAGGAAGAGTGGTGGATTTATGTGTTGGCATACTGGAAGATAAAAAGGAAACGATTGCTACCCGCGTTTTTGCAATGTCGGTGTTGGCTAACCTAGTGCACGAGAATCCAGCATTAAAGGATGAGCTGCTCCTACTGATTGAAGACGGAATGCCTTATGCATCACCTGCTTACATTTCGCGTTCAAAAAAGATACTGAAGCAACTACACAAACTACCGCAAACACTTAAAGATTAGTACATTCGAACGTGAACTCAACTGATACATCAGCACATAGCTGTAAAAGCTGTGGTAATAGCTTTACAGGATCTTACTGCAATCTTTGCGGAGAAAAGGTTTTACTGACGAGTGATCGGAAGTTCAAAAGTTTTCTCGCGCATGTGTTAATAGCGATAACGTTTGCCGATAATAAATTTATCAAAACGCTCTGGCTGGTTATTAAAAACCCTGGCTTCCTTTCTAAAGAGTATGTCAATGGCGTGCGCGTAAAGTATATACGTCCACTCCAACTCTTTTTTATTCTTAACCTGATCTACTTTCTTTTTCCGGTTTTTCAGCTCTTCAATGCTTCGCTGTATACGCAAATGTACCTGTTACCACATCGAAACATTGCGCGTGAGTTTGTTTTACAGAAAATCAGCACTAGTAACATGAGTTTACAGGCTTATACCTTGGTCTATGATGCTAAGTCACAAAGTCTGGCCAAACTGCTCATTGTTGTATTTATCCTTATTGCCTCCCTCCCGCTGTCGCTTATTTACCGGAAGCGAAACTTATATTTCACGGATCATACTGCGCTGGCCGTGGAATTGGCCTGTTTCAACCTGGCGGTAAATGCCTTATTACTTTCTGGAATTTTCTGGACGCTCAACACTGCCTTCAACTGGGCTGATTCTGGTTGGATTCAGTACCTGGATGACTTAGCAATCACCGTCATCTTCGTTATTACCAATACGTACTTCTTGTGGCGCGCTTCGCGAACCTTTTATAATCAAAAAGGCTTTCTACAATCTTCTAGAGTTATCCTCGCCCTTATCGGTTTGTATCTATCGTTGGAAGTGTACCGACTCCTTTTGTTTTTTATTACTTACTGGTCTATCTAGGAGCCAGTGTTAATACCCCGTTTGAATCGTTGCTTTGAGATCGTGTAAAATATTGTAGAGCCCAAAGTAAGTTCTATTTATATAGAGTGCATCTTTTACGCCCCTGGCTTTTTTTGATTTACGTAGTTCTTTCATTCCTGAAATTTCTTCTCCAAAAGCATAGATGGTATCGAAATATGTTTTGTCAGAAAAATCAAAAGAGCTGTTTTGAAAAGGTCTGCTTAGCAAGTCTACCAGTTTGGAAAAAATATCGATGAAGAAAGCTCGCTCAGCAGCGGTATCCTCTTTATAGATGAATTTTAAATCATAAAAAGCTTTCTCCAGTCTCGCTGTATCAGCAAGTAAACTTGGATCCAATAACTGAAAGTACTTTTTATGAAAATCTTCTGTCATGGTTTTCACACAGCCAAAGTCGATTATGCCCAACTTCCCACTCGTTGTCACGAGAAAATTACCAGGGTGGGGATCCGCATGTACTGCCTTTAACGTATGTAATTGGAAATGATAAAAATCCCATAGCGCTTGACCCAATACATTGGCTGATTCCTTCTCCACAGGATGCTTCAAGATTTCACCAAGAGGCTTACCGTCAATCCAGTCCATCGTCAAAATTTTTGAACTGGAAAATTCGGGATAGTAGGTGGGGAAAATTACGTTCTTAATGTGAACTGACTTGGTAGAAAGTTCCATGGATCTCCGAAGCTCTAAAGCATAGTCTGTCTCTTCAAGCATTCGCGCCTCTACCTCCGCAATGTATTCGTCATACTCAGCCGGATTAAGCTCGAACATTTTTAACGCAATGGGTTTTACCATGGCCAAATCCGATTTGACGCTGTCTCCTACTCCGGGATATTGAATCTTAACCGCAAACTGTTTCCCTGATTTTGTGGCCCGATGTACTTGCCCCATGGAAGCGGCATTATTGGCAGATCTTGAAAAAGTATCAAAGAGTTGTTCAGGACTTTTTCCAAAAGAAGAATGAAATGTTTTAACCACCAAAGGGTATGATAAAGGAGGAGCAGAATATTGAGCCATCGAAAACTGTTGCTGGTAAGCAGATGGCAGTAGATTCTTATCCATACTCAGCATTTGTGCCACCTTCAGTGCACTACCCTTCAGTTCACTTAATGACTTATAAATATCACGTGCATTATCCTGATGGAGAATCTCTTTGGTTGCCTCACTGTCCATCAATTTACGACCGTAATGTTTCAGGTAGTTGGTACCAATCTTCGCTCCTGTGGTTATAAACTTGCCTGCCCGTTGAACCTTGGTGGTGGGTATTCGCTCCTGCTCCTTCATGTGTACTTATGCCCGCTGTTTACTTTGGTATAAAAATTTCATCATGTCTATGGCAGAATCAAGCGCACCCTTTCCGATCAATTCAAAGGCAAGGTTTACAGACTTTTCAATAAAGGCATCTGTTTGCTCAAAACTCTTACTGGTATCTTCCTTCCAATACATCAACACCAAATTCAGGTGCAGCCAAAAGAGTGTCGGATAGGTTTTATCAAGAAAAGGACGTTGGGCGATTTCCTTCTTTTCAAGTCCTTCTCTCATTAAGTCGGCAATAAAAGCATCAAAGGCAATTTTAAAATCCTTTAAAAAACCAGGCAGAGACACTGGCTGTTTGAGACTTTGGGCACATAAAAGAATGTAGCTGCGATCCGCCTTTAACACTTCTGCCAATGCAAAATAGAAAGTGAGAAGCTTTTCACGTGCCGTAAAATCAGCAAACGTTTCGTCAGCCGTTAATCGCTGAACAGTGCTCGTGATATACTGTTTCCAGATTTCCCTATCTATGGCTTCGAACGAGCCATATTCATTATAAAAGTCATTCTCCTTAATACCCAGGTCAACACAGAATTTGTACACTGAAGCGGGAGGTGTACCGTGCAAAAGTAGGTGCTGCTTGTAGGCATCTGCAATAGAGGAGGATTCTTTGCTTGCTTTTTTGCGGGAAGGTTTCACTTTTTCCATGTCTACTAAACAAGAAAAAAGAGCCTTGGTTTAGAAAAGATGAAATTAAGTTCGAACACTAGTTCGCTGAGTGAACTTTGTCAGAGTGGAGACAACTGCCAAAGCCAATAAGAAAGCAGCGACCAGGGCGACAACGGTATTGCCCTCATTCATAAAACTACCCCAAACATAACGTAGATAGAAGATCAGGGTAGTGAGGATTATCACCGCCAGCCAGAAAATTAGAGATGGATTGGAGGGTGAACATGCTTGTGGTTTTTGTATTAAGAAGTAAACGATAACGCCCAATAGTCCGATTGTCGAAGAAATATGCTGCAACGTATACCACATCGGATACCTGGCACCACGGAACGGAACGACTGTTTCGTTAATAAAGGGAACAAGAGAAGACATAAAAGCGCCCCCATGTGTAAAACTATCCCATAAAAGATGAGATACAGACCCAGCCAGCACAGAATAACAAAAAATCAAAAAGTTGTCTTTCAGGTAAGAATTAAAATTAAAATAACGAAGTACAACAAGTCGCTGACGCACAAAGGAAGGACAATTGTCCAATAAAATATCCTTCATAACTGCGTGAAAAAACAAAGCAAGTAGAATACCCAGAGGAAGGTCAAAATAAAAGAGACCTCCAATTGTATGACTGTGATCACTGGAAGAACGCATCCGCATAAAAGATTCAAAATCAGGAGCAATGCTCCCTACCAACAATCCTGTGGCAGAGAAATACTTTCTCTTGAGAAAAGGTAATACAGCTAAAGGATGAGCAAAAGTGAAGGGCATACTTCCTTATTCAACCTGCTAAAGGTCGGTAGATTTTCCTAAAAGAAAATTTCCTGCGCCACTCTGTAGGTATTGGCATGGGCTTCAATGATGTCTTTGAAGTGTTCTGAATACCCTCCACCCATACTGGCTACCAGAGGTATCTTGTTTTCTTTCGCGAGCGTTAGCACCAATTTATCGCGCTGCTTGCACCCCTCTCTGCTCAGTCCAAGTCTTCCCAATTTATCCGTGGCCAATACATCTACTCCAGATTGGTAGAAAATAAAATCCGGCTCAATAGTTTCAAGCAGGTTTTTCAAATTTGCATCCAACGTACGCAAGTAAAAAGCATCTTCAGTGCCATCTGGTAAACCAATGTCCAAATCTGACACTTCTTTGATGAGGGGATAGTTATGGGCACCATGCATACTAAACGTAAAAACCCTTGAATCATTTCTGAAAATCTGAGCCGTACCATTGCCTTGATGAACATCTAAATCGACCACAAGAATTTTTTTTGCTAATTGTTGGTTCAACAGATAATGTGCCCCGATGGCTATATCATTTAGTAAACAAAAACCTTCTCCCCGGTTGGTAAAGGCATGATGTGTTCCTCCCGCAATGTTCATGGCTATACCATTCTTAAGCGCGAACTGGGTGCATGAAACCGTTCCCTGCACGATAACCACTTCTCTATCGACAAGCTGTTTACTCAGGGGAAATCCTGTTCTTCTGATTTCTTGAGGCGTCAAGCTTAATCCAACCAATTTATGCCAATACTCAGCTGTATGACTTTGCAAAATGAGCGTTTCTGAAACTGGTTCGGGAGAAAAAATATTGGAGAGAGAAATAGTGCCCTCATGCAAGAGCTGCTGTGGCAACACCTCATACTTACTCATCGGAAAACGATGGTTGGGAGGTAATGGTAACACATATGATTCCGTCCAGGCAATCTTTAGCATATCGGTAAATAACAAAAAAACCTGTCGGATAAATTCAGACAGGTTCTTTTCTGGTTAAACAAGTTGATGGTTTAGTGCTCGTGCTTATGTCCACCACCGCCATACCATGCTTCCTGCAATTCATGAAACTTGTCATGAAGCGCAGTAAGAGAAGCACCAATTTCTTCATCAGAACCAGTGCTAACCAAAGTCGCTAACGCATCGCTGCTCGTTTTTAATTCCTGCAGCTTTGCCTTGATTTCATCATTGTTTACTTTCTCAGGAAGTGGGGCATTTACCCATGCTTCTGCTGCTTTTGCTAGTTCAGCGGCCTGAAGTTTCACAGGTTCCAGATTGGCTGAATCTTTGAAAGGATGGAATGCCTCTGCCATAGCAAAATGGTAGGCGTCCATGGCTGGCCATTCTTCTGCTTTCTCGGTTTCCGTAGTTGCCTCAGCACTTGCCTCTTCTTTTTTCGCGGTACAAGCGGCCACAAAAAGAACGGCTAATAGAAAAAGAATAAGAGATTGTTTTTTCATAGGTATTTATTAAAGTTCAAAAATACAAAAGACTTTTAATCTCTACCACGTTTCTTACTGTACTTTACCCAGTTCTCAATACGCATAACCAGTCGGTGGAGGAGATCAAAATAAAGTGTCACAAAAAGGAAGACAGTCATGGACCAGATAACCAGTACATTAAAAATAAAAGTATCGTGTGTTGAGCCTGCCAAATGCTTCGTGGGTTGATAAAGACTGGCAGAAAAATCCAAGGGGTGACGTGGCCTGTGATCATCCTGAAAAATTGGATATATCTTCTGGTAGAGTTGATTCCTGTATTCAATGATTCTTTCAGGTGTTGTTAAGTTTTTCACAGCATCCGACACTACCTGATTTTCATACTTTACTCGGAAGGCTTCAAAGGCAGCACTTTTTTCAGGCGTATTGGTGAGAAACTCCACCAACTCCTCTTTCGATTGCTGTGCCTTATCTTTCTTAGTAGCATAATACCGTTTTAAAGCACTTAAAAAGTTTACCGTTTTTCTGTGAATCAGGGAGTCGAAGGTTCCCACAGTAATGCTATCAACAGCCGCAAACTTATCCTCCCCTACCAAACGCAATTCCGATTTAAGTTCATCCCTCACCAGATCCATAGCCGCCACCACTTCCCCATTTGATGAGTTGTGCCAATGAACGCGATTTGTTAGAATAAAGGAAAGCTTTGATTCGATTTCGGGGATCAGGTAGACGCGCTTGTACTCTGAGATAGCCATCTCTTTATCAAACTCATAGAATTGCTTTTCGAAAGGATTGTCACGAAACTGCGTTACCATCATTGCTTCAAAACACTAGGATTAAATTTATCAAAGCTGATCACTACTCCGCTTAATAAAAGTTGAGGGATGACCAACAAGGGAATAAGAATATAAATCGTAACAGCTGAATTAAAGGAAGCTGATATGTTTAAGCCTAACATGTTGGCAAAACAGGAACAAGCAAAGAGTACAAACCAATACCGCATTTCAGTAAGTGGTATTTCCAGCACAAGATTTCCCACCAGCAGGAACAAGAAGGTTTGAATAGCTGAGATTGTAAACATGACCAGCACTTTTGAGGTGAGGTAACTACTGCGGCTGAGGCTCAGGAATTTTTCACGTTTTAATATTTTTCGATCTCTGAAAATTTCTTCCGCACTCATGGTAAGTCCGAAAAACAAGGCAACCACCACACTCATGAAAAAATAAACCGGTATATTCTGATTGTCAAAAAAAGTGTAGGCCGCCTCCTCACCTTTCAGCACGTTGTAGTACTTCACCATGTAACTAATAAAGAAAGCAAGTACCGGTGCTTCCAACATGTTAATGTAGAGGTATTGTTTATTCGAAAGCTTGGAGAGAACATCACGCGTAACAAATACCTTCAACTGCTTAAATCGATTGGGTATTTCCTGAACTACTGGAAGTGTTTCCGTAGTATGGATAACCTTGGGAATTTTCGTTTTCTGCTTGAAGTACTGATACCATTGACCCGGTGAGACTTTGCGGGTATTGGTGAGTCGCCCGTACTCGTTTACCACCTTGGTTTCGATAATTGAGAATATCTGCTCCGGATTAATGTTTCCACATTCCGGACAGGCACCCTGATCGCGGTTTGTCGCATTGACAATGTCGCGAAAGTACAATACCGCATCCACGGGGTTACCATAGTAAATCTGAAAACCACCTACATCCAGAATTAACAGGGTGTCAAATAGTTTAAAAATATCAGAAGATGGCTGGTGAATGACCACAAAGATCATTTTACCGCGCAACGACAATTCTTTGAGTAAGTCAATGATGTTTTCAGAATCCCGGGAGGATAAACCAGAAGTCGGCTCATCGACAAAAAGCATGGTTGGCTCGCGTAGTAACTCCAAACCGATGTTAACACGTTTGCGCTGTCCGCCACTAATGGTCTTATCCATGGGCGAGCCCACGCGCAAATCCTTTATTTCCAATAAGCCCAATTGCTGAATGACCCGCATTACGAGTTGCTCAATTTGCTCTTCGGAATAAGTTCCAAAACACAGCTTAGCAGAATAGTACAAATTCTGATACACACTTAATTCTTCGTGGAGCAGATCATCTTGCGGAACATAGCCAATGATGCCTTGTACCTTTTCAGGATGTGCATGGATATCAATTCCATTAATCAATACCTGCCCACTGGAGGGCTGTTCGGTACCGTTTAATACGTTCAGCAAAGTAGACTTTCCTGAACCACTGGCTCCCATAATGCCAATGAGTTTACCCTCCCTTTCGGCAAGATTAATATTTTGAATGGCAGCTCTGCCACTTTTAAAATGATAGAATAAATGATCGGCCGTGAAGGTAATGACTGACTGCGCTTGGCCTTGCCTGAAACGACCAACGATGTCACTATAGTAAATCGTTTCTATCTTATCGCCCCGGACCGTACTCCCGGCAGGTAATACTTCAATCTTCCGGCTTTTCAGCAAAATACTGTTCAGGTAGAGTCCGGAAATTCCCAGGTATTTTATGAAGTAGGTTTCTACATCTGGCAAGTATAAAACTGCCACCATACCGTTGATGTTCTTCTCCGTAATGCGTGGCCCAGGGTACGCTACGTTATCCAAGCCTTCATCAATGATTAAGACATCTTTAGATGCGAGTTCATCAATATCCTGCCCCGTTACAAAACTCTGTAAAGCCTGCACATCGCTTTGCGGAATCTTCAGCGCCTGACCGATGTAAAAGATCAAGTTTCCCTGCCGCTCCGAGATTTCGAAGTCTACATAAACGAGTTCAATGATTTTCACAATCATCACCAATTTCTGCTGAACCGTTAACGCCTGGTTCACCTTTTTGGCGATGTCCATAATTTTAGCCCAGTCCCCAATAAACTCCTGGGTAGCCTCATCCATCTGTGCGATGTCGGTGGGCATGGTGCGCAATTCATGCTTTGCGCAATAATTATCAAATAAGTCTAAATGGTATTTGACAGCCTCCCGATTGAGGTGCTGCCCCAAAAATTCCTTAACCTTATTTCGTTCATCATCGGTTATCCGCTCACGCGCCACAATGGCAAAAAGTTGGACAACCGCCTTGAGTAGTTCTTCACTCATGCTGGAATTTTCCTATAATTCTTCCAAAATAGGGAATAAAGCCCATACCCAAGCCAGATTTAGGAGTGATTTTTTTTATTGAAAGATCAGGAATCATCAAACTCATTTGTAATTTTCTAGAAGCTTAACCGACTTATCAAATACTAAAACCCAAATTATGAAACGTTTACTATTACCCCTTGTTGCCTTCTTTTTTTGCAGTTTTGCCCTGACTGCACAAACGGCTGAAGAAATTATCGCCAACTACATTGAAAACACTGGTGGAAAAGCCAAGTGGGAAGCCTTAACAGGTGTTAAAATGAGTGCAAAACTTAACATGCAGGGAATGGAATTACCCCTGAGCATGATCCGACTCAAGGACGGTCGTCAATTTTCATCTGCCACCTTCCAAGGCATGGAAATTAAGCAAGAAGTGTATGATGGCACAGACTTGTGGTCAACCAACTTTCAGAGCATGAAAGCTGAAAAGAGTGATGCAGAGTCTACTGAGAACTTCAAGGCTAACGTAGGTTTGGATTTTCCAGATCCTTTTTTGAACTACGCCAGCAAAGGATACAAAGTAGAACTCCTTGGTAAAGAAACCATTGAAGGTTCAGAAACCTTCAAAATTAAACTAACCAAAAAGCCTATTAAGGTTGATGGCGTTGAAACTGAAAATGTAGATTTCTACTATTTTGATGCAGAAAGCTTTGTGCCACTTGTAGTGGAATCTGAAATTAAATCAGGTCCTGCAAAAGGAATGGTGAGCCAAAGTAAGTTTAGCGATTACCAGGAAGTAAACGGTTTAATGTTCCCCTTCTCTCTATTTAATGGTGCCAAAGGCCAGCCTGGTGGGCAAACCATTACCATGACAGCTATCGAACTCAATCCTCAGGTGGAAGCAGCTCTCTTCACTTTCCCTGCTGGTAACTAATATCAGATCACTTCTTAGAATACTTCAGTAAACGAATGCGTATTGCTGAAGTATTCTTTTTTTATTCAATCAGTTAATCAAAACCCCTTCTTATGAGAAAACTGTTATCCTTACTCCTCGTGAGTGCTCTCGGTTATTCTGCACATGCGCAGGATGCCGTAACCAAGGGCAAAGAAGTTTTTGGCGATATGAAAGCGCGCCACATTGGTCCTGCTCTTATGAGCGGACGTATCTCCGATCTTGAATTGCACCCAACGAATGACCGCATTGTTTATGTTGGTGCTGCCGGTGGTGGTGTGTGGAAAAGTAATAACGGAGGTGCTACCTTCAATCCAATTTTTGATGAATACTGCCAATCCATAGGCGCCATCGAAGTAGATCCTTCTAATCCAGACAATATTGTGTGGGTAGGAACCGGTGAAACCTGGACACGAAACAGTGTTACCGTAGGTGACGGTTTGTACAAGACTATGGACGGTGGATCTACCTGGCAAAAGATTCCTGGTTTTGAAAAGTCAGAACGTATTGCCGGTATTCAGGTGAACCCTAAAAACTCTAACGAAGTATATGTCGCTGTATTAGGCGCTCTGTGGAGCGACAGTGAAGACAGAGGCTTGTACAAGACAGAGGATGGAGGAAAAACCTGGAACAAAATTTTGTATGTTGATAAAACTACGGGTTGCAGTGATCTTTTTGTTGATCCAAAAGATCCTACAGTAGTTTATGCCGCTTTTTGGGAGTTTCGCAGATCACCCTGGAATTTCAATTCAGGTGGCGCCAATAGTGCCCTTTATAAATCAACGGATGCTGGTAAAACCTGGAATAAAATTCACAAAGGATTTCCTGCTGGTAAGCTAGGTCGCATTGCTATTGCAGCAGCACCTTCCAATACTAACATCTTGTATGCTGTTATTGAGTCAGAGCAAGACAAAGACAAAGGCTTGTACCGCAGTGAAGATGCCGGTGCTACCTGGAAACAAACCAACAATGATTTTGGATTGGTGGTAAGACCTTTTTACTTCTCAAGAATTACGGTAGATCCTAAAAATCCGGATGTGGTCGTGAAGGCAGGCTTGTTAGGTTCTATCTCCCGCGATGGTGGTAAAACGTTCAAAAACCTGGGCCCTATGCATGCCGATATTCACGATATCGTATTCGACAACAACAACTCAGACCGCATGTATGTGGGTACCGATGGTGGTGTGTATCGCTCTTGGAACGGTGGTACTACTATGGAGATTGTAGAAGATCTTCCCTTATCACAATTCTACCACATCAGCACCGACAATGAAGAGCCTTATAATGTGTATGGTGGTCTGCAAGACAACGGTTCCTGGTACGGTCCTTCTAGTTCCCCTGGTGGCGTAGAAGCCCGCGACTGGAACGTGGTAGGAGTTGGTGATGGCTACCGTGTGTTGCCCCACCCTACCAAAAAACTTATTTATTCTGAAATGCAAGGTGCCGAAAATGTGTGGCGCTACGATCCTTCTAAAGATCAGGCAAGAACCATTCAACCCCTTGCAGTGAAAGGTGATCCCAAGTTGCGTTTCAACTGGAATTCTCCAATGGCCACCAGTGCCTTTAAAACCGATCGCTTCTACATGGGCAGTCAATTCGTTCATCGCTCGGAAGAC
>LNEN01000158.1 GCA_001464155.1 Cytophagales bacterium Ga0077538 | reverse complement strand
CACTACAACACGTACCTTCTCATCCTTTGCAACTGCTTTCAGTGCATCTTGTAGCTCATACGTAATTTCATCATTCAGGGCATTGTAAACATCCGGACGATTTAGGGTAATCGTGGCAACGCCCTCTGTTACTTCATATTTTAAAAATGTATAAGCCATGTTCGTTAAGGGTTAACAGTTATAGATTAAAAGTTATTCGTGTGGAACACTAATCAAAATTAAAAGAAGTATAGCATACCGATTAAACTCACAAAAATGCCTACTCCGGCTCCTACGGCAATTTCCTTCGGTGTGTGTACTTGTAAATATAAACGACTCGCCATAATCAGTCCACTGAGAAAAATGGCAATGACCATAGGATAAAAAAGACTAAGGGCATGAATACTTGCTTTTATAAAAAGTGTTACGATAAAGGAACTCAACACCAACGCATCAATGATTAATAGAAACTTCATAAAAGGATCTTGCCAAGCAAGTCCAATTTTAGAATACAAAAGATACGTCACCACTCCATATAATAGTGCTATCATTAAAAATGGAGCAACGCGTTCTCTTCTTAAAGGCATGCTAACCGAACTGATGGTACCGAATGCTTTAAAGAAATAAACATTAATCGCTGGAAGGATAAAAGTTGTTAACCCAATCAACATCAAAACTCCCGAGAAGGAACGCGGAGTAATTGGAAACAAGGCGGGGGGATACACCCAAGCAAATAAAGAGTATAAATACGTAGCAAATAGTAATGGATGAAATACGAAAGAAATAATTCTTGCCAGTAGGTGCATGTATGAATTCAAATTTTGAAACCGATTCCGATGGCTTTAGGTGTTGACTTTACAATTGCTTTCGAAGCCTTGCCACTGGTAAATTTAATTGCTCGCGATACTTCGCAACCGTACGTCTGGCTATGTTATAGCCTTTCTCATTCAATATTTTTTCAATCTTATCGTCCGACAGGGGTTTGCTCTTTGACTCCGCTGAAATCAAATCTTTGATAATTTGCTTTACCTCCCGGCTACTCACCTCTTCACCCGAATCGGTAGCAATACCTTCTGAGAAAAAATATTTCAACGGAAAAATGCCAAAGTCCGTTTGAACCGCTTTACTACTGGCTACACGCGACACAGTTGAAATATCCATGTTGATCATCCCGGCAATATCCTTTAGAATCATCGGACGCAATTTCGTTTCATCCCCTTCCTGAAAGTATTCGTATTGAAAATCAACAATCGCTTTCATGGTGCGAAGTAAGGTGTGCTGCCGTTGCTTGATCGCATCGATAAACCATTTAGCCGCATCTAATTTTTGCTTTACAAAAGTTACCGCCTCTTTCAGCTTCTTATCCTTTTTATCGCCTTTGTCGTAGGCCTTAAACATTTCGGTATAGGATCGGCTGATGCGTAACTCCGGAGCATTGCGCGAATTCAAGGCCAACTCTAGTTTACCGTTATTGTTCGTCAATATAAAATCGGGAATGATTACCTGATTTTTGGAAACACCGGTTGTGTTGCTGGTGCCGCCTGGCTTCGGATTAAGTCCAGATATCAGCATAATGATATCCTTAATATCGTCCGCATCTTCCTCCGCTATGTCCAGCTTCTTTATAATCTTATCGTAATGCTTTTTGGTAAACTCTTCGTAGCATTCGCTCACGGTCTGAATGGCCTTGTCAACGATATAGCTCTTACTGAATTTGTCAGCGTCATCTTCTTCAATGCCTTGCTTCATCCGCTCCAGCTGCAACAACAAGCATTCCTGCAAGTTGCGCGCACCAATACCAGCCGGGTCAAAACTTTGAATTTTCTTGAGAATACCTTCCACCTCCTCTGTGGTCGTGTCAATGCCTTGTGAAAAAGCGAGGTCGTTTACAATGGCATCCAACTCTCTACGGATGTAACCATCACTCTCAATGCTGCCGATCAACTGCTTACCAACGGTACTTTCTTTTTCATCCAAGCCTAAATACCCAAGTTGGGTTAATAACAGCTCTTGTAAGCTAGTTCCCATAACCATGGGCATTTCACGCTCGTCCTCATCGCCATCCCCATCGCCTTGCATTTTGTACCCGCTGTAATCATCATCACGCAAGTAGTCATTAATGTCCAGCTCTTCTTCGCCACCAGAGGTCTCTTCAAACTCCTGCTCCTGGGCTTCGGGCTCCTCATTTTTTTCCTCTGGCAGTTCAGTCTCCCCTTCTTCCAAAGCAGGGTTTATCTCCAACTCTTCCTCAATCCGAGTCTCCAATTCGGCAGTAGGCACCTGCAACAGTTTAATGAACTGAATCTGCTGGGGTGATAGCTTTTGTTGTAACGACTGACTTAATCCGAGTTTCTGCATACACTAATTCTATAACAAAGTTATCATTTCACGGCTAGCGTAAAAAAATCATGCCAATAAGAATTATTTCTTTTGGCGGCCATCTCGCTATCTGCCTTCCCCTTCGCAAAATTGGCTTCCCGATAATATCGGGACAGCCTCACATGGCTGCGCACCAAGCCCCTGGTTGGCGTGGACCACAGTAATTAGCCCCGATTTTCATTTGTACAAGTCTGCTCAAATCACGTTTTTTGCGCTTTATTTTATGTCAGTCTGAACTGCCTTCCGTGGTTTAGCTAACTGTCCGGTTGGTCTGTGGGGACACAGACCAAGGAAATGAGATTTTGAGCCCTTTTATTGATTATGAGAAGCCCTAAGATTAAAGACCTGTTAAAAACCAGCCCCACTGGGCAAACTGTTACTGTACAAGGTTGGGTTCGTACTTTCCGCAACAATCAATTTATATCGTTAAACGATGGTTCCACCATCAATAACTTACAAGCTGTAGTAGAACTGGGTAAGTTTGAGGATGCGCTATTAAAGCGCATCACCACAGGTGCCTGTATTTCGGCTACGGGTGAGCTTATTCCCTCCCCTGCCAAAGGGCAGACAGTAGAAATAAAAGTGAACTCGTTGGAGATACTAGGTGACAGTGATGCCGAAGTATATCCTTTGCAACCTAAAAAGCATTCCTTAGAATTTTTACGAGAGATCGCTCACTTGCGTGTTCGTACCAATACCTTCGGTGCTGTGTTTCGCGTACGCCATGCCATGGCTTTTGCTGTGCATAAGTTTTTTAATGATCGCGGCTTCTTCTACATCCACACGCCTATTATTACAGGATCGGATGCAGAAGGTGCAGGTGATATGTTTCGGGTTACCACCCTGGACATGAACAAACCTCCGCGTACCGAGGATGGTCACATTAACTACAAAGAAGACTTCTTTGGTCGCGAAGCAAACCTAACCGTATCCGGACAATTGGAAGGCGAGACTTTTGCTATGAGCTTGGGAGAAATTTATACGTTTGGACCCACCTTCCGTGCCGAGAACTCCAACACGTCTCGTCACTTGGCCGAGTTTTGGATGATTGAACCTGAAATGGCTTTCTATGACATTCAGGATAACATGCAATTGGCAGAAGACTTTATTAAATACCTCTGCCAATACGCACTCGACAATTGTCAGGAAGATCTGGATTTTTTGGATAAGCGTGCGAAAGAAGAAGAGGCAGCCAAACCACAAGACCAACGCAGCGAACTTGGGTTGATTGACCGCTTAAAATTTGTGTGCGAGAATGATTTCCAGCGCTTGTCGTATACAGAAGCCATCGAAATTTTAAAGAACTCTGCGCCTAACAAGAAGAAGAAATTCCAGTTCGTTGTAGAAGAATGGGGAACGGATTTACAAAGTGAACACGAGCGCTTCCTGGTAGAAAAGCATTTTAAGAAACCAGTAATACTCTACAACTATCCTGCTGCGATCAAGTCATTCTACATGCGTCAGAATGAAGACGGTAAGACAGTAGCGGCCATGGATGTTTTGTTTCCCGGCATTGGTGAAATCATTGGAGGTTCGCAGCGTGAAGAGCGCTATGAGAACATCTTAAAACGTGTAAGAGAATTGAACATAGCGGAAGAAACCGTTTGGTGGTATTTAGAGCTGCGCAAGTTTGGTTCTGCACCACATTCTGGTTTCGGTCTTGGCTTCGAACGCCTCATTCAGTTTGTTACGGGTATGACAAACATTCGCGATGTGATTGCCTATCCACGCTATCCCGGTAGTGCGGAGTTTTAAATCAACATTTCCTGTCAATATAAAATTGAGATGGCTTGTGAAATTGCAAGTCATTTTTTTTTAATACCCTCACAGGTTAAACAAAACTTAAAATATGATTATCCGCTTTTAATCCTAAAGTCGGTTTTCAAAAAGGCACGGCTGTCATGCCGAACTTGTTTCGGCATCTCACGACACTTTTCAATAGATGCCGAAATAAATTGGGCATGTTGTAATTTTTGATTTTACATCATTGTCTATTAAGACATGAGACGAATACTCATACTATAAAATGCCATAAGTCAATGAATGCTGAGGAATACATCGGCCTGACGCATCTCTAACCTCTTTTAGGTTAAAAAAGGAATTGTTTTTTTTCAAGTTCTATCCACCGATAGCCTGAAGAGCCGCCTCTGCTGCATAGCGAACATCGCCATTCGAAGAGGCATCATATACACGCTTGATGGCTTGCTTAGCCGGAGCAGCATCCTTACCAATTTTTCCAAGCAACACAATTAATTGATACTGCAAACCTCCTTCATGAATCGTAGTTTTGTTGAGTCTGACGATCATGGGAGTTACTGCCGGTTTACCAACCTGTACTAAAGCAATTTTAGCCGCTTCTGTATCATTACCGTAATGAGGCAAGGCATCTAACATAAATCCAATCGCCTTTGCATTGCTGGTTTTACAATTCCCCAAAACAGTAATCGCAAGTGTTTGTGCTTCCTGTAAAACCGTACGATCATCCAGCGATTTATGCTCCAGTAAAGCCACTAAAGAAGGCTCAATTTTTTTGGGCCTATCGGCCATTAACACAAGCAGCCTCATAATACGAAGTTGCTCTTTTACATCATTTCCCTTTAAAATAGTCTCGGCTTCCTCCAGCGAAGGAATAACCCCAGGGATGGCGATCCCATAGTGTACACAAAAATTAATTCGATCCTCTTGTTGACTCGGGTAGGGTGTGCTCATAGCATAAGTAGCCAATCGACTTCTACACTTATCCAACAACTTCAGTAAATCACTTTCCGGGAAATTTTGTTTCACTGCCTCATCATGAGATGCATTCCCGGTGAGTTTGTATTGCCAAACAAAGTCATACACTTGCTCGTGTGCCTTCGGATACTCTTGCGCATTTATGAAATCACCAATCCAATCAATGATCATCGTTTTCCTTTCTGCTCTCGTTTCGCTGTTGTACATTGCGCGTAGCTCACTGAAAAAAGCAGCTTTGCCCTTATCATCTAATACAAGTTTCTGCGAATAGGTTTTATACACATACTGTTGAAGGTCTGATGAACCCTTCAGTGCCTCCATCATTTCAAAGTAGGCCATTTCATAACTAATCGGAAGTGGTAAACCAATCTTGCTCGAAGAGGCTAACTGAAAAAAATCATCCACACGAGTTGTTTGAATATTCAACGCAGTTTCGGTTGATTTAGTCAGCAAACAATTCAGATAACTGGAAAGCCAATAATTGCCAATGCGCACTACAGCTCTCCTACCCGATTGCCACTCACGGTCAGTGATACTATTGTCCACTACCAAATAGCGAATTATTTCCAGTGCACGGTTATCGTTTGTAGGAGCCGCAATGGTGTCTAAGGTATTTAAGAGAAATTGTGAATAGGCAGGATGTTCAATTTTATACCGTGAAAAGGTATACAACACATCATAATGCAGTTTGCCACACGTATTATCAAAACCCGTTTTCATGGCCTCCATTACCACCGCATCAATTTTAGCCGGTGTGGAGAGATCATTCAGCCTAGGCTGAAAATCTTTCACCACCTTTTTGCAAAATTCTTCACGCGATTGCGTTTTGGATAGCGTAACCTCATTTGAATTATTGATGGTTACATTAACGGTAGGTGTTGGCGGATTTGAAGTTGCTCCATTGGTAATTGAATTGGATGATTCTTGTTGAAACAGGGTCGCAATATTTTTATCCATCTTTATTCGTCCAGTAAAACTCATGAGCACTTCACCGGTCGCCACATCCAACAAGCGAGCGCTTACATCCACATACGATTTAAGTTTGGTATACGTGCCGGACAACAACATATCAATAGGAACTAATTGTCCGATTTTTAAGGCAGCAGCCGGCTTCATTAAATCACTTAACTCCAATTCTTGCTCTTTCAATATGGCATCTAAACGGGTTCGCTCGAACAATTTTATTTTATCGGTGTGGTTTCCAGTGAGCCCAATGATCGTTTCCGTGAGATATTCACCAAACTGCGTAGAGCTTTGCGCGGATGATTTGGTGGCTGTAAAAGGAACCACCCCCAGGCGGGCAGGTGCTTTGGCAATGGGAGCATTTACCAGACTTTGAGAAAGTGCATTGGTAACAACCGAATAACTTTTTGGCTTTTGTGCCCATACCATGTTCGAACAGAGCAACACAAGCAGGAGGATTTTTTTGAATGGGGTCATCTTATAAAGATAAGTAAGTATCGGCATTACAAAATAAAAAACCCTCCCGGTTAAGGGGAGGGCTCTTGCTGGTTTATAAAACTTGGTTGGATTAAGGAATATCTTCGAAACGCAATGTACCCAAGGCGTAGTCGAGTAACATCTTTTGGAATAAGAATCGATACTTCGCTTGTGCTAAATTGGTTTGAGCTTGAACATAGGTTCTGTTCGCATTGGCAAAATCTACAAAACTGGTGATCCCCAGATCGTATCTTTCTTTTTCCAGGTTAAAGGCCATTTGAGAAGCCTCCAGACCATCTACACTTGCCAGGTATCCCTTTTTTACACTCTCAAAATTTCGATACGCTCTTACTACATCACCCTTTACTATAGTCTCTCTATTTTTAGTTTGTATTCTACTATTCTCATAAGAAACTTTTGACTGAACATATGAAGACCTGTTTCGAAAGCCTGTGAAGATGGGAATGCTCACACCAATTCCGATAGATTGATACAGGTTGTCTATCGTGAACTGATTGGTGAAATCTCTATACGAAGTATCACGAGGTGTACCTCTTACCTGATTGTATCTGGATCCATAACTATATTGAGCATTTACACTTGGTAAATAATTTCCTTTACTGGAATACATCGATAATTTCGAAGCCCTTTCTGTAAACTGTGCCTGCTTTAAATCGCTTCGCTGACCAGCGGCCGTCTCCAGTAATTGAGTTAAATCCTGATCGCCCAGCGCAATCGTATTCACATCCCAATTGGGCTCTTCCAAGGTTGGCTGAACGATGGGGTCAATGAGTAACGTTTGAAACAAGGTAATTTTATCATTTATCAAATTAAACTCAGCTTGCGCCACAAGTAACTCTGAAGTACTCACCTGTGCTTTCTGATTATACTCATCCACCGGAGAACGACTTCCCAACTCTACTTGCGCCAACACCTGATCCAATTGTGTTTTTTGATTGGCCAGATTTTCAATCGCTATTTTTAGCAACTGTTGATCTAACAACACCTGAAGAAATTGGATAGATACTAAATTGATAACATCCTGAGTAGAGCGATTTACCTGCTCCAATTGGGCATCTAATTGATTAGAAGATTGGCGAGCTGTATTTACACCTGACAGTCCATTAAAAATAGGCATGGTTACGTCAATGGAGGCTGAAGCACCATCCACCGTTGCGTTTACCACTTCACCCGTGTTTTGAATCCAGTTATTCCCACTTCGAATGCCTGCATTTCCGTTGATCGTAACTTGTGGCCCTAACACGGCCATACTAGAAGTTTTCTGCGCTTGACTTTGCAACAGGGTATTACGTTGTTGGTTGAGGGTAACATTGTTCTGTAACCCAATTTTAACTGCCTCTTTAAATGTAAGTGTACCACCCGTAAGTGATTCGGATGATTGCGCCACCACCAACTGAGTACTTAAAACAACTAAAAGCGTACCTAAAATCTTTCGCATCTTCACTAAGCATTAATTTTTTCAACTATCTCATCACTCACTACTGCACCATCGCCTAAGCGGATAATGCGCTTACCGTAACGAGCATTTTCTTCAGAGTGGGTTACTTGTATAATGGTAATCCCTTCTTCATTTAATTTTTTAAATATCTCCATGATCTGCTTGCCCTGTTCGCTGTGCAGATTACCGGTAGGTTCATCGGCCAACAATAGTTTCGGTTGACCAACAATAGCACGGGCAATGCCCACCAATTGCTGCTGTCCACCCGATAACTGTTCCGGAAATAAATCCTTCTTTGCTACCATGTTAAAACGATCGAGTAATTCGGCCACCATGCTTTTGCGTTGCCCTCCGCTTACTCCTTTATATAACAAAGGGGTTTCAATATTTTCATACACGGTAAGCTCATCAATAAGATGGTAGGCCTGAAAATTCATCCGGTGCACTGGTTCATCAAAAAAGAAATACTCTCCAGCAGAGGGCTCATCTAACATGCCGATAATGTTCATGAGGGATGATTTACCCGCACCACTGGGGCCCATAATAGTGACAAATTCACCTTGCTGGATTTCAAGATTAATGCCTTTAAGGACAAACGTGCGTTGAAAGCGTGAATCCACGTACTTGTCGATATCTTTTAGTTTTATCATCCTGTTGGAATTAAGATCAACCCTTAGACATTCTTTAGCGGAATGTTGTTACGGCATCTGATGCCTATTGACCAATATAATGCCAAGGGCAAAAGCTTGAAAATTGGCAAGAAAAGGGGTTTTTAATTATTCCAAGACGTTCGCTTATGAAAAGAGGTGTTCTATTTCGGACAGGTAGAAAAAGGGCGTTGGTAGCCGGAAAGAAGTACCTGGTCAGGCAATGCAGGTTGTGCCTAAAAGACAATGGGATAGAGAATCACATCCACTCTCCGGTTCATCTGCATACCACGATAGGTTTGATTGCTGTAAACAGCATTTTCCAATCCCCAATTCTTACGGGAAATTTTATGCTGTGGAATATTTTTCTGAAGAATTAATTGTTCTACGGATTCGCTGCGCATCTGTGAAAGCCACTCATTGTAACGCTTGCCACCAATAGGATCGGTGTGACTGATTAAATGAATTTCGTAGCGGTCGAGGTTAGGAATAGAATCCAACCAATGCAAAAGATCTTGTTGTTGAAACTCATCGATGTCATAACTGCCTCCGCCAAAGTAAATGCTCTTACGGATTTCATCCATAGTTTGCTGCTGCGCAACACCCCATGTTACCGAGGCTAAAAGCATGCAAAATGTGAATCGCATCGACATCTATTCTCCTTTAACAGTGGCAAGCCCTCACAGGTTTCATCCTTCACACAAAAGCTGAATGATATCAGCTATGAAATAAAGGTTAATAAGCCGGTGGAGCTGGTTTATTATTCAAAATATTTTCAATCTGCTCCATGATTTCCGGAGTTAAACGATCCTTGCCTTCAAGGGCTTTAAAGTTTTCCTGAAGCTGTGAAGTTTTGGATGCTCCTAAAATAACAGTGCTCACATTTTCATTCTTCAAACACCAGGAAAGCGCCAGAATGGGCATGGTCATGCCAATATCAAACGCAAATTTTGTAAGGGCGCGCACCTTTTTTAAATTACTTTCCACCAAGGCATTATCGCGCAACCAGTCCAATCCTTCAATACCCAGACGCGTGCCGTCCGGAAAGCCATCATTGTATTTACCCGTCAGCACACCCGATGCAAGCGGAGACCAAATCGTTGTCCCTAATCCTACGGTCTTGTAGAGCTGTGCAAATTCTCCCTCAACCTTGTTGCGCTCCAACATGTTGTACTGTGGTTGTTCCATGGTAGGACCAATCAAAGAATAGCGTTGTGCCACCATGTGCGCTTCCATTATTTCTTGTGCACTCCACTCGCTCGTTCCCCAATACAATATTTTTCCTTGTTGAATAAGGTTGTGCATCGTCCACACAGTTTCTTCAATAGGTGTTTGTTTATCCGGTCGGTGACAGAAATATAAATCCAGGTAATCGAGCTGAAAACGCTTTAGGGCTTGTTCACACGCTTCTACTAAATGCTTGCGATGTAAACCCTTTTGTGTGGGTTTCAAATCTTTACCGCCCAATCCGAAAAAAGCTTTGCTGGAAACGATGTAACTGTCACGTGACCAACCTTTCTTCTTCAACACCGCGCCCATCACCTCTTCTGACTTACCTCTTGCGTAGATCTCTGCATTGTCGAAAAAATTTACACCATTATCATATGCAATACTCATGAGATCTTCGGCCGTATTGTTCTCGATCTGCTTTCCGAACGTTAGCCAGGAGCCGAAAGAAAGTGAACTTACTTGCAAGCCGGATTTACCAAGTCTTCTATATTCCATTTTACTCGTTATTCTAATCAAAATTTAATTAACAGCATCCACAATGTTTTTGCTGATCAAACGCTTTACACTATAACCCACCAACACACCAAATGTTGCAAAGCCCAATACAACATACACAAAATTCTTTTCGAAAGAAGAAGCCTCTAACTGAAAGAAGGCGCCTACTGCATACCCCATGCTACTAACCACTGTGGCCCAGAATAATCCCGCAATAATCGTATAAAAAAGAAATCTCGCAGGGGGAAGTCCGCTCATACCAATGACCACCGGAATGATGATTCGGAAACCATACAAGAAACGATAGCTCAGTAATATCGGGATTTGATGACGATGAAACAGATTGGTTACAGGAGATACCATTGCTTTCAACTTTGGTTTGCGATCCACGAAATATTTTCCATTGAAGCGACCCACTAAGTAATAAATCCAGTCACTGATAAAAGAACCAAAAAATCCAAAGAAAACGGTATAATGCAACGCGAATACTCCCTTATGAATAAGCGATGAAGCAATCAAAATAGCTGTTTCCCCCTCGAAAAAAGTTCCTATGGCTAAGGCGATGTATCCGTATTGATCGAGAAAGTGCTGCATGAAAAATAATAATTTGATTATCACTTTTTGTCTTAATAGATAACTAAATAAAATCAAAAAAATACGTCATGCCGAATTTATTTCGGCATCTGTCAAAAGTAAATATAAGATGCCGAAACAAGTTCGGCATGACAGTCACGTATTACTGATAATCTATTTTAGAATAACAAGAGGACCATATAAACTTAATTAACCGAAGAGAGGTTTAACGTTTTAATCGCAAAATTCACCATCTCTTTATAAACACTTTCCACATCTTTAGAAGCCATGGGACTACCTAATACATGAGCACCGGCTGTTGGAATAGGGATAGCAAATTTTAAGGAGTCCGGAGTACTTAAGTGCTTGTGCATCTCTAACATCGCACTCACTTTTACCTGTGGATCTTGTTCTGTTTCACTCTTATAATAATAGAGTGTAAGAGAAGGCTGTGTTACTTTTTTAAAAACCTCCTCTGTCATCGCTGTTTCTACTAATTCCTGCAATTGCACGGTGGCTTCCAATCGATACCTGCCGTCCCAATATTGAGCGCGTTCATTTTCAGGAGCAATGCCCGTTCCATAATACTTCCCTCCCATTACTACTCTTGCTATTTGCAAACCCCATGGATCATTTAGTAAAAAGGCAGCGGGATCATTGATACGGATATTCGGAGAAAGATTAATCAATGCATGCACATCATTCGGGAAATCGGCTGCCAATTTTAAGGCCACTGTTCCTCCGGTAGAGGTACTTACTAAAATAACCTTTTTACCCAACTGCTTTCCTATGGCTAAAGCTTCCTTTGCGGAAGTCCAAAAACGATCGGGTGTAAAATGAAAAAGTGCATCGGTTGTATCCACTCCATGATCTGCCAAGCGAGCGAGGTAAAGATTGCAACCGAATTGCTTTGCAAAATTTACATGCACAGGATCACCCTCCTCCTGACTGGCCGAAAAACCGTGCAGGTACACAACAGCGTATTCTGTCATCTGCTTGGTTGAGTCGTTATTCCAGATAATCCTCGCTTCATTATCTTTTTTAAGAACATGTTTGGATTCCTGCATTCGGATGTATTGTTCCAAGGCGAGTGCTTCAGAGGGAATTACCGGAAGGGTGGGATCATAGAGAGGTGTAGAAGGTTGGGGGCCAACTAAATAGAGTGCGGCTATCACGACCAGCACACCTGCTAACCATTTACGTGTTTTCATATTCTAAAGGTACTAAAAGTTAAGAGATGCCATAAATACAAAAAGCCCCTGCTATGCGGGGCTTTCTGGTGTTGAAAAAATGGTCAGGCACACGTGACCTGCAACACTAAAAAGAAAGGCATGCCGTTACCGGCTAAAAATATTCGCTGCCAACAACCACTACGAAAGGAGCAAAATACCTGTCATAACGGCCATGCCAATTTCTTTGGATCAGTCATTCGTTATCTGTTAATTGTTATCCGTCTGATAACCGTCAACCGATCACTGTTAACTGATAACTAAACTCTAATCCACATTATCATGAAGGAATTTATTGTTACCTAAAATATTGTTATCATCATTCAGATTATACTTAGAAATAAAGGGCTCAGAAGAATGAGGCACATCCTGCATCTTTACACCTCTGCGCATGTAGGCAGGCAAGGCCCACTTCTCACTGAATTCTTCTTTTGTCATCTCAGACTTCTTGCCTTCCTTCAGTTTGTTCTTACGTAACTCTGCTTGTTGTCTCAACCGCTCCCGCGTATTGCGTAACTCCATCATGCCATCGTTGTTAATGGTTTGATCTCCGTAGGATTCAGCTCCCATATCAAACTCATCATCACCCCGGAACAAACCATCTTCTCCATCGTCATCATCCTCCAGATCAAATTTGTTTTCTGGTGCTTTAAAATTTGACGTGAAAACAACCTCGCGCGACTGATGTTCGAACGTGTCATCTTCCTGCTTGGGAGGCTTAATCTTCATTTCAGGTTCCGTGCGATTAGCCATCGGGACGTCCTTCGCCTCGAAAAGCCAACCTTGTGCACGGTCGAGGTCATGGACTTTTTTTGCTTCTTCCTTCTTTACCTGCTTTTTGATTTCTGCATCAAAGCCTGTAGCGATTACAGTAACGCGTATGCGATCTCCCAACTCTTCATCCACACCGTGACCAAAAATCATTTCTGCTTCTTGTCCGGCTTGTGCTTGTATAAACTCGGTTATCTCACTCAACTCATCCATGGACAATTCCACTTCAGTACCAGAGAAAATCGAAAGAAGAATGCGCGTAGCACCCATGATGTCGCGGTTATCCAACAGCGGAGAAGCAAGCGCTGATTCTGCTGCTTTCTTCGCACGATTGTCGCCACGTGTTTCGGCCGTACCCATTACAGCTGCACCTGCATTCAACATTACGGTACGCACATCCTGGAAGTCAACGTTCACATGACCAGTGAGTGTGATAATTTCTGCAATACCTTTGGCTGCTGTTGTCAATACATTATCGGCTTGTGCAAAAGCTTGTCCTATGGGTAAGTTGCCATAAATCTCGCGCAACTTATCATTCAGGATCATCAGTACGGTGTCACAATTCGCACGCAACTCATCAATACCAATTTGTGCCTGAGAAAATTTCTTCTTTCCTTCCCAGCCAAAAGGAACAGTGACGATACCCACCGTGAGTATATCCATCTCCTTGGCAATCTTTGCCAGGATCGGAGCAGCACCTGTACCAGTACCACCGCCCATACCGGCTGTGACGAAAACCATTTTGGTTCCACTCAGCATTTCGCGAATCTGTTCGCGGCTTTCAATTGCTGCTGCACGTCCAACATCCGGATTCGCCCCACAGCCTAAACCTTCTGTGAGGTTTGTGCCTATTTGCAATTTATAAGGAACAGGGCTGCTGTTCAGCGCCTGTGCATCGGTGTTCACCACCACAAATTCTACATCTTTAATGCCCTGCTTGAACATGTGGTTCACCGCATTGCTTCCGCCACCACCTACGCCAATCACTTTAATGATCGACTTATGGTGTTTGGGGATTTCGAATTTATATCCTGATTCAAACATATTCTTTTGATTTAGTGGTTGTTCTTTTAGTAGTAAGACTTTAGTACTGAGACGTAAGACTTGAAATTGCTCTTGCGTCTTGCTACTTACATCTTAAGTCTAATACTCATTTTTATCATTTAAGTCATCAATCAACAAACTCTTTGTCTTAGTAAGAATGTCGTTGAAGAAACTCTTGGAAGAAGTTGTAGTCGCTACTACCTTCTTTTGTTTCACGGCCCTTACCACTTCGCGTGCTTCTTTGTAGCGATCTTCGCGTTCATCCAGAGAACGGAAGCCCGACAACACCAGTCCAACCGCTGTTGCGTACATGGGACTTTTTACTACTTCGATCTTACCTTTTCCTAAATGTTCATTTGGATAACCCACGCGTGTATCCATGCCCGTCATGTATTCAACTAATTGCTTGAGGTTAGCTAACTGCGCACCACCACCGGTGATGACAATCCCACCTGCTAAGCGATTTTCATAGCCAGAACTAATAATTTCTGCATGCGCCATTTCAATGATCTCTTCCATTCTTGCCTGAATAATGTTGGAAAGATTCTTCACTGAAATCTCCTTGGTGTCGCGATTGCGTATACCAGGAATGGCTACTATCTCATTGGCATTGGCTTCTTCGGCAATCGCACGACCGAAGGATGTCTTCAAGCGTTCGGCTTGCTGTTGCAATACCATTAGGCCTTGCTTGATGTCGGTTGTTACAATGTTTCCACCGAAAGGAATCACTGCTGAATGACGAATAATGTTATCATAGAAAATGGCTATGTCAGTCGTACCACCACCAATATCGATCAGACAAACACCTGCTTCCTTTTCTTCATCGCTCAATACGGCAAGACTGGAAGCCAACGGTTCCAAAATCAAATCTTCAATTTCCAATCCCGCCTTGCGAACACACTTGTGAATATTATTGATCGCATTGGTCTGTGCCGTGATCACGTGGAAGTCTGCCTCGAGGCGAACACCCGACATTCCTACAGGCTCTTTGATACCTTCTTCGTAATCCACCATATAATCTTGTGGCATTACATGAATTATCTGACTACCGGGAGGAACCACCATGCGATACATGTCTTGCGTTAAGCGCTCCACATCATCAATGGTAATTTCATCTTCTTTAGAAGAACGTGTGATGCCACCGTGCTGCACGAAGCTGCGGATGTGCTGACCCGCAATACCCACGTTCACCACACCGATGTCAATACCGGATTGATCGCTGGCTTCCTTGATGGCCTTCTCAATAGCATAGACAGTTTTATCAATATTGAAAACGATACCTTTCACAACGCCTTCGCTTTCAGCCTTCCCCATGCCCAGCACCTCTAACTTGCCGAATTCGTTTTTGCGTCCGACTATCGCACAGATCTTTGTTGTGCCTATGTCGAGTCCGACTACTATTTTCTCGTTTTCCATGATTGATGTATTTAGTGGTTGTTTTGTTCTTATTGGTTTTTATTCTGCTACCAGTTGTCCTTCGTACTCCAGATTTATTCTTTTGTACTTATTCCAACCCTTCACAGGTAATATCTCTTTATAAAAAATCATTAGCTTTTTGAATTTCTCCTCTACGTTCTCAGGTTTACCAAATTCGATGTGCTCATCTCCTACCTGCGGAAATAGTGTGACACGTCCTTTGCTATCAATGTCCAACTGCGCAATCTGCGCTTTCCAGAAATCATCCTCGCGAATAAGCTCCAGCATTTCCATCAATTGTTGTCCTTCTTCCGTTCCATTAATGTTTTGCTGTCCTAATAAATTTCTTCCATATGATCCACTAATCAATACCACCCGCGTAGTAAACTTCTCAGAAACCGGCATTATGGTTCCGTCTTCAGCGATGTAGCCATCGGGTCCATCATTGCGAACAATGCGGGCAATCGGTCTGCGGAGTTCTACATTTACAAGAAGGTTTCCCTTTAAATCGCTATACAATTCAGCATCTTCTATAAAGCGATTTGATTTAATCTTCTTCTCCACCTCTTTCAAGTTGATCGAACTAACGGTTGTACCGATCAGGCTCTTGTCTTTCATTTGCATCAATCCGCGTACATCCTCTTCATCAATGAAGTGATTGTCGTTCAGGTTATCGATAGTAATAGAGATTTCCTTTACCGCAGCCTGGTGTTGCTCGCGCTCTGCAAAAGCAATGAGTACCAAGAGAGCGGCCAGTGCCAACACTCCTTTTATCTCGTTTCGCATGTTGAGTTTAAGCTTCATACTTCTGCTTCAACATTTTTTTGATTGGTTCTACAAACGTGTCAATATCACCTGCTCCTATCGTAGCCACTAACTCCAAATCAGTAGTTTCCAATTTTTGCATTAAATCACTTTTGCTACAGCGGTTCTTCACCTTGCTGGTAACATTCTTAAATACCATGTCAGAATCCACCCCAGGAATCGGCAACTCACGAGCTGGATAAATATCCATGAGGAATAGTTCATCGGCTATGCTCAAGCTCTCTGAAAAACCCTTTGCAAAATCGCGTGTACGTGTGAAAAGGTGCGGTTGAAAAATAACCGTCAACTTCTTACGGGGGTACATGGACTTGAGTGAACGCAGAAAAGCTTCAATCTCTGTAGGGTGATGTGCGTAGTCATCAACAAACACAATCTTGTCGTTTCGCAATACAAACTCGAAACGTCTTTTCACTCCGGTAAAAGAAGCGAGTGCCTTTTTAATAGTCGTTACATCCACGCCTACCTTAAAGGCAGCAATGGAAGCAGCGATGGCATTCTCTACATTATGAAAACCGGGGACACCGAGCGTAACATGTTCAACCTTACCAAATCCTTGGAGGTCGAACTCAAAAAATCCGCCTTTGGCAGTAATGTGCTCGGCAAAAAATTGTCCACGGCTCATGCTATAGGTAGTCTTATTGACCACCTGTAGGTTTGCTGTTAATAGTTCATCGATTGATTCATGAATAATCAATGAGCCATTCGTATTAATTTGTTTAATAAAGTCTTTAAAAGACGTAATCATGCTTTCATGATCACCATAAATATCTAAATGATCGGGGTCAGCTGACGTAACAATCGCCACTTCGGGGAAGAGACGAAGGAAAGAACGATCAAATTCATCGGCTTCCACTACTACCACCGTATCCTTCTCTACTTCACCATTCATGACCAGATTGGATTCATAGTTGGTCGTAATACCTCCCAGAAAAGCCACCATGCGCAGGTTAGCTACTTTTAAGATATGGGCTACCATCGAAGAAGTAGTAGTCTTTCCATGGGTGCCCGCTACGGCAATGGTCTTGTAATTCTTCGTAAGCAAGCCCAGCACCTCCGAGCGCTTTACAATCGTAAAACCTTTCTCCTTTAAATAAGCATGCTCTACATGATCCTTTGGAATGGCAGGTGTAAAAATCACCAACGTGCGTTCCTTGCCCTCTTTTACGAAGGATGGAATAGCGTCTACAGAATCTTCAAAGTGAATAAGCATTCCTTCTTTTTGCAAAGCTTCTGTCAGCACAGTTGGTGTTTTATCGTAGCCAGCTACGCGCAGACCCTTCTTCATAAACCAACGTGCCTGCGCACTCATGCCGATTCCGCCTATGCCTAAAAAATAAATGCTATCGTAGTTCTCTAATTTCACTTTATCAATTTCTCAATTTCATCTACTATCTCTTTTGTGGCATTTGGCTTCGCCAATTTCTTAATGCTTTCACTTAAGCGCTGGCTGCGCGTTTCATCAAACAAAAGCTTCAGCGCTTCATCAATCAACATGTCTGAAGCTTGCGTATCCTTTACCAATACAGCCGCATTTTTATCCACCAATGCCATGGCGTTTTTTGTCTGGTGATCTTCCGCTACATTCGGTGAGGGGACCAAAATACTTGCCTTACCCGCTATGCATAACTCTGATACTGCCAAGGCGCCACTTCTTGAAATCACCACATCCGCAGCAGCATAGGCCAAATCCATCTCCTTTAAAAAATCATACACGCGGATTCTGCGCAAGTCATAAGAGGACAAGGCTTCCTTACACGCTGTATAATATCCCTTACCCGTTTGCCAGATCACCTGTACTTCTGTTTCAAAAAGTTTATTAATGTTTTTCAACATACTTTCATTAATGGTTCTGGCTCCCAGACTACCACCAATGATTAATAATGTTTTTCTATTGGCATCAAATCCAAAATGATTCAAGGCCTTCTCTCGCTTTGAAGCAATCTCTAATAAATCTTTGCGAACCGGATTTCCCGTCAACACCAATTTCTCTTTAGGGAAATAAGCGTCCATTCCTTCGTAAGCCACACACACTCGCTTCACCTTATTCGCCACTTGTTTATTCGCCATGCCTGCAAAGGAATTTTGTTCCTGAATCAAAGAAGCATACCCAAAACGAGTTGCTGCCATCATGATGGGTCCGCTCGCATAACCACCGGTGCCAATCACAACGTGAGGATTGAATCGCTTGACAATTACCAGGGCACGCAAATAACTCACCATTAATTTTATTGGAAATAATAAATTCTTAACGGTAAGCTTTCGCTGAAGTCCACTAATCCACAATCCAATAATCTTATAACCTGCTTCTGGTACACGCGTCATTTCCATTTTACCCTGCGCACCTACGAATAGGATTTGCGCATCCGGATACCGATCCCGGAATTCATTGGCAATCGCTACCGCTGGGAAGATATGCCCTCCAGTGCCGCCACCGCTGATGATGAGTCGATATGGTTTGTTTTCTTTCAAGTCCTTTTTTCTCTTTTATTTAGCTTCGAGCTTTTAACCTTGAGCTACGAGCTAGTAACTCGAAGCTCATGGCTCGCAGCCTCTTACGCTGCTTTCGCTGTTACACTTTTTCCTTCTTTCTCTTCTGTTTTTCCAGTTTGCTTATCCCACACTTCGTCTTGTTGTTCTCCACGACTCACACTCAACACAATTCCCAACGCTAATCCAGTAAACACCATGGATGTACCTCCCATCGATATCAAGGGCAAGGGTTGTCCTGTGATCGGCCCTAAGCCAACAACTACTCCCATGTTAATCATGGCCTGACAGACTAAATCAAAACTTAAACCTGCCGAGAGTAAACCACCAAAAGCTCGTTCACTATTGTATGCTGCTTTCATTCCTCGATGAAGAAGTATCAGGTATAATACTAGCACCACAATGCCTCCAATCATTCCATACTCTTCAATCACAATGGCATACACAAAATCTGAATATGGGTGTGGCAAAATATTTCGTTGATCGCTGTTACCTGGTCCTTTGCCCGTCACTCCACCTGTTGCAATGGCAATGCGCGCGTGCTTGGCTTGGAAAGGAAGTTCAGTTCCGCTCACGAAATTCTTGATACGATTCTTCGCTGTCTCACCCCGTACACCAAAGGCAACTGCCAAGGCACCAAAGAGTAGACCCACGAACACCAGCATCGCCAAATAACGGGCGGGTACCCGACCAATGAACATAATGAGCAAGCAGGTGATCAAGAGGAGTATGGCAGTGGATAAGTTGGTTAAAGCAATCAATCCGCAAATGATACCACACCAGAAAAGAATGGGAATGAGGGACTCTTTGATATCATCAATATTTTGTTGACGCTTCGCCAACATGCTGGCGAGGTTTACGATCAGCGCCAAGCTGGCAAAGTCGGATGGCTGAAACGATGTACCTATGATCGGAATCTGAATCCAACGTGCTGCATCATTCAGCGTTGTTCCATTGGTGAACGTGTAAATCAATAAGGGAACACTGATGAGCAAGGCAATTTTAGAAATTTTAGAGTAATACCGATAGTCCACTTTGTGTGCAAACCACATGGCGGCCAAGCCAATGAACACGTGCATGGTGTGTGTGAGCAGCAAACGTTCAGGACTTCTGGTATGCTTATACGCCAAGGTTCCGATAGAGCTATAGACTACTAAAATACTAATCATGGATAAGGCGAATACAACAGCCCAAATAACTTTGTCGCCTTGCAAATTTTTGTCGGCCCAGGTTTTTAATTGATTCATGCTGAATGGCCCTCCACTTCCTTTTTAAGTTCTTGCACCGCAGCTCTGAATTGATCGCCACGGTCCTCATAATTTTTAAACAAATCGAAACTGGCGCATGCCGGTGAAAGCAGGACTACATCTCCTTGCTTCGCTTCTGCCAATGCTATGCGCACCAATTCTTTAACCGTTTGTGTTTCTTTGATCGTAGGGACAAGACCACCAAAGGCTTTCTTCAACTTTTCATTATCCTTACCCAGACAAATAAGAGTGCGAACCTTCGCCTTTACCTCTTTATCAATCAGCGTGTAATCATTGCCCTTATCAATCCCTCCCGCAATCCATACCAGTGGACCGGCATAACTTCCCAAGGCATATACGACTGAATCTACATTGGTTGCCTTCGAATCATTTACAAATTCAACTCCTTTAATAGTGCCTACAGACTCTAATCGGTGTGGGGCATTTTTGAATGTAGAAAGTCCTTTGCGAATAGCTTCCAGCGAAACACCGGCTACCTCTGCTGCGGATACAGCCGCCATGGTGTTGATCAGGTTGTGCGGACCTTTCAGCGTGGTTTCATCCTGTGCAATCTTATACGCATGACCAAAACCAAAACTCATTTTACTTCCGTCAAAATGTACGGAAGTGCTTTCATCCGAAAGGGAAACAGCAATCTGTTTGGCAGCAATCAATTTGGCTCTTACTTCTGCGCCAACAATCTTGTCATCTTTATAATAAATGAACGTACTGTGTTCATCCATGTGTCGGATTAACCGAAACTTAGAGTTGACATAGTTTTGAAGCGAATACTCGTAACGATCCAAATGATCTGGAGTGATGTTTAGTAAGATCCCAACCGTTGGTTTGAAGGAAGTCGTTCCATCCAATTGAAAACTACTGATCTCAATCACATACCAATCGTGGTCTTGCTCTGCCACTTGTCTGGCTAAACTAAAACCAACATTACCAGCCAGCGCTACGTTCAATCCAGCTGATTTTAGTAAATGATAGGTGAGCAAAGTAGTTGTCGTCTTCCCGTTTGTTCCGGTAATGGCAATTACCTTTCCCTTTAAGTATCGGTACCCAAACTCCAACTCATCGATGATTTCTATGCCCTTCGCTTTTGCCTTTTTGACAAGCTCAGCTTTATCAGGAATCCCCGGGCTCTTTATAATAAGATCAGCGTTCAGAATTTTTTCTTCACTGTGTTTCCCCTCTTCAAGAGCAATGCCTTGCGCCACCAATTCTTCTTTGTACTTATCTTTCAACACACCTTGATCGGATACAAAGACATCAAAGCCTTTCTTCTTCGCGAGCAAGGCTGCTCCCGTTCCACTTTCTCCTCCTCCTAATATGACGATGCGCTTGCTCATCTAAGTTTCAGGGTTGCAAGTGTGAGTATGGCTAATAGAATTCCGACAATCCAAAAGCGTGTTACAATCTTTGCTTCATGGATTTGCTTCTTTTGATAATGATGATGCAGGGGAGACATTAAAAAAATTCGTCTGCCTTCTCCGTATTTCTTCTTGGTGTATTTGAAGTAGGACACCTGAATGATCACAGACATATTCTCAATCAGGAAGATCCCGCATAGAATAGGAATCAACAATTCTTTACGAACCGCAAAGGCCACTACGGCTATTACTCCACCCAAGGTTAAACTACCAGTATCGCCCATAAATACCTGAGCGGGATATGCGTTGTACCATAAGAAACCAAGACAGGCACCCACCAAAGCGGTACAGAAAATTACCAACTCACTCAAGTTTGGTATGTACATGATGTTGAGGTAAGAACTAAAGTCGATACGACCCGATAGGTAAGCGAAAATGGCTAGTGTAAGTGCGATAATACCAGAAGTACCTGCTGCTAAGCCGTCAATACCATCCGTGATGTTAGCGCCATTCGACACTGCGGTAATAATTACGATCACAACGAGTGTGTAGATGACCCAGGTGTATTCTTGAGGTATGAAAGGGAAAATTTTTCCGTAGTCTAATTCATTATCCTTTATAAAGGGCAACGTTGTTTTCGTTGAATGCACATCTTCATACGAAAGTTTATTCTCCATTTCCTGAAGATTGGACATATCTAAACTGGCAATTTCTGCTGGAGTACTCTTTACTTCCCGTACCACTACGCTATCATTAAAGGAAAGGGTCACTCCGATAATTATACCGAGTCCCACCTGTCCGATAATTTTAAATCTGCCAGCTAAGCCTTCTTTATCTTTCTTAAATACCTTGATGTAGTCATCCAAAAATCCGATCAAGCCCAACCAGAGTGTAGCAACAATCAAGAGTATGATGTATACATTATCCAGTTTAGCAAATAGCAAGGTTGGTACAAGAATGGCCAAAATGATAATGATACCACCCATAGTAGGTGTACCTTTCTTCTCCATCTGTCCTTGCAAACCGAGATCGCGTATATCTTCTCCTACTTGTTGTTTGCGCAAAAAGTTAATGAGCGTCTTACCAAAGGTTATGGTGATGAGCAACGAAACAAAAGCAGCCATTCCTGCACGGAAAGAAATGTACTTAAATACACCTGCCCCTATGAGGTCGAATTGCTTGTCTAAATAGTCGAATAAATAATAAAGCATTATTCTAGTTGATAATCAGTTTTAACATTCTTGCTACTACTTCTTTATCGTCAAAAGGATGTTTCACTCCTTTTATCTCCTGGTAATTTTCATGACCCTTGCCAGCCACTAAAATGATATCGTTCTCTTTAGCCATCATGCAAGCAGTCTTAATGGCTTCTTCCCTATCCGCCATCACCAAGGTCTTTCGTGCTTCCGTTGGCATCACACCCGTTTGCATTTCATGGATAATGCTCATCGGATCTTCATCGCGCGGATTATCAGAAGTCAACACCACCTTGTCACTTAAACGACAGGCAATGGAAGCCATCAGTGGCCGCTTCGTTTTATCGCGATTACCACCACATCCTACCACAGTAATCACTTGTTCATTACCGGTGCGAAACTGTGCAATGGTCTCCAATACATTCTTCAATGCATCGGGAGTATGGGCATAGTCCACAATAGCGGTTACTTTAGAACCAGGCATGACCAATTCAAAACGACCAGGAGCACCCGAAAGGTTGGAAAGATGTCTCAACACTTCCTCTGAATTCTCACCCAACAAAACAGCCGCACCGTACACGCCTAAAAGATTGTAGGCATTAAAATCACCGATCAACTTAAACCATACATTCTGGTTATTGACCTCCAGCTCCAAGCCTTCAATCGAATTAGTGATAATCTTTCCTTTGAAATCAACCATCTTCTTCAGACCAAAAGATTGTTTCTTTGCCTTTGTATTCTGAAGCATTACCATGCCGCGCTTATCATCGGCATTTACCAAGGCAAAAGCATTGCTGCTCAAGTCATCGAAAAACTTCTTTTTTGCCTTTATGTAGTTGTCAAATGTTTTATGGTAATCGAGATGGTCGTGTGTGATGTTCGTAAAAACAGCCCCGACAAAGTGCAAGCCTGCAATGCGTTCCTGATCCACTGCATGTGAACTCACTTCCATAAACACGTGCGTGCACTTGGCCTCCACCATTTGCTGCAACAGCTTGTTGAGCTGGATGGGGTCAGGCGTGGTGTGAGTCGCAGGCACTTCTTTATCCACAATTTTATTCACAACTGTGGATAACATTCCGCAACGATGCCCTAGCGAAGAAAAAAGCTGATAGAGCAACGTTGCAGTGGTAGTCTTACCGTTGGTACCGGTAACACCGACTAACTTTAGTTTTTGTGACGGAGAGCCAAAAAAGTTAGCAGCAATAATTCCCAGTGATTGAGCACTGTTCCGAACTGTGATGTAGGTAACTTTTTCATGTATAGTAGGGGGTAGTTTCTCACATATCACTACGGTAGCGCCATTGGCAACAGCCGTATCAATAAACGCATGCCCGTCAGAAGCCGAGCCCTTCACCGCCACAAATAAGAAATCCGCTTTTACTAAGCGTGAATCGAAAGCAAGATCCTTCACGTCCACGTTCATGTTGCCATACGTAGAAGTAAGGGATACGTTGTATAAGATGTCTTTCAATTCAGCCATTAACTCAATCTCAAATAAATTCTATCGCCTTTACTAATTCGAACGCCCGGACTGAGAGATTGTGTTGCCACCCGCCCTTTGCCTTCGTAAAAAACTTTCAATCCTGATTTTTCCAATAAGTAGATCGCATCACGGAAGGTCATGCCTGTAACATCCGGTACAATGTCCTTTCCCACAATTGCTTTTTTCCAATTCACAGCACTTCCCGCTTTCGCTGTCTTCACCCATTCTTCATCAGTTTGCGAATGTGTGGACACACCTAACTCATTGCATAACATAGTCAGTTCCTCCTGATGACCACCGCGTATAACCGGGAACACACCTTCTTCCAACAATATCTTTTTTTCCATGGCCATGTGTAAATCCACATCGCGTGAGTAAATGTTATCGGCTATTTCTTTGAATACGGGTGCCGCTACGCTGCTTCCATATTGTTCCCAACCTCTTGGGTTTTTGATCAACACAATAGCGCTGTACTTAGGAGCATGCGCTGGGAAATAACCCACAAACGAAGTGATGTAACGCTGTGTATAGCGACCGTTATCTAAAATCTGCGCAGTACCTGTTTTACCAGCAATGCGATAGTGCGTTCCGCGTATGTTCTTTGCCGTACCTCGATCCACCACACCTTCTAACATCAATTTCAGTTTTGTCAACGTTTTCTTGGAGCAGATTTTATCATTCAACACTTCTGTCTCGTACGATTCCTCTACATCATCCGCTTTACTCACAGCTTTTACAAATACGGGCTTAATCATTTTACCCTCGTTTGCGACCGCATTATAAAGTGTAAGCGTATGCATGGGTGTAATTTCAAAACCATAGCCGTAGGCCATCCAAGGAAGTGAAATTCCACTCCAACCCTTCTCACCCGGTCTGTGAATTTTAGGCTGAGGTTCACCGGTGATCTGTACGCCCAACGGTTGAGATAACTTCAATCGGTCTACATAGTCTACAAACTTCTGAGGTTTTGTGCCGAACTGATTGTTGACCAATTTCGCCATGGCCACATTAGATGAGTGTTCAAAAGCTTCTTGTACCGATATTTTACCAAG
>LNEN01000157.1 GCA_001464155.1 Cytophagales bacterium Ga0077538 | reverse complement strand
AAAAGCCTTTGTGTTTTTAAAGCCAGAGAAAGAAGATAAAGAAAAGAAAGATCGCGAAAAGCGGTATGGTGCTTACGAAACGGATGACAAGGATTTTACTTTATCACACTTGTGGAGAATAGATTTTAATCCAGATCTACTTGATCCTTCTGAGCGCCCTTGTTATGAAGCAACGGATAGTCTGAAAGTAAAAGCCGGATGTTTACAGTGGCCCAAAGCAGATCGTCTTACAGAAGGAAAGTTTACCGTTACCTCATTCCGTGTATCGCCCGATGGTACTCAGGTAGCCTTCGGTCATCAGCCTAATCCCCTCATCAACTCCTTCATTAAATCAGATATCTCGCTGCTCAATCTCTCTACTAAAAAAATATCACCCCTGATAACAAATGCCAGCAATGATGCTCTGGAGGACTGGTCACCTGATTCCAAGGAGATTCAATACACTAGCAATGAAAGCGACACGACTTCGAACTTTTACATGAACACAAAAGTTTTCGTGATTACTCTTGCCACGCAATCCGTTCGGCAACTAGTCAAAAATCTGGATGAAGACTTGGGGGGACTACTCTGGCGAAACACAGGCATTTACACATCTGTGTGGAATAAAACCAAGCGGCCGATCTATCGTCTTGATCCTAAAACGGGAGTTCATAGCATTTTTCTATCTGCACCTGAACAAATTTATAGTCTTGCTCTATCGAGCTCTGGAGATCGCATGGCTTTTACTGCTCGCAATGGAAATCAATTGAATGAGGTCTTTGTCACTTCTACCACAACCCCCAAACCGCAACAGCTATCCGACCTGACTGCTCAAATCAGTTCGTGGACAGTTGCCCAGAGTGAAGTAATCAGCTGGAAGAGTAAAGACGGCACTGTGGTGGAAGGTGTCCTGCACAAACCTACCAATTACGATCCCGCTAAAAAGTATCCGCTGCTGGTGGTTATTCACGGAGGCCCTACAGGCATCGATACACCCAGTCCTGTTCCAGGGTATGTGTACCCTGTTTTACAATGGCTGGACAAAGGCTGTCTGGTGTTACGACCTAATTATCGCGGTTCAGCTGGCTATGGAGAGGCCTTTCGCTCTTTAAATGTGAAGAACTTAGGGGTGGGTGATGCTTGGGATGTGCTCTCCGGCATTGACTACCTCGATTCGAAAGGTATGATAGACCGAAGCAAAATGGGTTCGATGGGCTGGAGCCAGGGTGGATACATCTCTGCTTTCCTTACTACCAATAGTGATGTCTTCAAGGCGATCAGTGTAGGTGCAGGTATTTCTAATTGGATGACGTACTATGTCAATACAGACATTCATCCTTTTACGCGTCAATACCTGAAAGCTACACCCTGGAGCGATGAAGCCATCTATAAGAAAACTTCTCCAATGTCTACCATCCAGCAGGCCAAAACACCGACCCTGATTCAGCATGGTGAATTGGATCGCAGAGTACCGATCGCTAATGCATATGAACTGTTACAAGGCCTGCGCGATAACAAGGTTCCGAGTGAATTGATTGTGTACAAAGGTTTTGGGCACGGCATTACTAAACCCAAGGAGCGCCTCGCAGCCACCTGGCACAATTGGCAATGGTTCAACAAGTATGTATGGGGCGAGGAGGTTGAACTGCCGGTGACAAAGTAATTTATAAGTACAGAAGAGTTCATTTTTCGTTAAGAGGCAGATCAAAATATAAGAGTCACTTCTTCACGGAATAGCAGATAAATTTACCCAGAAGAAGAGTATGCCGATGAAGGCATCTACTATTATGATGTGTTACAGACTTCTAAAAAAATAAAATCTAATCAAGGGTGAAGCGATTACTAGTTCTTGTTCTTATTCCGTTCGGAGTCTTTGGTCAATCAAAAGATGATCTTGTTGGACTGTGGAGTTTAGATAAAGCTTATGTATTAAAGGATAAAACATTTATGGTTTTGGATGTAGAAAAACATCCTTACGATACTCTACACTTTAGCGAAAATCAATCATTCTTAATAAAGTGTTCACAACACGTGACAAAAGTACATCCGCCAAAGGAAGAACGCTGGACGATAGCTGGAAAATGGAAGCTTCGGAGGAAATCATTATTTCTTAATAACAGAAGCAGATCAGACAAGCCTAACAATCTTGAAGATGTAAGCTATAGAATACTTCAAGAACATGATGTTCTTTATATTAACTATGGTGGACAAATAAATTCGAATACAATTTATGTCCGATATAATAGATTATAAGTATCCCTTTGCTACCCAAAATTGATCTTCAATTATAATTGGTCTTTGTGACTGCCTTATAGTTTTCAGTCTTTTACTAAAACTTTTCATAGATGTCAAAATGATCCCGATAAACATCCGGACGGCATGACACGTTTTATTGAATTTATATCATTTAAGTAAGACATGATGTGGCTATATCTTAAATCATAGCCTATTACTATTCCTAAAGCTTTAGTGTTTTCAGAATTTTACCATCAGCAAATTATCAAATCTTCAAATCAACACATCACTTAATTAACTTCACCACTGCATCGGCCAGCAGCTCAGCAGCTGCAGGGTGTTTTCTAAACCACAACTCCGGCTCAATCAATTCAAGTTCAGATACGCAGAGCTGATCCTCATTATCCCAGATAACATCTACGCGGGCATAGACAGGCAGAGGACTTACTTGTCTGACAGCATTCTCAGCAAAGTAAATCTCTTCTGGTGAAGGCGCGTACTCATGAAGCGTTCCACCAAAATCATCCTGTACACGAAAGTCGCCCGTTTTGGCTTTCTTTAAAATCGCATGACTATACTGTCCACCCAAAACGATGAGGGCTACTTCCCCTTTGGTCAGTATCTTTTCCTGAAACTCCTGCAACAACATGGCTTCGTCCTGAATCAGTTCTTGAAAAATGGCTTCATGATCTTTTACACCCTTTCGTTCAAACTTATACGTATGGCGTGCAGCACCCGAAACGGCTGGCTTTACAATAAGCGTTGACCAGTTGGTGCTTTCAACTACTTGTGCCAGCGTGCGAACATCGCCCTTCTCGATAAAGACAGTAGTTGGAACATTGACTCCTTTGGCGGCTAAGTCCTTTAAGTAATGCTTGTCAACATTCCAGCGAATGGTTTCGATGGGATTGATGAGTTGGGTTTGTGTAGAAACGGTATCGAGCCAGGAAGAGAATTCAGCAAAGCGATCAAAATAATCCCAGGTAGTTCTGAAAATAGCACAGCGCGTTTCCGTCCAGTCGAAGGAAGGACTGTCCCAATTCATGCGCACAACTTTCAATCCCATCTTCTCCAAGGCTTGTTGAACATACTTGTCATCATCCAATATATTTTGCGTGTACCAATTCAATTCCGTTGGATTAAAATACCGGGAATCGGTGAGGAGTGTAACGTCAATTTTTTTCATGAAGGTTATAAACTAGATTTAGCGGAACTCAGATTACATCAAGGTAGCAATATCGAATTTTAGCAAGTAACGTGTGTGGACTTTAATGGTTCAAGGTAACTATTTATTAAACGGACGATCCCAAGAAATCGAAAGGAGGCCAAGCTCCGATCTTGATCACTCAAACTTTTTCAGTATCTTCACAAAGTGAGCCCATCACCTACCTCCCTTTTGGGACTTACGTGATGGGTTTTTCATTTAGAACAGTCAAAAAAATCACCCCTCAAATTATAAAACCTTTCAACCCCTCTTTATGAAATACACCTTCTTAAGCCTCCTCCTTTTGTTCTCGAGTAGTGTTATCGCTCAGGATTTAACCTCTCAAGTAGATGCCTTGCTAACCAAACAATACCCAAGCGATGGTCCCGGAGCTGTAGCACTAATCAGCAAGGGCGGTAAGCCCATTTACCGAAAGGCTTTTGGTATGGCCAGCATGGAGAACAATGTGGCACTCACTCCCGAGCACGTTTTCGAAATTGGGTCTATCACTAAACAATTCACCGCAGTGTCTATTCTCATGCTGGTGGAGCAGGGTAAGCTTTCATTGGAAGATCCTATCAACAAGTACATTGAAAATTATCCTATGCATGGTCACACCATAACTATTCATCACTTGCTCACCCATACTTCTGGTATCAAAAGTTATACAGGCATGGAACGCTGGACCAAGCTGTGGCGCAACGACATGACTCCTCAGGAAATGATTGATCTGTTCAAAGAAGAACCGATGGATTTTGCCCCTGGAGAAAAATATCTTTATAACAACTCTGCCTATTTCATGCTTGGCTATATTATTGAAAAAGCCTCCGGTGTTTCGTACCCGGATTTTGTAGAGAAAAATATCTTTACTCCTCTTGGCATGAAAAACTCCTATTACGGAAGCAAATCAAAAATTATAAAGAATCGTGCGTTAGGATATCAAAAAGCAGAAGAGTATATCAATGCAGAGTATCTGAGTTTAACACAACCCTATGCGGCTGGTTCCATTATGTCTACGGTAGATGATCTCTTACTCTGGAATACAGCCGTGCATGCCAACAAGCTTGTGAAGAAGGAAACTTTGCAAAAGGCTTTTACCAATTACAAACTCAACAATGGAAAACTCATTAACTATGGATACGGGTGGGGGCTGAATGACATCAACGGAAGTGCAACGTTCGAACATTCGGGAGGTATTTTTGGCTACACCACCAATGCGATCTACCTACCGAAAGAAGATGTGTTCGTTGCAGTGTTCTCCAACTGCGATTGCAATCCACCCGGGGATGTCTCAACCCGAATGGCTGCCCTTGCGATTGGCAAACCCTATGCCAACCAAGTCGCGAAAATTACATTGGAGGCAGACTATGCAAAATCGCTAACCGGTGTGTATGAATTTGAGGATGGCGCTACCCGCATTATCACGGCTGAGGGTGGGCAACTTTATAGCCAACGTTCGGGAGGAGAAAAATTTAAACTGATTGCACAAGATAAATCAACCTTTAGTTTTGAGAACAGTTTCTCCATACTTCAATTTACTACTACCAAGGCAGGCGTAACAGAGGCCATCTTTAAAGAAAGAATTGACCACACCAAAGGAGTAAAAACCAATAAACCTATTCCTACACATACAGAGATTTCAGTGAGTGAAGAAGTGTTAAAGCAGTACGTGGGTGTCTACGAAATTCAACCCGGTTTTGCGCTTACCATCACCCTAGAAAATGGGCACCTGATGTCGCAAGCCACCGGACAACAAAAATTTGAGATCTTTCCTGAATCACCAACTAAGTTTTTCCTGAAAGTAGTAGATGCACAATTGGAATTCTTCCCCAATGCAGAAGGCAAGGTAGAATCCTTGATGTTGTATCAGGCCGGGCGATCCATACCGGGCAAGAAGAAATAAAGTCAGAAAAAAGTCAGTAGTCATACCGTTGAACATGGTGCTGGTATTCCTGGCGGGTCTGATAACAAATGTACTCTATTCTAACACCCACTTGATCACCTGCCCTTTATAGCGGATAATATAAAGTCCTGCAGGGGTAGCCGTTGGCAGGGATAGTTCCATTACATCTTCTCTCTTCTCCACCAGCGTAGTTAGTAACTTACCTGTGCTGGAATACACGAGTGGTGTAGTGTTCGATCCTGTTAAGGATTTTATGAACATCCGGGAATGCTGCGAAGGATTGGGATACACTAACAACTCCTCTGTGCTACTTTGTTCCAGACTTGTAATGAGCGTAGGAACCTGTACAATCGCTGTGCGAGTCCGCTCTTCCAAATATTGTGTCAGTCCATACTCCACATGATTCGTCATGCCGGTAGCAAAAGAAGTAAGGAAATCGCTGTGGGTAAACCCAAAGGCTTTACCAAAGTAGGTATCTTCGAGTATAGCCGTGCTTAGCAATGTTTTATGTTCCTCTAACTGAGGATTGAGGTATGCTTCATTAAAGTACAATTCCAGTAACTCGCGCAAATAGTCAACATACTTTCTTTTATAGTCTGCGTCCTGCAAAATGCGTGAAGTAAGCGGGCGCGATTGACCTGTGTTGTACCATACATCCAGATTGCGAGTAGCCCAATCGCGATCTACCCAATCAATACCCCAGGTATTGTCTGCATCATAGGGGAAAAACTCAAACTTTTTGGTTTCACCGTTATAAAAGAGATAGAAGTTATTCTGATTGTAACTATACCCGTCCCAGTGGCCGAGCAGTGCTTCTACCGCTAATTGTTTCAGGTAAGTGTCCACCTCAAACACTTTTTCAAAGGCTGTTTTAAAATCGACAACAGCCGTATTATTCAACACCTTCACAAAAGCATTCAGCTCAGCACGTGTATCATTTCCTTCGTTGATCTCCGACTCAAAAACAGATGTGTTAAATACTTGTCCATTATCGGTGAGGTTGGCGCCATAGCTGCACTTATAGAGAAAACCTTCTTCGTGGCCATGTCGCTTGTTTAAAAATTCATCATCTACTTGCTCTACGTTGCTGTACACACCCATGTATTCATCATTCATATAAAGCTTCAGGGGGTGCGTGCGGGCAGCCGGTACATCCATCGCTCTATAATAAAGCAAGGTCAACGGTTCACGCATCTGCGAAGGATCGTTGACATTGGGCTTGAGGTTAAACTTTTTGTAATCGAAGAATTTTGAACCATCGTATTCGCGAAAATCTATCTTGAAGGCTTTCTTCTCATGCTGGCGAGAAGTATTGCCCCGCAGCCTCACCCCGACCTGAAAGGCCAACACCGTATCCATTTTTGAATTGATCATGTGAAAACCGGCTGGAAAATAATCCTCACTTTCTGAATTGGCCGGATCTAACAAAAAGGCCTTGGCTTCAGGGGCCAGCGTAAGCTTTATAATGGCGAGTTCCTTGGGACGGAAAACGGCATCTTCACCCGGGTTGAAGGACTGTGCCAACGCACCAACACTTGTCAAAACTATGACAAGGCAGAAAAAAGTAACTCTCATACACCAAGATGGGCAATTGATGCGTAGTTTAGGGTGTATTCAGTAACAGCGGTTCCGCAAACGTGAAGCATTGGTTGCTATCCTAGCTGCTTAAATTCAGGCAAAATCATCAAGAATACCCCCAAACTTAGTATTCGTGTATTAATTTTTAAAAAGTAGGATTATTTTTTACCCAACTTTACATAAAATACCTACTTTTGCCGCCATAATAGCTTAAAAAAATAACCACTTATGGCGCATTTACGATTCAAAGCCCTTGATCAACTCGCGACAAGGCCAAAAATCCATGTAGAACTGCCTTCGGCAAAAATCTCTGAGTTTTTTGGTGAACATGTTTTCTCCATTGAAGAAATGAGAGCCACGCTGGCACAGGCGGTCTTTAAAAAAGTAAGCCAGGCTATTAAGAATGGCGAAAAAATTGATGAAACAACAGCTGATGCTGTGGCAGCCGCAGCCAAAAGCTGGGCTATTAATAAAGGAGCCACGCATTTTACTCATTGGTTCCAACCCCTTACCGGTGGTACCGCAGAGAAGCACGATAGTTTCTTTGACGGAACAGCCGGCATTGAACGTTTTAAAGGAAGTGAGTTAGTACAACAAGAGCCAGATGCTTCTTCTTTCCCGAGTGGTGGTATTCGCAGCACTTTCGAAGCCCGTGGTTACACTGCCTGGGATCCTTCGTCACCCATGTTTTTGTATGGAAAGACCTTGTGCATTCCCACCATCTTTGTTTCCTATACAGGAGAAACGCTGGATACAAAAGCATCTTTATTGAAAGCGCTCAAAGTGGTGGATAAAGCAGCTACGAAAGTAGCTCAACTCTTCGACCGTGATGTGCAAAAAGTAACCGCCTCTTTGGGTATTGAACAAGAGTACTTTGTAGTAGACGAAGCGCTCTACATGGCGCGCCCTGATTTAGTAATGGCAGGTCGTTCGGTGTTTGGTCACGCGCCTGCGCGCGGGCAGCAGTTGGAAGATCATTATTTCGGTTCTATTCCTGCTCGTGTATACGACTACATGAAAGAATTTGAAATGGAGTGCTGGAAGCTAGGGATTCCGTTGCGTACACGTCACAACGAAGTGGCTCCAAGTCAGTTTGAAGTAGCCCCTATGTTTGAAGAAGTAAACGTAGCCAATGACCACAACCAACTGTTGATGGACGTCATGGGCCGCGTAGCTGAAAAACATAATTTGCGCGTGCTCTTCCACGAAAAACCTTTTGCCGGTGTAAACGGAAGTGGAAAGCACAATAACTGGTCTTTGATTACCGATACGGGAGTAAACCTGTTTGCACCCAGCAGCAGCGCCCGCGATAACCTCATGTTCTTAACCTTCTTTGTGACAACCGTGAAGGCAGTACATGAGCATGCCGATTTATTGCGTGCTAGTATTGCTACCGCAGCAAACGATTTTCGCTTAGGAGCCAACGAAGCACCTCCAGCCATCATGTCTACCTTCTTAGGATCACAGATGAGTGCCGTGTTAGACGAGTTGGAGAACAAGGGTAATGTGAAGATTGAGAAAGGCGATAACATGTACATGAAGTTGGGCATCGATCACATTCCTGAAATTATTTTGGATAACACCGATCGTAACCGTACTTCTCCCTTTGCCTTCACAGGAAATAAATTTGAATTCCGCGCGGTAGGTTCAAGC
>LNEN01000156.1 GCA_001464155.1 Cytophagales bacterium Ga0077538 | reverse complement strand
TCGGTTCCATAAAATCTATTGTTTAGGTTTAGAATATGTGAACCGCGCGGCTCTCACTACTGTGAGAAAACATGTTTGCCCTATTAATTCAAGAACCTGATAAAAGTCACAGTAGGCATAAATGAAGATGGATAAGTTCGCACTATGTAGTAGCTTAGCTGTTGAAATATCGTATGAACGCTGATAGCAAAATCTGGAAAGAATACTGGCAAGAGGAAGTGGATGCTGCCTTTCTTTATAAAGTAGTGGCTAATAAAACGGCAGATGAAAAAGAGCGCAACTCTTATTTGAAACTGTCTGACATTGAAGATAAGCACGCCCAAGCCTGGGAAAAGCTCTTAAAGGAAAAAGGCACCATTCTCGCAGCTCGCAAACCTTCTTTTAAAGCGCTCGCCCTGGAAAAAATCACAGATACCTTTGGCACTGCCATTTTGTGTGATTGGCTGAAGCGAGAGGAAAGCTCCGAAGTAAAATCGTATTTGAATCTCTACAAAACATCTTCCGATACAGGTACAAAAAATTTGGCCCTTCGCCTGGCACAAGATTCTGCTCAACATGCTGAACAACTAGGCAAGATGAGCAACACCAGCACAGAACCCTGGCACAGACAAGAGTCAGGAGGAATGCTGCGCAATGTGGTGTATGGTTTTAATGATGGTCTCACAGCAAATTTTGGATTATTAGCGGGTATTGTGGGGGCCAGTGCGCAACCACAAATAATTCTTATCAGCGGATTGGCAGGAGCTTTTGCCAACGCACTCTCCATGGGTTCTTCTGGATACCTGGCAGCCAAAAGTGAAAAAGAAGTATATGAGAAAGAGCGAAGAATGGAAGCAGATGAAATTCGCTTAATGCCTGAACTCGAAACAGAAGAACTGGCCGCCATTTACGAAACAAAAGGAATAGAAGCCGGACGCGCCATGAGTATGGCTAAAGAAGTGATGTCTGATCCGGAACGTGCTCTGGAAGAAAAAGTAAAAGAAGAATTAGGTATTAGCTCTGCAGATATTAGTCCTTTAAAAGAAGCGTGGGTTACTGGCCTTGCCACAGCCATCGGAAATATTATTCCTGTGGTTCCCTTCTTTTTCTGGGAAGGAATGCCTGCCGCCTGGGCTTCGTTTACACTCGCCATGCTCGCGCACTTTGGTGTAGGTGCCGCCAGAAGTTTCTTTACGGGTAAGGGCTTGTGGAAGAGTGGCTGGGAAATGCTAATCGTTGGCTTCGGTGTAGCTGCTGTTGGCTATTTCTTAGGCGAATGGTTAATTAAATTATTGTAACAAGTAAACCCCACATAATATGAGAAGAAAAGCAAATGCCATTTGGAAAGGCACCGGAAAAGAAGGCACTGGAACCTTGAGCACACAAAGCACTGTGCTTAGCAAGACACAATATTCCTTTAGCTCCCGTTTTGAAGAAGGGATTGGAACAAACCCTGAAGAATTGGTGGCTGCCGCACACGCAGGCTGCTTCTCTATGAAACTAAGTTTTGTGTTGAATGAGGCAGGCTTTACCGCAGATGAAATTAATACCGATTGCGTGATCACGCTCGAAAACGGAGCTATTACCAAATCGGAATTATCCTTAAAAGCAAAAGTGCCTGGTATTACCAAAGAGAAATTTGATGCTTGTGCAAAGGATGCTAAAGAGAATTGCCCCATCTCTAAATTATTAAATACCAGCATTTCCTTAGAGGCGCACTTGGTATAAATATCCTACTCAGTTGTTTTCGTGTAGTTGAGCTTCTGCTTTAGTTGCTCAACTACATTAAAGACAATAGGGCACAAGGCATAATTCGCCATAATGCTTTTCCATCGATATTTAAAATTGGGCTGGTATAAATGAGGATAGTCTGCGCATGAGGCTGGCCGATGCTCATAAATTCCGCATCTGTTGGCTTGAAGAAAAATACAAGGTTGGCATTTCAAAAATTGAATCTGAGTGCCTGCCTCTTCCCCGATAAATTTCTCCTTAAAAGAAGTTACATCCAGTTTTTTTAAAGATGCTAAACGTTCCTGCTCTTGTTCGTCTACCGGAGGCTCCAGTTGTTTACAACAATTTCCGCAGGCAGTACAATCAATGGCATCTGAAATTTCATTGTTCAGTTGACCAACCATCTCATCTATCTGCCGGGTGGGGATTGTTTTAAGTGATAGCTTAAAGTGAGCGTTCTCCTCTCTTCGCTGAGCAGCCATTTCCCGAATCTTCTCTAAATCAATTTCCACACTCAAAACTACAAGAAAAAAGGATGACGTTTTGCAACGCACATCCTTTCCGCAACGCTATGGCAACGTTACTTTACTTTCAGTTAACTGTTAACAGTTAATAATGAGCGATTCATACCAGCTAACTGATAACGAACAACTATTAACATATCTCAACTGGCTTTCGCCAATACGGTCTGGTGCTGATGCATGGTTTTGAACAAGAGTCTGGCAATTCGATTGCATACCTCGTACTCCTCCTTTTTTTCAAAACTTTTTAACATCCCTTTTAAGGCTTCCGAATAAAACTCTTGCTCTATGTAAAAGCCTTGCCCTAGATAAATGCGGGTAGCGGGTAGCCCTGAAAAATGGGCTTCTATGAATTCAAAGATTTCCGACTCTGACAGCTCCTTTTGCTCAGGCTCATAGCCAAAGCCATTAACTACATTTTTATAGAAGCGCTTCAAAACTACTTCATCATTCGTGCTGTTGATTTTTCCTGCTTTCATATCCGTTGGGTGTTAATTGATGATTCGAAGTAAAGAAAGGTTAGTGACAGCTTGTGTCAATCAATAAAACCTCGTAAATCGGGTCTATTATGAAGAAAGCGAAAGAAGCCGCAGACATACCCCAGGCCAAGATTTTACGAGTTTTTCAGCTTATAGGCCTCCTTAAAAGTGGCGGGCGCACGGTCAATCAGTTAGCGCAGCAATTGGATGCCAATGCCCGTACTGTATATCGATACTTTAAATTATTGGAAGAATTGGGCTTCATGATTGATCAGGATTTCCATGGAAAATTCTTTATCCACCGGGAAGAGGGTGAGAATCCGGAGGATCGCTTTTCGCTGGAAGAAGTGAGTATGATGCGTCAGTTGCTTCAAAGTGGCGCCAGTGGCCATCCTTTACAGGAAGTGATGCTTCGCAAACTCTCCTTCCACTCAGAAGCCCGCGATTTACCAGAACAGTTTCTAAAAATGCGGGTGGCTAAATTATTTCGAACCATTAACGAGGCAATTGAAGGCAAGAAACAAATTCTGCTCAAAAATTATCACTCTGCGAACAGTCAGGAAATTACCGATCGCTTGGTAGAGCCTTTTCAATTTGGGGAGGGCTTTCAATCCGTACTTGCACTGGATACCAAAGACAAGCAGAGTAAATATTTCAAACTGGAACGAATCGGTGAGGTAGTCGTATTAGACAAGCCGTACAAGTTTGAACAAATGCATCAAAAAAATGCGACAGACATGTTCGGATTAAGTGGCCGCAAACAAATATGGGTTACCCTTAAGTTGAGCTTGAAAGCCTGCATGTTGCTACGTGAAGAGTTTCCTCTCGCTGTCAAATATATAGAGAAGGACGAAGCATCCGATGGCAAGTCGTACATCTTCAACGGTCCCGTTCTTCACTTTAAAGGTATTGGCCGCTTTGTAATGGGCTTAGCAGATGAGATAACCATTGTTTCTCCTCCTGAGTTTAAACAGTATGTAAAAGATATTTTAAAATCACAGAAGCTCTTTTAACATCTTTAGTACTCACTGCATTTTTTCATCGCCAACATTATTTTTAACGCTTCTCTCTTTTCATGACCTCACAAGACGAACTACTTAAGACATACGAACTCATAAAACAAGAGAGACAAGCTGATTTATTCCAATACCAGCAAAAAGTATTGCAAAAGTCAATCACACAAAAAAAGAAAGAAGGCATTTGCTGGTATCCTGTGAAGTTGGATAGAACTTATATTGGCACAGGGGAACGCTTGGTAGTAGAATTACAACGCACTAATAATTTCGAACAGCGACATCTCTTCTCCTCTGGCAAAGCAGTAAGTCTCTTCTCAAATGCCCAGAACTCACCACAACGCGACCATGTCAATGCCGTAATCAATTTTGTTCGTGATAACAATATGGTGCTGACGCTGAATGTAGACGATCTACCCGATTGGATAGAAGATGGTTCGTTAGGCGTTGACGTGATGTTTGATGAGATCAGCTACCGCGAAATGGAGTTCGCCATGAAAACGGTATTGAAAGCAGAGAGTGGCAGAATAGCTGATTTGCGTGAAATTTTGTTGGGATACCAGAAAGCTAACTTCAATGAGATTGCAGTCTCGAGTCATGAGCTAAACAGCTCGAAACTCGAAGCTCAAAACTCGAAGCTAAATGACAGCCAACAAAGAGCATTAGAAAAAGTACTATCGGCTAACGATGTAGGAATTATTCATGGCCCTCCCGGTACCGGAAAAACAACAACCCTTGTAGAAGGTATTATCCGAACCGTTGAAAATGAAAAGCAAGTACTGGTTTGCGCTCCGAGCAATGCCGCCATTGATCTACTGGTAGAGAAACTCAGTGAGCGAGGATTAAACGTATTGCGTATTGGACATCCTGCACGGGTAACGGAACAATCTTTAAGCAAGACCCTAGATTCACGCATCGCCAGCCATGAGTATTACAAAGATTTGCGGGGCATGCGCAGAAAGATGGAGGAATTGAAAACCTTGGCCTTAAAATTCAAACGCAAGTTTGGCCATGAAGAACGGGAGCAACGCAAAATGATGATGAATGAGGTAAAGACCCTAAAAGCAGATGCCGATGTTTTGGAGTTCTACATCACCAATAACCTGATCGATAAGAGTGATGTAATCGCCTCAACGCTGGTTGGTTCTTCACATTATGTATTACGCGGGAGAAAGTTCAAAAGTGTTTTTATTGATGAAGCTGCGCAATCACTTGAACCTGCCTGCTGGATTCCGTTGTTAAAAGCTGAGCGTGTAATCTTTGCCGGAGATCATCAACAACTTCCTCCTACCATAAAATCATTTGAAGCCGCGAAAGCAGGTCTTGCAGAAACCTTGATGGAGAAATGTATCAAACGGCAACCCACCACTGCCAGTATGCTGCAAACACAGTACAGAATGCACGAAGCGATCATGCGCTTTTCTTCCGATTACTTTTATGATGGAGCATTGATAGCAGATGAATCCGTAAAAAGTCGTTTACTCAAAGAAGAAGAAACTCCCATTAGTTTTATTGACACGGCCGGTTGTGGATATAACGAAGAGCAAGATCCGGAAACGCTCAGCCGCTTGAACAAAGAAGAAGCTGAACTTGTCATTCGTCAGATTGAAAAATTGATTCGGGATGTAGGAGAAGAGCAATGGTTAAGCGAAAAAATAACGCTAGGCATCATCACACCCTATAGTGCACAAGTAGAATACTTAGCACGACTGGTGGAAAGTTCTGAAGAATTGGAGCATTTAAAACACCTAGTCACCATCAATACTGTAGATGCCTTTCAAGGACAAGAACGTGATGTGATTGCGATTAGTTTAGTGCGCTCTAATGATAAAGGCGAAGTTGGTTTCCTTGGTGACATCAGAAGAACCAATGTAGCCTTAACGCGCGCCCGAAAAAAACTCATCGTGGTGGGCGATAGCGCAACCCTCGGCTCACATAAGTTTTACCTGGAGTGGTTGGACTATGTGCAGAAGGGAGATTTCTATAAAAGTGCGTTTGAGTTAACGGATAACGGATAGCTGGCAACTAACAACTTACTTATTCACCAACACCGCACCCTCTAAAATAAAATTAACGTGCTCGATGTCTTCTGCATTAAGTTTCAACTTCCCTTTAACTGTTATTAAGTCATCCACTTGAAATTTTTCAGTTGTCTTAATGAATGTCACTTCAGCAATAGACTCAGGACCGGCCCCGCCACAGAAAAAACACTGACTCATTGGGTATTTGGAAATGATGATATAGTTGCCGTCTTCCGGTGCAAAGGGCACATAAAAACCCTCAATAGTTATTTCCTTTCCTACTAAGGCCTTCAATTCGGGTGTAAAGTTGGGATAGAACAGGTACTCGCCAATTTTCTCGTAATACTTAGGCTCAAACTTGGTCTTCGCAAATTCATTCCACATATCCTTTGTCTGACCAAAAGCCGAGATACCAACTACCAAAAAAGTAAACACCAATATTTTCTTCATACAAGTCATAATAAAATCTTCAAACTAGTTAAACGTCAAATTAGTTTCCGGCCAATACCTTCGAAATATCTGTTCGATAAGCTTGTATGGCAGGAATCAGAGCGCAAAGTAGTCCTAACAACAAACTTCCGGCCAAAAGTATCCATTCTTCAGTATAAAAAACAAGACCGCTCACACCTGCTTTTTGAGTTTCCTCGACAAAAGTTCCCAAAATCACTAATACGCTGTGACCCAAAAGAATTCCTGCAAGACTGCCCAAAGCTGTGAGGAAAACACCCTCCGTTAAAATGGTGAGAACAATCTTAAAACGGCTAGCCCCCATCGAGCGCATAATCGCCAAATCGTAACGTCTTTCCTTCAAGGAATTGTACAGGGCAATGAAAATACTTAGTCCGGAAATAACAATGAGAATATAAGCAAAGCCCATCAGAATGTCTACCCCTACTCCCAGTATCGAAAACAATCTTGCGGTTTCGAAAGCCGGAGACGCAGCTTGTAAATTACTTTGAGAATTAACAAAACGTGGCATCTGCACAGCTCCCATGGGCGAGCGGTATTCAATTAACATCGAGGTGATCTCGTGGGTAGAATCACTGGCTGCTACAGTGTGAACCAATCGTGAAGGCAAAAAAGTACTGTCCTGTGCACGATGTTCTTCGTTATCGTGATGATGATCGGCCTCCTCTCCTTCTCCATGCTCTTCGTGCATAATCCAAACGCTTTCCACATTCGTGAGAATAAGATTATCGAGAACACTTCCCGATGGCTTCATAATACCGCTCACCACAAACTTCTGTTCTTCATGAGCATGCCCTCCTTCCACCATGCCATGAGCACTCGCAAATTGATCACCTACTTTTAATTTCCCGATACTCGCTACATTACTACCTATTGTTACATCAAGATTTTTCTTCCACCAGCTTCCTTCTTGTAACTCCATTTTATACAAACTTGCATACTCTGCATTTGTACCCACAATTCGATAGCTTAGGTAACTATCTCCCAATGCTAAAGGAATGGCTTGCTTCACTAAGCGATTCTTAGCAATCCGTTCTGCCTCGTTGAGCTTAATGTTTCCTGTTGGGAAATCAACATGGAAAATATTGCAAAGTATCAATTGCAGTGGACTCCCCTTGGCTCCCACAACTAAATCTATTCCTCTTCCATTTTTGGAAATATTTTCTTGCAACTGATTATTGAAAAGCAGGAGAATCGTAATAACAGCAATACCCAACGCCAATAACAAAATATTGAGCACTGTATTAAGTGGCTTTGCTTTGAGATAATTCCAAACAAGGGAGAGAAGTGACATTCGATATTGATGGTTAGAGGATTAGCTTAACTACAAAAGCACTTGTTTCTTTATTTTATCCTTCAGGCGTTGGTCGTGTGTAGCAATGATCAGAGAAGCCTTGTGTTCACTCGCTACCTCCATCAGTAAGTTGATTACCTGTTCACAGCTTTTATCGTCCAGTGCAGAGGTCGGTTCATCGGCCAAAATAATGGAAGGCTTATTCAAAACGGCACGGGCAATGGCAACCCGCTGGGCCTGTCCCTGACTGATCTTGGTGACACTGGAGGTTCTTTTACTCTCTATTCCTAAACGTTGCAGCAGGGAAATTATTCTTTCACCATTTACAGGCTCTCCTGCCAGATAAGGCGCCAACAATAAATTCTTCTCCACGGTTAGGGCAGAAATCAAATGATTCTTTTGAAAAATAAATCCAATATTCTTACCTCGAAAGCGATCTAGTATGCTTTCTGAAAGTTCAGATAATTCCTGCTGCTGCACTTGCATGCTCCCTGAATAGTTTCGAAGCAAACCACCCAACAGATGTAAAAGTGTTGTTTTACCTGAACCCGATTGACCTAGCAACAAGCAATGCTCCCCCTGCTGGATTGTTAAATCAGGAAAGTGTATAGCTGAATCTTTCGTATAGGAAAAGGAAAGGTTCTTACTCGTAATCATATCTTCAGGCATTGATGCCACAATTTACAGTCAAATTCTAAACAAAGAAGTCAGGTGAGTAATACACCTGACTTCTTTCATAAATCATTTATCGTTATTTAATGGATGGATATTCCTTAAATGAACTTAACGAAACCTTTTCCATCATACTGCGGTACTCCTTCCACAAACCGTCATAAAAGGTATTCACTCTTCCCACCACTCCGTTAACACTGTCTTCTGCCTTTTTGAATACACGTCTATCTGTTTCACTCACCGGACTGATGTTTCCGTCAATGTACTGACTGGCTGTCTGTATATCTACTAAGGGTCCTTGTGAATCGCGGGTAAGGCCTTGACGTTTATCCTCTTTGTCGAGGATGGCATCAAACAAAGCGTTAATTGAATCTTTCACCACTTTAGTCTTGTCTAACTGATCTTTGAGATCTGTACGTTTGCTATCCTTCATCTTTGTTTCCAATTCGCTAGCCAAGTCCTAAATTCGATAACATGGCATAGCGAGATTCCAAAACAGACGTTGCTACAGTAAAGCGAGGATCAAATTTTACATTGATCATAGTGGAATCCTTTTGATCTCCTAAGGTTAATCGAACCTTATACGTGCCTGGTAATACTTGCAAACCATTTGGCTCCATGGCGGCATTGCGTGGCTTTTCACGAGAAGGATTCCGAACACCTTTTTGGGTCATCATCCAATGCATGCGATGTAAACCATTTTCGTCTGGTGCCTTTTGTTTTATCGTTCTGATCTTTTCATTCTTAGCATTAAACACTTCCATCGTGAGAGAGTCGTATTTCACTTTCTTACTCTCATCTTTCTTCTCTTCATTTTTTACAGGTTCTGCTTTCTTAACACCTTTTACCTCAGGAGCTTTGACTGCTTCTTTTTTCTCTTCCGGTTTGTTTACCACATAACTCAACATTGCTCCGTAGCCTCTGTTTTCTCCGTTAAACACTGCATCAGCATCAAAACGCGGACCGGTAGGTTGTTGGTTCGCCACCTCATACGCATCAGGTGGTGTGAAAAGATGAATGGTTTTAGATAAAGCTCCTGTTCCATTCTTTGCCATTTCTCGTAGTGGACGAATATCATCCAACACATACAATGCGCGGCCAAAGGTTCCGATTACTAAATCGTGCTCGCGTGGGTGAATAACCATATCAATAGTTGGAACACCTGCAGGAAAATCATTCGTCCATTTGGTCCAGGTCTTTGCTTCATCAATGCTCACCCACATACCATTTTCAGTACCCAGAAAAAGTAATTTAGGCTCGATAGGGTCCTGAACAATAGATAACGTATAGTTACTCTCACCGACTTGTGCAGCAGTTGCTACACTTTCCCAGGTTGCTCCGAAATCGCGCGTGCGGAAGGCGTATGGTTTATAATCAAACTGGCGATAGTTATTGACAATTACATAAGCCTCTCCCGCTTTAAAAGCAGATGCTTGAATCTGTGGTACCCAGGCATTTTTTGGCAAACCAACAATCTTAGGAGACGTGTTTGTCCAGGTTTTACCACCATCGCGTGTCACTTGAATGTTCCCATCATCCGTACCTACCCAAATCACATTCTTATCAACTGCGCTGGGGGCAATCGAAATGATAGTACAATGATTCTCCGCACCTGTAGCATCCATGGTTAATCCACCACTCTCATCTTGCTTTTGCTTTTCTTTATCATTGGTCGTTAAATCAGGAGAGATAACTTCCCAGGTATTTCCTTTATCGTTACTCTTGTGTAAGAACTGACTTCCATAATACAAAGATGCTTTGTCGTGTGGGTCTTGAGCCAAGGCCGAGTTCCAGTTGTAACGCAACTTTATTTTTGCATCAGGATGTGTTGGCTTTATGTATTGATTTAAACCGGTAACCTGATCATAGCGCATCAAGTTTCCTCCTTGCCACATCGTATATCCATAACGATTATCCACAGGATCGGGCGACACATCAAAACCATCTCCAAAAGAAACTTCTTGCCAGTAGCTATTACGTATACCTGCGTTGCGCCACACGTAAGCTGGACCGGACCATGATCCATTATCCTGCATACCTCCGTATACATTATAAGGATGGCTCATGTCAACATTAATATGATAGAATTGACCTACCGGAATGTTGTCGATGAAATGCCATGACTTACCGGCATCACGCGAAATATTAAAACCACCATCGTTACCGTCTACGATAAATTCCGGATTCTCAGGGTGGATCCACCACGCATGGTGATCCAAGTGTACTTTCCAGCCCACTAATTGACTGAAGGACTTACCGCCATCTTCACTTACGGTTACAAAAGTGTGCAGAGAATAAATTCTGTTTTCATTTTTAGGATCTACATAAATCTCCCAGAAATAAAAAGGACGACCACTTACATTGTTGCGCTCCGTAACATCCGATACCTTACTCCATTTCGCACCACCATCAACAGATTTATACAAGGCATTACTCTTTGATTCGATTAGCGCATAGACCACTTCTGGTTTGCTGCGGGCTATGGCAATACCCATTCTTCCCAATTCACCTTCCGGTAAACCATCTTTATCTGTTTTCTTGGTCCATGTTTTACCACCATCGTAGGTAATGTGCATACCCGAACCAGGACCACCTGACTTGAAGGTCCAGGGCCATCTACGGTGCTCCCACATGTTGGCAATTAACTTATTCGGATTGGATGGGTCCATCACCAATTCCGCACAACCGGTTTTGTTATCTACGAATAGTACCTTTTCCCAAGTCGCTCCTCCATCGGTAGTTTTGAAAACACCGCGCTCAGGGTGTTCACCCCAAGGAGAACCTATGGCAGCAACGTAAACAGTATTCGGATTTTTAGGATCAATAATTACGCGATGAATATGGTGTGTTTTTTCCAAGCCCAATTTCTTCCAGGTCTTTCCACCATCCATGGTCTTATAAATACCATCTCCACCATTCAAACTGTTTCGTGGATTTCCTTCTCCTGTACCCACCCATACTACCGCAGGATTATCTTGTTGAACAGCGATAGCTCCAATCGACAAGGTTGACTCTTTATCAAAAACCGGCTCCCAGGTAATACCGCCACTTACTGTCTTCCACACACCACCCGATGCCGCGCCTACAAACATAACATCGGGATTAGAGGCCACCACATCAACAGCCGTAATGCGTCCGCTCATGGCAGCAGGACCAATGGCACGGGGTTTCATGCCCTTCAATTTTTCCATGTCCAATTTTTGAGAAGAGGCTGGGAGCGTACAGAGTAAGAGTAATACTGCACCAACTAGTTGTAGTAATCGATTCATAAGACTAGAGTTAGAATTTATAAGCGATGAAAGATAAGGCTAATTTGCCCACCCTTCAAGATGCCTATATCTACGGAATATTTGGCCTGATTAGGCGCTTTAGGCTTATGTGAATGGCTTGTATAACCTAAATCCGAATTTGAAGAAAACAAAAAAGGCGAAAAACCTTACGGTCTCTCGCCCATTTACTTATTAAAATTTAGTTCTATAAACTTATTGTTTCGATCCCTTCTTTACCTCCATTTTGGCAAGGGCGGCATTCTTATCCAGCTTACCTGACATGTAATCCGCCAGCACAGATGATTTTACAGAAAGTTCTAACGTAGAAGGAATACCACACTGGTCGCACTTGGTAAGTTTCACATTGAACACCAGCGCCTCTTCCGGCTTTAAACTTTTTAATGTGCGGCCATATTCGAGTATGTTTTCCTTTAACTCCTTCTCAAAGGTTGGATAAAGTTCAGTTACTTTTTTATCGCGCTCTTCTTGCGAAACTCTTTCTTCCTGTATGGTTGGCATGTTGTAATATCCTCTGTCCAGTTGATTTGAAGAAAACACTTGCATATAGAAGACAGCCCCGTAATCCTTCAAGCGTTCGTAGTAGGTGTTTTCTTCTGTAAAGAAAGTACGCGACAAATCAGGTTGATAGAGACGATCAAATATAGTAGTAAGCAACTCCAAATCCTGACTGCGCTCTGCATCCACTTCGCTTTCCACCACTTTAATTTTCGCCATGAATTGCTCCCGATTAAGTTTTCCACTTTGATATTGTTTAATATCTGTGCCCGATGCTTCCACCGACAAGAAGAAGCGTTTTTCATCACCCATAAAACGCCAGTAGCGATTGCCCCCTTCATGACCGCGATTGGTAATGGTAATGCGTTCCTCTGGCTTTATTTGACTTAGAATTGTGCTGTAGTCTGCGAGAAACAATTTTGCTGCTTCGATCAGGAACTTATTATACTCTTTAGAATCCTTTTCAGCTGAATCCGATGAGCCCGTCACGGTTACTGCGCCCCAAGAACGGTCGAGTTCGCGCGAGGCTTGTCTTTCCATCGATCTGGCTCTTTCCTCTTCGGCTCTTGCGCGTTCTTCTTCACTACTTGCTCTCTTCTGTTCGCTCCTGGCTCTTTCCTCTTCACTTCTGGCGCGCTCCCGATCAGATCTTTCTATCTCTTCTTCATTGCCACTTCTACCATGAAATTCTTCCGAAATCACTTCACCTTCTTCATCGGTTTCTATAGTGTAGGAATATCCATTACCCTGACTACCATACACTTTTACACGAGGCGCACGAGGAGCCTTAGGCACTACGATCCAATTGAGGAGCGAGTTATTGGGAACTGAAAAAGTAATTCCCAAGCCTGGTCTGTAGCTGCCCTCTACGTCAACTGGCATTAGAATGTTGTCGCCAATTTGTTGCTTTATTAAACTGCCCAACACATTTTCCGCCACTTGTATATCACGTTCCATACGATCTTCTCCACTCGTCTGTGCCATGGTGCTCATCACCAACAAGCTCAACACTACACTTACTGCTAACTTTTTCATATACTTTTATTTCTCTGTTCAGTTTGTTAAAAAATTAAGTTCGCTCTTACACCTGCAGATGTATTGCTTCCTTTTTTAGTTTCTGACCCCAGCTCGCTGATAGTTCGAAGTACCATTGCTAATCAGGCTTGTTAGAATTTGCTCTGTTTCTGCTTTAAATAAATTATTATTCTGTTCCACATCGGTAATCTTAGTTTGCAACAGGCGCAAATCATCATTGCGTTGTTGTTGTAAATATTTAGAGAAATCCACCAACAAATCTTCCATGTAGTCTTTCTGCTCTGTGGATGTAAGTTGCATGTAGTTTTGCATCATCTTCATGTTCTCGTTTTGCAAGTTCACTACATAGCCTTGAATCTGCTCTCGAGAGGCAGTTGCCACCTGTTGCACTAATGCATCTAAACGTTCGCGACTTGGGTTGGCACTTGCCAGGCTCTTCCGAATAGAAGCATCGATCTGTTGACGATTTTCTGCCAATGATGATTCCCAAACTGTATTATTTTGAGAAAGCGAAGCATTGATCATTTGTTGCACTTCTGCTTGCGTAAGAAGTGGTTCAGCAACGATTGATGTTCTTGGCCTTGGTTCACCAAAACTAATATGCAGACCTGTATCATCCGTTGAAATGGATGTATTGGTAATTCTTCCCACTACCATGAGCAATACTATTGAGGCCGCGATGCTCAAAATGGTTTTCGCGTAGGGATAATTC
>LNEN01000155.1 GCA_001464155.1 Cytophagales bacterium Ga0077538 | reverse complement strand
AACGGTGAACGCCAATTAAAGTCCATACTTTTCCATTCTTCGGTAGAGCGAAGCGCGGGTCAGTCCCAACTCATCGGCTGCTTTGGAAATATTTCCTCCATGCATGCTGAGTGCTTTTACAATGGCAGACTTCTCCACTTCATCTAAGTTCAGCGTGTCGTTAGTGGAGGTAGGACTGTTCATGCTACGGCTAAACAAGAAATCACTTTCCTGTAAAGAAGCTGAATCGGTCATAATCACTGCGCGCTCGATCGCGTGCTGCAATTCTCGAATGTTACCGGGCCAGGGATAACGTTTCAGTTTATCAATGGCTTCTGGTGCAATGCTGGAAACATTCTTGTGGTATTTCTTCGCGTAGTAATTCAGGTAGTGTTTAGCTAATAACGGAATATCCTCCATGCGGTCACTCAACGGAGGTACATGTAGTTCTACCGTGTTGATGCGGTATAATAAATCCTGACGGAAGGTTCCCTCCTGCACCATTTTTGTCAAGGGCATATTGGTAGCACAGATCAGGCGGATATCCACCGTAGTGGATTGGTTGGAACCCACGCGTGTTACTTGTCGTGATTGCAGGGCACTTAACAATTTGCTTTGCAGACTCATGCTTAAGTTTCCAATCTCATCCAGGAAGAGTGTTCCTCCATTGGCTAATTCAAAACGTCCGGGCCTGTCTTCACGGGCATCGGTAAAGGCGCCTTTCTTATGACCAAAGAGTTCGCTTTCAAAAAGTGTTTCGGTAATGGCTCCCATATCCACTGACACAAAACTTTTGTCTTTGCGCAATGAGCGTTGATGAATGGCGCGGGCAATCAATTCTTTCCCTGTTCCATTCTCACCGAGTATTACTACGTTGGCATCGGTCTTCGCTACTTTATCTATGAGTGTAAACACTTCTTTGATCGCAGGGCTTTCACCAATAATATCGCCAAAGGGTTTGCTGATTTGTTCTTCCAGCATTTCCTTCGCCTTCTTCAATTTATCTACCTCCAAATAGGAGTGCTTTAGTTTGATAGCCGTGTTGATGGTGGCAATCAACTTCTCATTTTGCCAGGGCTTCAACACAAAATCAGTAGCTCCCATTTTCAAGGCTTTTACTGCCATTTCCACATCGCCAAAAGCAGTAATCATAATGACCACGGCATTAGGTTCATGGCCTAAAATCTGTTCTAGCCAATAAAATCCTTCTTTACCACTGGTAATGTCTTTGCTGAAGTTCATGTCCAGCAAAATCACATCGTAGGTATCGTTGTGAAGGAGGAAGGGAATCTTATTAGGATTCTTCTCAATCAATACCTGATGATTCTGTTTTTTCAGCAACATCTTGGCTGCCAACAACACATCCTCATCATCATCGACCATTAAAATTTTACCACCTTCTTGACTCACGGCTATAGATTTAGATTGAAAACTCGGTACTAAGGAAAATACTGTGCCAACCGCTTAAACGCTGATTTTCAGCGTACTGAAGTGAACACTACGGTCGGAAAGGTACAAAAATGTTCAAAAACGAACAGGCTACTGTGGGTCAAAAGGAAAGATTTCGATAGTATTTCCTTTTACACCAAAAAGGCGATCATCGCTTAACCAAATTTTTTGAAAGAGTCCCGGAAGCGTTTTGGTGCGCTCATCTTTTGTAAACAAACTGCTGAAGTGAAGGTTGGTGCTCTGAAGTAGGGTGATCTCTTCCCCAAAAAAATCAAAAGCTTGCTTCTCTGTATGTAGAGTGCGAATGTGTTTCCCCATCGCATTGAAGATGTAGAGTTTTGAAGTGGTTTGAATGAATAAGAAGCGTTGGTACTCACGCATCGACTGGATTTTTTCCGAAGTGAGGTTAAAAGCGGTGACCACTTCGTCCAACAGTACCTCGCCTGTTTTGTAGTTTACTTTTTTGATGCTTCCATCGGCACCATCAAAAATCCAGAAATTCTTTTGATCGAAAGAAGCAGCAATCCACTGAGGTTCGATAGCAAATACAGAGTCGATGACGAAGGAATTCCGGATTTCTAGTTCCGGATTGTAAATCTCCACACGCTGCGTTTCGCGATAGTAAAGCACTAATTGTGTGAGGTGCCAGGCATCAAATTGAGTTATGCTGGGCGCGGTAGAAAGCGAAAGCTCTTTCATGAGCTGGCTATCTTTATCAAAGCGCTGTAGTTTATTGCTGGATGCGACATAGAGCTCTCCGGCAGGATTAATGCCTGCATGATACAAGGCATCAAAGTTGAGCGTAGCAATTTTCTTTTCCTGCGCGAAGGAAGAAAGGCTTAGTAATAGCAACAGAAACAAAATACGCATCAGGCTTTAAAAGTTTTGAGTTCTACCGAAGAACCATCGTATACAGCATAGGTATCAAAATGCACCCACTCACCCAAGTTGATGTAACGACTGTCTTCACCTACTTTTAAATCAAGGGGTAGGTGTCTGTGGCCGAAAATGTAAAAGTCATGATGAATGCTTTTTTCTAACTCTTTGCAATACGTAAGCAAGAATTCATTCTCTTCTCCCATAAACTTTTCTTCTCGCTTCATGTTGCTAATCCTGCTCTTGCGCGACCAGAAGTTTGCAAGCCCTATGCCAAAGTTTGGATGGAGGCGTGCAAAGAGCCATTGACAAATTTTACTGTTGAAGAATTTTTTGAGGAGTTTATAAAAACGATCACCGGGGCCTAAGCCATCGCCATGACCAATTAGCAACTTTTGTGAACCGATCTCCAATAGCTGTGGCTCTCGATACACTGGTATGCCCAATTCTTTAGTGAAATAGTCGAACATCCACATGTCGTGGTTACCGGTAAAGAAGATGATGGGAATTCCGGCATCGCGCAGTTCGGCCAATTTTCCTAGTAAACGAAGATGCCCGCGTGGAACGGCATGCTTATACTCAAACCAGAAATCAAAAATATCGCCTAGTAGATAAATGGAATGCGCCTCTTTCTTAATGGATTCCAACCAGGCCACAATGCGCTTTTCCCGATCTACACTCTCGGCATGGCTAGGCACACCCAGGTGAAAATCAGAAGCGAAGAATATCTTTTTAGTGTTTAGGTCAAGTTTCATGAAAAGGCTCTTACATGCAAAGAAACAATATTGCTTTGATTTTAACTCACCCCGTCACGCTAAAGCGCGACACCCCTCTCTACAAAGTAGAGAGGGGAAGACCATTGCAGATGGTCAGGGGTGAGTATTCGATTACTGAAATTCTTCGATTTGTCAGTTATGGTTTAAACAGGATTCTTTAAAAGTCACTGACTATAAGCTAGAGGCTAGTAACTAGAAGCTCGCGGCTGATCATATTTTCCCCGCCTTAATCTCCTCGACCACACCCGGATCCAAGAGCGTGGAGGTGTCACCCAAATTGGCTGTTTCTCCTTCTGCAATTTTGCGTAGTATCCTTCGCATAATTTTACCACTGCGCGTCTTTGGCAAACCTTTTACAAATTGGATCTTATCGGGTTTCGCCAACGGACCAATAATACGAGCCACGGTTTGTGTAATGTCTTGTCGCGAGAGGCTTTCATCGCCATGTGTGCCTGTATAGATCACATACGCATAAATACCTTGTCCCTTAATATCGTGTGGATAACCCACTACCGCACTCTCCACAACACCTGTGTGCATGTTAATGGCATTCTCCACTTCGGCAGTGCCGATGCGATGCCCGCTCACGTTCAGCACATCATCCACTCGCCCGGTAATTCTATAATTTCCATGTTCATCGCGTAAGCAACCATCTCCTGTAAAGTACAAGCCCGGATAGGCTGCAAAGTAGTTCTGCCGACACCGTTCATGATCTCCGTAGGTCGTTCTCAGTATTCCCGGCCAAGGATATTTGATGCAGAGGTTGCCGCTCACATTGTTTCCAAGTACTTCGGCACCATTCTCATCGACCAGAATAGGATGCACTCCTGGCAAAGGAAGTGTAGCGGACGTTTGTTTAGCGGGCGTAACACCGGCTAAGTTTGAAATGAGCATACCACCGGTTTCTGTTTGCCACCAGGTATCTACTACCGGGCATTTTTTCTTGCCTACATTTTCGTGGTACCAATGCCAGGCTTCTTCATTAATGGGTTCTCCTACCGTACCCAATACTTTTAGTGAGCTAAGGTGCTTGTCTTGTAAAGGACCCAAGCCAAAACCCATCAGACTGCGGATGGCCGTAGGTGCCGTGTAGAGAATATTCACTTTGTATTTATCGACAATCTCCCAAAACCGTCCGGCATCGGGCCAGGTAGGTACGCCTTCAAACATGAGCGTAGTGGCACCGGCACTCAGCGGACCGTAGACGATGTAGCTGTGGCCTGTAATCCAACCAATGTCGGCAGTACAAAAATGTATATCGTCTGGATGGTATTGAAAGACATTGACAAAGGTATAGGTCGTCCACACCATGTAACCGGCACAGGTATGCACCACTCCTTTTGGTTTGCCGGTAGAACCGGAGGTATAGAGAATGAAGAGCGGATCTTCGGCATCCATTTCTTCTGCGGGGCAAGGAGGGTTGCCCTGAGTTTCTACTTTCTTTATTTCATCTTCCCACCAGAGGTCACGCCCTTTGATCATACTCACGGGTACTCGGGTGCGTGTCAGTACGATTACATGCTTTACAAATTTGCATTGCACAAGGGCATCATCAATCACACTCTTAAGAGGAATATCTTTATTCCCGCGAAAGGCGCCATCGCTGGTAACGATAAAACTGGCTTGTGCATCAATCAAACGATCTGCGATGCTCTGGGCACTAAAGCCACCAAACACTACCGAGTGGATGGCACCAATGCGCGCACAGGCCAATACGGCAATGGCCAACTCAGGCACCATGCCCATGTAAATACAAATGCGATCGCCTTTTTTGGCACCATTGTTCTTCAACACATTGGCGAACTGTTCTACTTTAAAATGGAGGTCTTTATAAGTAAGAATGCGATGATGTTCTTCCGGATCGTTGGGTTCCCAGATGAGGGCTGGTTTATCACCATGATCTTTTAAATGTCGATCAAGACAATTCTCGGTGATGTTCAATTTAGCTCCGGCAAACCATTGAATGCTGGGTTCTGTAAAGTTCCAATCCAGCACCTTGTCCCATTTTTTCTTCCAGAGAAAAGAGGAGGCTACATCTGCCCAAAATTCTTCCGGATCTTCTTCACTTTTTTTATAAGCAGCTTTATACGCTTCCAGTGTTTTGAGTTGATAGGGATAGGTCATAGCGTGTCTGATAATCAAATTAAAATTCTTATTCCCTCACCCCCAACCCCTCTCCCCAGGGAGAGGGGTTGGGGGTGAGGTACGAAGACGGGGTGAAGGTTCGGATACGAATACTAAAAATAGAAAGACTCGCACGGGATACCTAACGATTTTAGATCTGTGGTATCAACAATACTCACCCCGTAAGGGGGTAATCAAAAAGCTACTATTGAAAACTTGACAAATTTATTATTCTGCTCTATGATGAGCTTTGCGGCCTCTGCGCTCTTTGCGGTTAAAAATTTACAGCAAAGTGCGCAAAGAAAAGCTCGCAAAGAAATTGTTCCGAATATTATTAGTTGTCATCTCTTTAATGGAAACTTTTTGGTCTGTTCCAAAGATCATCGAAGATGATCAGGGGTGAGTTAGAAGACGAGTTTAGATAAATGGTGTGGGACAGGATTAACAAGTAAGTCCATACAACTGTGCTATTTTCAGAATTCTAAGATAAAAAAAAAGAGGCTGTTCCGAAAGATCGAAGCAGCCTCTTGTACGGGTTAAGAAGGTTTAGAAAATATTACTTAAGCCAAAGAATTTATCAAGAATGATTAGGATTGACAGAACGCCTAATAGAGTAGGGCACACATAGCTGATGGTAAAATGCAGATACTTGCGCAAGAAAGAACTCATGTAGCCAGCATTGCCAATGGCTAATTCAGCATCCATATTCTTCACTTTCCATTGATAGGTAATAAACACACACATCAAGCAACCACCGATCGTTAAGGTAAGGTCACACATGTCGGCAATAAAGGTGAGGAAATCGCGGCCTTGGTAAAAAGGAAGTTGGTTCAATGACGGAATCATCCCCTGACTCATCATGCTGGGTAGACCGATAATGAAGATGAAGATGGCTAAACCCCATACAACAGAAGTTCTCTTCAGTTTTTTCTGATCTACTAAGTAGGTAGTAGGAACTTCTAATAAAGAGATGGTAGAGGTTAGGGCAGCAAAGCAAAGCAATAAGAAAAAGCCACCACCTACAATGCGTCCTAAGATGGGTCCCATATCGCTGAATACTTCCGGCAACACCATGAACACCAACGCGGGTCCTTCGGTGGGCGACATGTTTTGAGAGAATACTAAAGGAAAAACCATTAAACCTGCTAAGAAAGCAACAGAGGTGTCGGCAATGGAAATAACCGCAGCAGAGGAAACGATGTTCTGATTTTTATTCACATACGAACCGTAGGTAATCAGGGCGCCCATACCAAGTGATAAGGAGAAGAAGGCCTGCTTCAAACCATCGAAGAGTGTTTGTGCGTTGATCTCACTTAAATCGGGGATGAGGTAGAATCTAACCCCTGCCATGGCATTGGGTAAGGTCAAACTATAAATAATGAGGGCTATTAGAATTAGATAGAGCGAAGGCATCATAATTTTATTCGCTGCCTCTACACCTTTTTGAATACCACGAGAAACGATCAAAGCTGTAAGCACCATGAAGCCAAGAGAGAACCAAAGGTTATCACTGATGTCGTTTACATAATTCCCAAAGAAGGCTCCAAAATCTCCCTCTTTCAACAGATCTCCAAAGGAGATTTCAAGGAAGTAACCAAAGGCCCAGCCCGCTACAACATTATAAAAAGACAAAATGAAGACACCGGCCAATATCCCGAAAAGCCCCAGATACCCCCAGCGCTTGTTCCCCAGTTTCATGTAAGAACCTTGGGCATCACTGCCCGCTGCACGTCCGATAGCAATCTCACCCACCATAATGGGGAAACAGAGCAAGAAAATGCAAAGCAGGTAAATGATCAGGAAGGCAGCTCCACCGTTTTGTCCCGCCAAATAGGGGAAACGCCAGATGTTACCTAAACCAACCGCGGACCCGGCTGCTGCTAAGATGAAGCCTAAACGGCTTGAAAAACCTCCTCTGTTTACTGACATAGAATACTTAGAATTTGTAAAGTCGGGCAAAATAGGTCCTAAACTTTAATTATCAAATCTCAGTTAATGTTAATAGTTACTTGTTATCCGTTAATAGTAAAAACAACTGTTAACTATTAACTAATAACTTTTGACGAATTAATGGTAACTTCGCCCAGCACATTATGGAAGAGTACAGGAAATTAACCACACAGGAAAAAGCACTTCAAATCAACCTTGATCGCAGTATTTATGGCTCCTTTGCAGAGATTGGTGCAGGGCAAGAGGTAGCCGCTAATTTCTTTAAGGCGGGTGGGGCTTCGGGTACCATTGCCAAGACCATTTCTGCCTACGACATGAAGTTCAGCGATGCCATTTATGGGCAATGCGAACGCTACGTCTGTGAAGACCGCCTTTCCAAAATGCTCGATCACGAATATGAGTTATTACCCGAGCGTCTCGCGCACCGCGTAGAAAACACCCGTTTTTTCGCTTTCGCGGATACAGTAGAAACCCTCAACTACGAGCGTACTAACCAGGCGCATGGCTGGATCGGGCTGCGTTTTCAAACCAAACCCAATGGAGGCACGAACGAGTATGTCATCCATGTAAAAATGCATGACAACGATCCACTTCAGCAGCAATATGCCTTGGGGATCATAGGTGTCAATATGATTTTTGGATGCTATAAGCTTACTGATCCGGAACAGATCATGGTATCCCTTTTAGATGGCTTGAGTACGCGCAGAATTGAAATCGATATGTTCCGTCTGGAAGGTCCTGACTTCAAACACATCGACAACCGTTTAATGGCGCTCAAGCTGGTGAAGAACGGTTTAACCAAAGCCGCCATGTTCGGTCCGGATGGTGATGTGATGCAGCCCTCCGAAGCACTGTATAAGAAAAATGTATTGGTGTTACGCGGTCGCTTCCGTCCGCCAACTCACGTAAACGTGGATATGTTGTTGGCATCGCGAAGACATTTTAAACACGAACTCGATGTGGATCGCGCTAAGATAATGCTGGTGAGCGAGCTTACGCTGAATGACCTGAGCCCCGATGGCAATATCGATGAAAATGATTTTCTGCATCGCGCAGAGATCTTATGCTCACTAGGGCAGAATGTGTTAGTGTCTAATTATTTCGAATACTATCGCCTGGCCGAGTACCTCTCTAAGATTACGAAAGGCAAGAAGATCGGTATGATCATGGGTATTTATGCTTTACAAAAAGTGTTTGAAGAAAAGACTTACGAAAACATTCGCGGTGGAATTTTGGAATGCTTTGCTTCGTTATTTGGTTCTAATATCAAACTCTATATTTATCCTGCGGTTCGGGCAAATGCCAACGAGTTGTTTACCCTCAATAATTTCGAAAAAGAATTGCCTGCTAACTTAAAGAGTTTGTTCCGTTACCTGATGGACAATAACAAACTGCAGGATGTAGAAGGGGCGAACATCAATAACCTGCACATCATCTCTGACAATGTGTTAGCCATGATTAAGAAAGGCGAAGAAGGTTGGGAGAAATTTGTGCCACACAAAGTGGAGGAAGCCATTAAGGAGCAAGGTCTCTTCGATTATCAAATAACCAAGCAGTTGGCAAACTAATAACGAACAACGGATAACTGACAACGATTTTCAGTTGACCGTTATCCGTTGTCAGTTATCTATTTGTATCTTCGTCAACAAACCCTTTCCTATGTTGGCACTGCTTACCCTGCTGAGTTTTGTTCAGCCAGATACCACCGACTTCACACCTGCCTGGAGCAAAGAAGTGGTTTGGTATCAGATCTTTCCGGATCGCTTTAGCAATGGAGATCCCGCCAACGATCCAACCATGGAGGACATTGTGGGCGCCTGGCCGCAGGATTATACGTCTCCATTTCGTATTCATCCCTGGACCAGCGATTGGTATGAATTGCAACCGCACGAAAAGCAAAATGGAAAGGACATCTGGTACAATCTACAACGCAGACGATACGGTGGCGACATACAAGGCATTATTAATAAGTTGGATTATCTGCAAGACTTAGGGGTAACGGCACTCTATCTCAATCCTCTTTTCTGGGCACCTTCCCTTCATAAGTATGATGCCAAAACGTATCATCACATTGATCCCACTTTTGGTCCCGATCCAGCGGGTGATAAGAAGTTGGTCGAAAAGGAAAATCCACTCGACCCCTCTACGTGGGTATGGACCAGTGCCGATAAGCTGGCGTTGAAGTTGATTGAAGAAGCACACAAGAGAAACATGCGTATTATTTTCGATGGTGTGTTTAATCATCTCGGTATAGAAAGCTTTGCTTTTAAAGATGTTGAGCAAAATCAACAGGCTTCTCCCTACAAAGATTGGTTTATGGTGGATAGCTGGCGTGATAAAGCTGCCGGCACTGAATTTAAATATAAAGGCTGGTTTGGTGTCCCCACCTTACCAGAAATAAAGGAAGATGAAAAAGGAATCGTCTCAGGTCCGAAAGAATATATTTTTGCCGCCACCCAGCGTTGGATGAATCCGCAAGGAGTGGGTATAGAAAAAGGAATTGATGGCTGGCGTTTAGATGTGGCCTTCTGTGTGGCACATCCCTTCTGGAAGGATTGGCGCAAATGGGTAAAAAGTATAAATCCAAATGCATACTTAACTGCTGAGTTGGTTGACCCTGCCGAAGGAGCTAAACCCTATTTACAAGGCGATGAATTTGATGCCGTGATGAATTACAATTTTGCTTTTGCAATACACGATTTCTTTGTGCAAGACCAAAAAGCAATTGCTGTATCCGTGTTTGATAAGCGGCTCAGGGATCTTCGTCTAGCCTTTGCTCCGGGTGTTACCTACAACATGCAAAATTTAGTGGACAGTCACGATACCAACCGAATTGGTTCTGCCTTGGCTAACCCCGACAAGAAAGTGTTTAGTGAATGGGGTGATTATTTTCAGTGGAGTCAGAAGAACAACAATCCACTTTTCAACACACGCAAACCTTCGCCCGAACAGATTGATATGCAAAAGCTCATAGCAGCTTTTCAAATGACGTATGTGGGGTCACCGATGATCTATTATGGAGATGAGTGTGGGATGTGGGGAGCGAACGATCCGGACTGTCGCAAGCCCATGGTGTGGGATGAACTTGTTTACACAGAAGAGACACACAACCCTGATCAGAGCGAACACTCACCCGATCCTGTAAGTTTTAATCATGATTTGTTTCGTTGGTACCGAAGACTGATTGCCATTCGCAAGGAGTATGCGCCACTTCGAACCGGTAGCTTTAATGCCTTGGTGACAGACGATGCCGCACAACTCTATGTCTTTGAACGAGTGCTTGACGATAATAGAATTATTGTTGTACTCAACCGGTCCAATAAGCCAATCGAGTTTCAACATGCCAGTATGAAGAAGGGGAAGTGGTTGAGTCTGCTGGATAATAAAGCTTTTGCCGGAAAGGAAGTGATACCTGCCTTAGGGGTGCAGATCTATGCGAAGTAGTTGTGGTTATCAGTTATTTGTTAACGGATAACAAATAACTGTTAACTATTTCACTCGCTTAGGATTCTCCGTCACAAAAGCTCCCCACGATTTACTCTTGGTGGTCGTAACACCTTTCTGAAAGTGATGACACAAAGCCACAGCCAAGGCATCAGTCGCGTCCATTAGTTTAGGAAGCTCTTTAAATTTAAAGATGGTCATGAGCATGGCGGCCACTTGTTCCTTGCTTGCATTGCCATTTCCTGTCACTGATTGCTTTACTTTCTTCGGTGCGTATTCCGTAATGGGTATATCGCGGGCTAAAGCGGCCGACATGGCTACACCTTGGGCTCTTCCCAACTTTAACATGGACTGCACATTCTTGCCGAAGAAGGGTGCCTCCAGGGCTACTTCATCCGGATGGTATTCATCAATGATGTGCGTAACACGTTCAAATATTTTTTTCAGTTTTAATTCGTGCCCTTCATACTTGCTCAGGTGAATAACCCCAAATTGAAGTAATTCGACAGCTGAATTTTTTACGGAGATAATTCCATAACCCTTACTACCTTACTCACCGTGTAAACTTACTCGAATTTCACATTGGAGCTTAGCATCAGCATCGTTTTTATTCTCTATATACTTCTGCTCCTCTGGCTGATGCTGGGATGGAAGAAAGCTGCGCACGCTTCACGGAATTCTTCCCTTACCTCTTTCGCATCGGTCCTTGTGCCGTTTCGCAATGAAGCCAATACCCTTGCTTTTCTGTTAGAGGATTTATCAAAACAGAAGTATTCAGCCTTTGAGATTATTCTGGTTAATGATCATTCAGAAGATGATTCCCTAAACGTCATTTCTCGTGTATGCGAGAAGTTCCCCCGACTCAAGGAGCAAGTAAGGGTAGTACACTGTACACAGCAATCCGGTAAGAAAGCAGCTCTCACCTTGGGCATAGCTCAAGCAACGGGAGACATTATCCTAACGACTGATGCCGATTGCCGTGTTGACAATGAGTGGGTTCAATCCATGCTTTCTCACTTTACAGACAACACCATGCTGGTGGTGGGTGGCGTCAGACTTTCAGCCAGTAGTTTCTTTGAAAAGCTTCAACAGCTGGAATTTGTCAGTTTGATTGGTTCGGGAGTCGCAACGCTGGGTTGGAATCTCCCCTCTATGGCCAATGGTGCCAACCTTGCGTATCGAAAAGTTGCCTTTGAGAAGGTGGGAGGGTATGCCGGCAATGAACACGTCCCTTCCGGGGATGATGAATTTTTGTTGAGAAAAATCTGTAACGAGTATTCAGAGGCGGTATGCTTTGCAGCGAATCCAACATCCATAGTGGAAACCTGGCCAGCCAATACGTTGAAAACCTTTATTCAGCAGCGCTTGCGCTGGGCCGGAAAGTGGCGTTTGCATACTGGCTTGTTTAGTAAAGTACTCGCGCTCAGCATCTTCTTTTTTCAACTCACTTTTTTGATCTTGCCAATACTCTTAGTGCTTAAGGTAATCTCCTGGCCCCTTGCCCTGGCAATGATGGGCAGCAAAGTAGTGGGTGAGTTTCTTTTCCTGTATCCGGTGTCGCAAAGGCTGGGTGTGAAGTTCCAGTGGTTAGCCTTTGGTGCTTTACAATTTATATACCCCTATTACGTTGTGGCTGTTGGTTTATTGGCCAATGGCAGCAAGTATACCTGGAAGGGTAGAACTTTCTAGGTCGAAGCCTCGAACTTCTAGTTCCAATCTTCTATTTTTACTGTGTAATGGACCACTCTCTAAAATTAAAGTTTGACCGTAAAAACATGGAACTCAACGCCTTGTTGGAGGTCACACAATCGATCAACGCAAACAAGACAGAAGAAGAGCTGTATAAGATTTTCAACTTTACAGTGCGTGGCAATTTAAATGTAAAGAAGATTGCCCTTTTTGTATTCGATGAAGTCTGGAGCTGTAAGGTAAACTATGGTACGACCAAATCGCTTGCTAAGTGTAAACTGCCAGAAGTATTTCAGAAAGAAACAGGTATTCGGAAGATTAGTGATTTCTCAGAACCGGATGTAGCGGAGTTTGAAATGGTGATTCCGGTTGTACACAAAACACAAGTGCTGGCACAAGTTTTTGTAGGTGGGTTAGAAACACACAATCACGACTTTGAAGACGGACTAAAATTCTTACAAGCCCTCAGCAACATCACCATTGTTGCTATTGAAAATAAGAAACTGGCGCGGAAGCAATTAGAAAGAGAAGCTTTCCGCAAAGAGTTGGAAATTGCCAGCGATGTGCAGCAGTTTTTGTTTCCGGATAAACTGCCCAACACCGAGCGCTTGCGCATGGAGGCCAGTTATCTGCCACACGATATGGTGGGGGGCGATTATTACGACTTCATTCCGATCAATAAGAATCAGTTTTTGATTTGTGTGGCCGATGTGAGTGGTAAGGGAATTCCCGCAGCGCTGATGATGTCTAATTTTCAGGCATCGTTGCGTACACTCCTTCGTCAAACACCTAATTTACGAGAGGTAGTAGAGGCTTTGAATTTTCAGGTAATGGAAAATGCAAAGGGAGAAAAGTTCATTACCTTCTTTGGGGCCATCTACGATCTGGAGTTAAAGACACTTGTCTACATAAACGCAGGTCACAATCCTCCGATACTCATTAAATCAACAGGAGAACAATTGCTGTTGGAAGATGGCTGCATGGTATTAGGAGCTGTACCCGAACTTCCCTTTATCAACGAAGGCTTTATCGACAATATCGATGACTTTCTATTATTCTGCTATACGGATGGCCTAACGGAAACCGTTAGCGAATCGGGAGAAGACTTCGGACAAGAACGTTTACTCGACTATTTTGGTAAGAAAGAAAACATGGTGAAGGACTTAAGTACCATTCACCAGGATCTGATCGTTGCTCTCGATACACACAAGGGAAGAAACGCGTATCATGATGATATTACGATACTCTCGTGTCGGGTAGGATAATCAGGTGATTTGAAATGCAGATAATTTGAAAATTATATAATGTGTGATAATCTTCAAATTGACTAATTTCCAAATCTTCAAATTGAGTTAATGGTTCACCGCACTCCCTTCATACTTCCCCTTCTCTATCCCAAACTTCTCTGGCGTATGCCGGCAGATAAGAAGGACTTGTATTTGACTTTTGACGATGGCCCTATTCCGCAGGTGACTGAATTTGTACTGAAGGAATTGAGTAAACAAAACATCAAGGCTACTTTTTTTTGTATTGGCGATAACATCCGCAAGCATCCAGAAATTTTTAAGCGAGTTGTTAACGAAGGCCACGCTATTGGCAACCACACCTACAACCACCTTAAGGGTTGGCAAACACAGGTGAATGCGTACTTAAAAAATATTCAAGAATGTGACTCAGCGATAACTGTCAACTGTCAACTGTCAACTGTCAACTATTTCCGTCCTCCCTACGGTCGAATCACTCCCAAACAAATCAAATCTATCAAGGATAAACGCATTGTGATGTGGGATGTACTCACGCGTGATTATGATGCTGCTCTTTCAGCAGAGAATTGTTTGAAGGGTTCTTTGAAGGCTGTGCGTAATGGATCGATCATTGTTTTTCACGATAGCTTGAAAGCAGAAAGAAATTTGCGCTATGCCTTGCCACGCTTTATTGAAACGTGCCTGAAGGAAGGGTACACCTTTAAAGCACTCGTGTGAAAAAGCGAATACTAATAACTCCGCTGGATTGGGGACTCGGTCATGCGACACGTTGCATTTCGATCATTCGTCTCTTGTTAGATAAAGGTCATGAGGTATGCATAGCGACCAGTGGCTTGGCCTTGCCCTTGTTAAAGCAGGAGTTTCCTCATTTATCTTTTTTTGAATTGCCTTCTTACCAGGCTCGTTACTCTGCTACCTTGCCCCTGATGATGAAGGTATTCTTGCAGTCACCTTACTTCCTGCGTGTCATCCAACAAGAGCACACTATCATAGAGAAGTTGGTGGCCGAGCAAGGAATTGATGTTATACTCTCCGATAATCGCTACGGTTGTTACAGTCAAAAAGCCAAGAGTATTTTCATCACCCACCAACTTACGCTGCAAATGCCAACGGGTTTGCGTTGGCTGCAGGGTTTGGTTAATTATTTCAATCATCGTCTGATTCGAAAGTTTGAGGTTTGTTGGGTGCCAGACTTTAGAACGAATCCGATAACGGGTGCGCTCACACACACTACGGACGTAGAAGTAACATTCATCGGTATGCTTTCGCGCTTTCATAAGCGTGAAGTTTCAGCACCGAAGAAGTACGATTTACTGGTCTTACTTTCTGGTCCGGAGCCGCAACGAAGTCTCTTAGAGAAGTTGGTTTTACAGCAAGTGAAAGAATATACCGGCAAGGTTTTGCTAGTTCGCGGTTTACCTAACACAAATGAAACGTTAGCAGACGTTGAGAATGTCAATCATTTATCCTCGCATGAGTTACAGGCGGCCCTCGAAGCGTCCAGCTTGGTGCTGGCACGTTCCGGCTACACCACGATTATGGATTTATACTTCCTGGAGAAGAAGGCCATCTTCATCCCCACGCCCGGACAAACAGAGCAGGAGTATTTAGCCAAACAACTAAGCGAAAGAGATATTGCTTTTTCAATGAAACAGGAAGAGTTTGATTTGATAAAAGCCCTGGAAGCATCCAAATCATTTAAGGGCTTCTCAAGGAGTGTTCACCCTGCTTCAGAAGAGCCACTTTCTGATTTGTTGTCCGGCTTGTAACTTCTAACTTCGCCCTCGAATTACGAATCATGATTGATACCCACGCCCATATCTACTTAGAAGAATTTAAAGCTGATCGCGAAGCCATGTTGGAGCGTTGCCGCCAGCAAGGAGTAGAGAAAATACTCATGCCGAATATCGACAGCTCCACTATTGATGACTTGTTGGAGTTAGAAAGCAAAAATCCTGCTGTATGTGTGCCCATGATGGGGCTGCACCCGTGCTATGTAAAGAAAGGTTTTGAAAAAGATTTGTATCTGGTGGAGGAGTGGCTCTCGAAAAAGAAGTTTTGTGCAGTAGGAGAGATCGGTACGGATTTGTACTGGGACAAGAGTTTGTGGCCCGAGCAGCAAGAGGCTTTTGAAGTGCAATTGAATTTCGCCAAGAAGTTTAAACTACCCGTATCGATTCACTCCCGAGAAAGTACGGAAGAAGCACTGGGCTTTATTGAGAAGTTGCAAGACGGAAAACTGGCTGGTGTTTTTCATTGCTACTCCGGTACACTGGCACAAGCCGAGCGTGCCATTAAGTTGGGCTTTCATTTGGGCATTGGAGGTGTGGCTACTTTTAAAAAGGGTGAGTTGGATGACTTGTTGAAAGTAACGGATCTCAAGCATATCGTGTTGGAAACGGACAGTCCTTACCTGGCGCCCGTTCCTTTTCGCGGGAAGCGCAATGAACCTTCGTATTTACAGTATGTAGTGGAGAAGATTGCCAACGTGAAGCACGTATCCATAGAGGAGGTAAAAAGGCAAACGACTCAAAACGCTATTACTATCTTTAATTTATAATTAGCTACATCCATTCTTTTGCTATGAAATTGAATACGACATATATCAATACTTCCTTACAGGGAAAACCGCGTGCGAAGGTGCTCATTATTTATACAGGAGGAACTTTCGGGATGATGCGCAATGCACAAGGCGCGTTAGCTCCCTTTGATTTTTCTAACATCCTCGAACATTTGCCCACCTTACGTAATTTAGGTTTTGAACTCAGCGTCATCTCTTTCGAGAAGCCGATTGATTCATCTAATATTCAGCCTGAGCATTGGCAGGTAATGGCCCAGATTGTAGTGGACAATTATGCTGCTTATGATGGCTTTGTCATTCTACACGGAACCGACACCATGGCTTTCTCGGCTTCGGCTTTAAGTTTTATGTTGCAGGGTTTGGGTAAGCCAGTGATCTTCACGGGTGCTCAATTGCCGATCAGCGAACCGCGTTCTGATGCACGCGAAAATCTAATTACTTCCTTAGAGATTGCCGGAGCGACCATCGAGGGCAAGCCCGCTGTTCCGGAAGTCTGTGTCTTCTTCGATTTTGAATTGCTGCGCGGC